>JAIBCD010000057.1 GCA_019694335.1 Rhodospirillaceae bacterium | reverse complement strand
GATCCGGATCGCTATGCGCAGCTGCGTAAGATCAATGCCGGCGTCAAATACGCGCCGGGGGTCGGGTTGCCGGGCAATGTCTGGAGGGCCGGGCGTCCGATCTGGTCGGCCGACATCGCGGCCGATCCGCAATTCAACCATTTTCACGATCTGACCGGCTTGCACGCAGCCGTGGCGTTCCCGATCGCGGTCCGCGGCGATGTGCGCGCGGTGATCGAGTTTTTTTCCGACCGCGTCCGGCCCGAAGATCCCGATCTCATCAACGTGTTCGAATCCCTCGGGCGCCAGATCGGCGGCGTGATCGAGCGGCAGGAGGCGGCCGAGACCCTGAAACGCCAGGCGCGCGAACAATACCTGCTGCACGCCGGCATGACCCTCGCGGCCGAGGCGCCATCCTTCGAGGCGATCATCCAGCGCACGCTTGATCTGGTGTGCCAGACGATCAATTGGCCGATCGGCCACGCCTATGTATTGCCAGATCCGGCCGACCAAGAGATGCAGCCGACCGACATCTGGCACTGTGCCGATCCCGGCGCGCATCAGCCGTTCCGGGAACTCACCGCGCGCACGCCGTTCCGCAAGGGGCAGGGGCTGCCGGGGCGGGTGTGGGAGTCCCAGCGTCCGGCCTGGATCGAGGACGTCACCAAGGACGCCAACTTCCCGCGCGCCAAGGCATTGCCGGAACTGGGTTTGCGTACCGCGATATGCCTGCCGGTGCATGTCGGGGGCGCGTTCCGGGCTGTGCTGGAGTTCTTCACCCACAAGCCGGTTCCGCGCGACATGGACCTGCTCCGGGTGTTCGGAACCTTGGGCTTGCAGATCGGTGGCATGACCGAGCGCCAGGAAGCCTATGATGAATTGCGCCGTTCGCGCGAATCCCTGGAACTCGCGATCCAGGCCTCCGAGGCCGGCCATTTCGACATCGATTCCCGGACCGGCCGTGCCTACTGGTCGCCGCGCGCCCGCCAGATGCTCAACATCGAGGCGCGCGACTCCCGCATCACGACGGAAGTGCTCGCGCGCGTCGTCCAGCCCGGCGATCAGGCCGAGTTCCTCGCCGACCTCGAGGAATATCAGATGCGCAATACGCCCTTGAACGCCGAAGTGCGCATCAAGTCGCCGGTGGCCGGCGAGCAGGCCTGGGTGCATATCCGGGCTATACGCCAGCTCGACAAGACCGGCCATGCGGTGCGCTCGGTGGGTTTCGTCCGCTGCATCTCGGCCCAAAAGGCGGCGGAACGCGCGCTGGCCGAGAGCGAACGCAAATTCCGTGGCCTGATCGAAGGGTCGATCCAGGGGCTGGTCATTCACCGGCGCTATAAGCCCCTGTTCTGCAATCTCGCCTTCGCCCGGCAGATCGGTTACGAGCGGGTGGAGGACGTGCTGGAACTGCCCTCGCTGATCGTCCACCGCCTGCTCGAGGACAAGGTGGATGTCGACGATCTCTGGCGGCGCGCGCTGGCCGGCGAATTCAACGGCAAGATGCGCGAGGTGGTGACCATCGACCGGCTCGGGCGCCGGCGTCATCAGGAAACGTTGTGGCACATGATCGACTGGGAAGGCGAGCCCGCCTGCCAGATGATCGTGATGGACGTGACCGAGCGCAAAGAGCGCGAACGCGAACTGGCGGCGGCGCGCGACCGCTTGAAACTTCAGGCCGACGAACTCGCGGCGCTCGCGCAGAACCTGGCCTTCGAGCGCGAGCGCGCCGAGGACGCCAGCGCCGCAAAGTCGCAGTTCCTGGCGATGATGAGCCACGAGCTGCGCACGCCGATGACCGGCGTGCTGGGGATGGCTGACCTCCTTCTGATGAGCGAGCAAACCGGGGAACAGAAGGAGCTGACCGAACTCCTGATCCGCTCTGCGCGCGCACTGCTCGACCTGCTCAACGACATCCTGGATTTCTCCAAGATCGAGGCTGGGCAACTCGAGATCGAGTCCACGCCATTCCGGCTGAACGACGTCATCGGCGACGTGAAGAACCTGTTCGCCTCGGTCGCCATCGACAAAGGGCTGTCGCTGGAAACCCGCCTGCCGCCGACCTACTGGAACCGCGTGATCGGCGACCCGAAGCGCCTGCGTCAGGTGCTCTCGAATCTGGTCGGCAACGCCATCAAGTTCACCGCCAAGGGCAATATCGTGCTGGCCCTCGCCCAGGAACGCGCCGAGGGTGGCGGGCTGTGGCTCAGGTTTTCCATCACCGATACCGGTATCGGCATGTCGCAGGCCGACATCGAGCGCCTATTCCGGCCGTTCATGCAGGCGGATGTGTCGACCGCCCGCAAGTACGGCGGCACCGGGCTGGGGCTCGTGATCTGCAAACGCCTGGTCGTCGCCATGGGCGGTGAAATCACGGTGGAGAGCCAGGAGGGGCAAGGGTCGGTGTTCAAATTCTCGGTGCTGGTGGGGCACGACCGGCTGGGCGAGGGCGCCGCGCCGGCGCCGGCGATCGAATCGCCCGCGCCCAAGGCTCCGGCGGCGCCGGCCGCCAAGCGCAACATCCTGTTGGCCGAGGACAGCGAGACCTCGCGGCGGCTGATCGCCATGATGCTGACCCGCCTCGGGCATAAGGTGGACACCGCCCAGGACGGCGTCGAAGCCGTCGCCAAGGCCAAGGCCGCTGTCTATGACGTGATCCTCATGGATATGCAGATGCCGGTGATGGACGGGCCAGAAGCCACCCGCGAAATCCGCAAGATGGGCGGCGTCCGCGCCACCATGCCGATCATCGCGCTCACCGCCGACGTCATCGTCGACAATCGCGCCGCCTATTTCGCCGCGGGCGTCAACGCGATCGTCGCCAAGCCAGTGGATTGGGCGGCCCTGGAGGCCGAGATGGCGCAGCAGGTCGCGCAGCGGTCTGCCACGGCGTCAGCCGTCAAGATTAAGTCGTCAGCCGTCAGGATTAAGTCGTCAGCCGTCAAGATTGAAGCGCCCGCCGCCAAGGTTGAAACGCCGGCGGCCAAGCCCCCGCAGCCCAAAGTGCTGGACGACGCGATGATCAAAAGCCTGGTCGATGCCTTGGGCGAAGAGGTGTTCGCTCCGATGATCGTCACCTTCCGCACGAACATGGCGCAGTATCGCGACGATCTCGCCGCCGCGGTTAAGGCCGGTGACTTGAGCACGGCCAAGCGTACGGCCCACGCGCTCAAGGGCCTCTGCGCCCAGTTCGGAGCGCCGCACGCCAGCAGCCTTGCCAAGTTCATCGAAGTCGAGTCCAAGAGCCTGGACGAGATCGAACCGATGCTCGCGCAGGTCGCGGCGGCGGTGACGGCGACCGAGCAGGCCCTGACGGAACGCTTCCCGCGCGTGAAGGCCTAGAGTCTGTCAGGCCGAAGAGGGAGCCGGTTCGGCCGTCAAACGTGCGGCGAAACAAGAACCGGGCGTCCGTTTTCGATTCAAAGAACCGGCGCCGGACTCCCGGGCGGCGCGTTGATCGCAAGTTGCGCGGCGAAGGCGCGCCGATAAGCGGGCCGGGCCTCGCCGCGGGCGACATAGGTGGCCAGGCGCGGGTGTGCATCGAGAACCCCCGACGACCGCAGCCTGAGCAGCACCGACACCATCATCAGATCGCCCGCGCTGAACGCGCCGTCGAGCCAATCGGCGTCGCCGAGGCGGGGGCGGACAGCTGCCGCAGCCGGACGTGAACCGGGGCTTCGGCCAGGGGCAGGCGCTCCCTGCTCCAGGGCTTGTCGGCCTCGAAAACCCGGGCGGTCGTGAATTCCAGGATCGGCGGCTCCACCGTATTGAGCGCGGCGAACATCCAGCCGATCGCGCGCGCCCGCGCGTTGGTCTCGGCCGGCAGTAGCCCGGCATGGCGCTCGGCGATATGAAGAACGATGGCGCCGGTCTCGAATAGGGCGAGCCCGTCCTCCTCATAGGTCGGAATCTGGCCGAAGGGATGAATGGCGAGATGCGCGGGTTCTTTCATCGCCTTGAACGAAATCAGGCGAACCTCATAAGGCTGGCCCACTTCCTCGAGCGCCCAGCGCACGCGGGTGTCGCGCGCCAGTCCTCTACCGCCGTCGGGCGAGCGTTCGAAGGCGGTAATGGTGACCGGCATCGCCTAGAGCATCCGCCCCTTGGCTTGATTCCGGCCCCCGGATTTCGCCGCATATAGCTCGTTGTCGGCGGCTTCCAGCAGATCCGCAGGCTTGCCGTCCTGTTGCGGCACGGTGCAGGCGGCGCCGAGGCTGAGGGTCACATGCGAAGCCACCTTCGATCCGGCGTGCGGGATGACCAGGGAGATCACGGCGGTGCGGATGGCTTCGGCGACCATCAGGGCGCCGTCGAGGGTGGTGTCGGGCAACAGCGCCACGAACTCCTCGCCGCCGTAGCGCGCCACCACGTCGGCCGGGCGCTGCAGGGCGCCGGCAGCGGCCGCGGCCACCTGTTTCAGGCACTCGTCGCCGCCGCCATGTCCGTAGGTATCGTTGTACAGCTTGAAGTGGTCCACATCCATCATGATGACGGACAGCGGATGGCTGACGCGCGCCAGGCGCCGCCATTCGCGTGCCAGCATGTCGTCGAAGGTGCGCCGGTTGGCGAGGCCGGTAAGCCCGTCGAGGCGGGCCATACGCTCAAGCGCGTCTCTTGAACGCTTGAGGTCCAGGTGGTTGCTCACCCGGACCTTGAGGATCGCGGGGTTGATCGGCTTGGCGAGGTAGTCGATACCGCCCGCTTCCAGGCCTTGGACCTCGTGGGCCGGATCGGCCAGGCTGGTCAGGAAGATCACCGGCACGGCGGCGAGGCGGGTATTGGACTTGATCCGGCGGCAGATCTCGCGTCCGTCCATGTCCGGCAGGATCACGTCGAGCAGGATCAGGTCGGGTTCGATTTCAGCGGCGGCGAGCAGCGCGGTGGCGCCGTCGCCCGCGATCTTGAGGTTGTAGTCGGACCCCAGCACCGCCCGCAGCAGCGCCTGGATCGCGGTATCGTCCTCGACCACGAGGATGGATGGTTTCCCCAGGTTTTTCATGTTCAGTTATCCCCGGGGCGTCGGCCCACTACCGGTGCATGCTACCGAAACGGTTATCCCATGATAGGGGCAAGAAACAAGCCTGTGGAGCACCTATCCACCATCGGGTTTGAAATGCGCCCGTGATTGGGCAAAAATTGTTGGATTGTTACGAGAGCCCAAGGTCAATGTCCGAACCTCTGATTGTTACTTCGTTCGAGACCCTGCGCGTCCTGGTGATCGACGACGACCGCGGCATCCTGGAGGTGGTCGAAGCCATCCTCAAGACCGCCGGCTTCGCCGGCGTGGTCAAGGCGGTCAGCGCGGTGGGCGCGCTCAATATCCTCGCCGACAAACACAAGCGGTTCAATTGCATCGTCTGCGATTACGGCATGGATGTGATGAACGGGCTTATGCTGCTCAAGGAAATCCGTTCCGGCAAGCACGCCCATATCCCGCGCGACCAGTGCTTCATCATGCTCACGGCCTACGGCCAGGAGGCGGTGGTACGGGCGGCGTTGGAGTTGGACGTCAACGGCTATGTGCGCAAGCCGGTCACCAAGGACTCCCTGACCAAGGCCATCCATCGCGCCTTCAACCGCATGCCGGCCCTCAAGGCGCCTGAGGCCTACGCGGCGGTCGACGTGCCGTCGCAGGCCTGATTGGACCAGATCATTCTTCCCATCGACGCGGTCCTCGGTGACCTGGACGCCGCGCTCGCCCGGACCGCCGCGGCGGTGGTCCAGGCCGCGCCCGGCGCCGGCAAGACCACGCGCATCCCGCTCGCGCTCGCCAAGGCGCCCTGGCTCAAGGATCAGAAAATCCTGATGCTGGAGCCGCGCCGCCTGGCGGCGCGCATGGCGGCCGCGCGCATGGCCGCGACCTTGGGCGAGAAGCCCGGCGAGACGGTCGGTTACAGAGTGCGGCTCGAGTCCGCGGTCGGTGCGCGCACGCGTATCGAGGTGGTGACCGAAGGTATCCTGACGCGGCGTCTGCAAAGCGATACCGATCTCGCCGGCGTGGGCGTGCTGATCTTCGACGAATTCCACGAGCGTAGCCTGGATGCCGACCTGGGCTTGGCGCTCGCGCTCGACATCCAGCGCGCCTTGCGGCCGGATTTGAGGATCGTGGTGATGTCCGCGACCCTGGATCAGGCGGCGGTGGCGGAAGTGCTCGGCGCCGGCACGCCCGTGATCACCGCGCCGCACCGGCCGTTCCCGGTGGAGACGCGTTATCTCGATAAGCCGCGCAGTGGAAAATCGTCGGGCGCCGACCTGGCCGCCGATATGGCTGGACTGATCCGCCGCGCGCTGGCGGAAGAGTCCGGCAGCGTGCTGGCGTTCCTGCCGGGCGAGGGCGAGATCCGGCGCACCGAAGACCTGCTGCGCGACCTTCCCGGTGACGTCATCGTCGCGCCGCTGTTCGGCGCCTTGTCGCCGGCCGAACAGGACCGCGCGGTGAATCCCGCGCCCGCCGGCAGGCGCAAGGTGGTGCTGGCCACCACCATCGCCGAGACCAGTCTGACCATCGAGGGCGTGCGCGTGGTCGTGGATTGCGGCTACAAACGAGCCCCGCGCTTCAATCCCCGCCGTGGCATGAGTGAATTGGAAACGGTGCGCGTGTCCAAGGCTTCGGCGGAGCAGCGCCGTGGCCGTGCCGGACGTCTGGAGCCCGGCGTCTGCTACCGCCTGTGGACCCAACCCGAGGACCGGGCGCTGGCCGCTTACGACGAGCCCGAAATGCTCACCGCCGATCTCGCGCCGCTGGCGCTCGATCTCGCCGCCTGGGGCGTGGCCGACCCCGCGGCGCTGACCTGGATGACTCCGCCGCCGGCGGCGGCGTATGGCCAAGCCATCGATCTGCTCCGCCGTCTGGACGCCCTGGACGCGAACGGCCGCATCACGCCCGAGGGCAAGGCCATGGCGGCCCTGCCGCTGCATCCGCGTCTCGCTCATATGATCCACCGCGCGCCCGAGGTCGGCGCCATGGGAACGGCCTGCGACCTTGCCGCCGTGCTGGCGGAGCGCGACATCCTGCGCAGCCGCGACGCCGATATCAGGACACGGCTCGAAGCGCTTGCGGGCGGGCGCCCGGATGCTGGCGGAGGGGTCAGCCGCGGGGCCGTGCAGCGCGTCCGGCTCGCCGCCAAGCAGATCCGTGGCCTGGCCCGCGTCAAAAGCGAAGGCGGGTCCAGCGCCGACGCCGGCATCCTCACCGCGCTTGCCTATCCCGACCGCATCGCCCAGCGCCGGGGGCCGGGCGGCAAATACCGCCTCGCGGGCGGCGGCGGCGCCGGCCTCGATCCCACCGATCCCCTGGCGGCGCAGGAGTTCCTGGCTGTGGCCGATCTGGGAGGTTCGGGCCGGGAGGGGCAGATCTATCTTGCCGCGCCCGTGACCCAGGCCGAAATCGAGAATGTATTCGCCGCCGATATCACCGAGACCGCCGAGATCGCCTGGGACAGCCGCGCCAGGGCGGTGACCGCGCGGGCGCAACGGCGTCTCGGCGCCGTGGTGCTGGCCGACAAGCCGTTGCGCGACCCGGACCCGGATCGGCAAGTGGCCGCGCTGCTGACCGGTGTACGCGAGCTGGGGTTAGGCGTACTGCCGTGGACGCCCGCGAGCGAAGGACTGCGGACGCGCGTGGAGTTCCTGCGCCGCGTGTTTGGTGACGACACCTGGCCCGATATGAGCGAGGCTGCGCTGCTGGCGGGGCTCGATGTCTGGCTGGGCCCGTTCGCCGCCGGGATCACGCGCATCGACGGGCTGGCGCGTCTCGACCTGCATGCGGCGTTGATGACGCTGTTGCCCTGGCCGCTCCCCGCCAAGCTGGACGAACTGGCGCCGACGCATCTGCCGGTGCCCTCGGGCTCGCATATCGCCGTGGATTATGGCGCCGAGGGCGGGCCCGCCCTGTCGGTGAAAATGCAGGAGGTGTTCGGCCTGACATCGACTCCGCTTGTCGCCGGCGGGCGCACGCCAGTGACCTTGCACCTGCTGTCGCCCGCGCAACGGCCGCTCGCGGTCACGCGCGATCTCGCCAATTTCTGGGTCAACGTCTATCCGCAAGTGCGCGGCGAGATGCGCGGGCGCTATCCGCGCCACAACTGGCCCGAGGATCCCGTGGCCGCGGCGCCGTCCAAGAAAAGCCTGAAGCCGCGCGGGACATAACCCGCACGCCAAGCCATACTTTGCGTTCCGGACAAGGGAGGCCTCATGGACAAGCTGACCGCAGGCGAATTTGTGGCGATCTGGTGGGCGTTGGTCTGGCGGGCGACGCTGCTGTCGGCGCTGTTCGGTTTTGTACTGGGCTTTATCGGCGGGTTCATCGCGGCGCTCCTCGGCTATGGGGACCGGTCGGCCGACATCGGTGCCGTGATGGGATACATCGGCTCGGTTCCCGCCGCTGGTGTCGCTCTGTGGTTCACGCTGCGGAAGAAATTCAAGGCTTTCCGGCTGGAGATCGTGCGCGATCCGGGGCTTGCCGCCTAGACCGCCGGGCGCAGCCACCGGGTGGCGTGTTTGCCGCCGAGCAGTTTGGCGAGCGCGGCGCCGGCCTCGGTCATCTCGGTGTCGAATTTCCAGGGTGGGTTGAGTACGATCACGCCGGTGCCCTTGAGGCCCTGATCGGCATTCGCGGCGAGACTCCACTCCGCCACGATGCTCGGCGCGGCGATGGCGGCGATACCCGTGAGCATGGGCTTGTGGCGCGCGTCGCCCAGCACCGGATACCAGATCATGAAAATACCCTCGCGCCACTTGTCGAACGCTTTCGCAAGGCGGGCCGGAATGTCGGCGTAGTCGCTTTTCATCTCGAAGCTCGGGTCCACCAGCATCAGCCCGCGGCGCGGTTTCGGCGGCACCAGCGCCAGCAGCGCCTCGAGGCCGTCGCGCTTATGCGTGTTGATGCGGGGATCGTTCCCGGCCCAACGTTTCAGCGCGGTGAAAGCACCGGGATGAAGTTCATTGAGGATGATCTGGTCGCCGTCGCGCAGCAGCCGCGCGGCGATCTCGGGCGATCCCGGGTAAAGACTAAGGACGCCGGGATTGATGCGTTTCACCACATCCAGGTAGGCCGCGATGGCAGCGGGCGGATCGGGCAGGCCCCACAACCTGGTGATGCCGTTTTGATATTCGCCGGTCTTCTGCGCCTCGGGCGCGGTGAGGGCATAGATGCCGTTGCCGGCATAGAGATCGATCATCGCCGCCGGTTTGGCCTTGGCGGTGAGATGCGCGAGCAACAGAACCAGGGCCAGATGCTTATGAACATCGGCCGGCCCGCCCGCATGGTAGCTGTGCTGATAGCTCAACATGAAGTCGTGCACATAAACCTGCCGGTGGCGCGGTGCAGCAAAAAAAATCCGGCGTCACATGAGGTGATGGGGGCCCGGCCAGCCGGCCCGGGAATCGCCATCCGATTCGCGAAAGCAGCCCCGCGGTCGGGAAGGGGCGGGTAACAGCCAGTTCTTAATTTTTCCGCGCGGCAGCCCTTGGTGAGCAATTTAATTACAATACATCTTATGAATGAAAATATTAATTTCGCGCATTAAGGCGGAATTGGGGCAGGTTTGGAGTGGGTCAAAACGCCGCATGATTATTTGATTTCAATCACTTCCGGTCCTTCTCCGAATTTGGGCGCTCTGATATAAGGCGCCGCAGAAATGGCCGGGGCGGGTTCGTCCCGGTTTTTTCTTAGGACTGCGGGGACCGGGGGGTTGTGCAGTCCAAAACAGCGGTGCCCAGGCGTGTTCATAGGGCGTCCATTTTCCCGCCATGATTACCCTCCACATGTAGCACGCGCGCGGGGGCGACCAGGAACCTCGCGGCGGTGCAACATAAGAGAGCGCCAAGGAATCAAGAGCCTGGGATGGCCGCAACAACGAACACGCAGTGAAAGCTGTAAAAACAAAAATGAGAATCCTGATCGCGCTTCTGCTGGTCTCGCTGGGTTCCGTGGCGCTGTGGGCCGCCTTCGACCGCCCGCTGGATGCCCCCGACTGGAAGGGCCAGTTCCGCGGCATCTCTTACAGCCCCTCGCACATCTATAGCGGCGACGACCTGGATGACCACGTCACCGACGCCCTGATCCGCGACGACCTGGAGAAGCTCTCCAAGTACACCAAGCGCGTCCGCACCTACTCGCAGGACTACAACCAGGACCGCATCCCCTACATCGCCAAGGAATTCGGCATGAAGGTCTCGCTCGGCATCTGGCTGGGCAAGGATGAGGAAAAGAACGAGATCCAGATCGCGAAGGCGATCAAGGCGATCAACGACAACCCGCAGGTCATCGACCGCGTGTTCGTGGGCAACGAAGCCATCGGCGTGCGCGCCGAGCTGACGCCCGATCAGGTCGCGGCCTATATCAAGCGCGTCAAGAAGGCGATCATCAACAAGCGCATCGAAGTCGGCACCACCGAAGTGTGGCCGACCTGGGCCGACCGCACCGACATGGACGTGGTCGCCAAGGCCGCGGACTTCGTCGGCATCCACATCCTGCCGTACTGGGACGGCATCGCCGCCGACAAGGCGATCGACTACGTCAACACCAGCTACGCTCTGGTGCAGCAGAAGTATCCGGGCAAGAAGATCGTGATCGGCGAAACCGGCTGGCCGTCCGAAGGCCGCGTCAAGAAGGACTCGGTGCCCTCGGCCGCGGTGGAAGCCTTCTACCTGCGCAACTTCCTGCCGCTCGCCATCGCCAAGAACTACGACTACTACGTCATGGAAGCCTTCGATCAGCCGTGGAAGGCCGAGCAGGAAGGCGCGGTCGGTTCGTTCTGGGGCATGTTCAATGCCGAAGGCGGCCCGAAGTTCTCGTTCACCGGCCCGCTGTCGTCCTTCGACCAGTGGGCGCGCTACGGCACCGCCGCCGCCATCGCCACCTGCGCCATCGGTCTGATCGTTCTCTTGCTCATGCCGTCGGTCGGCATGGCCGGGTACATCCTGATGGCTTCGATCATCGCGCTGATCGTTTCGGGCACGCTGTTCGTGGTCGATGCCTCCAGCCTGACCTACATCTCGTGGGGAACCCTGGGCGCGGCCGTGTTCATCGTGCCGATGACCGGGTTCACGGCGCTGCTGCTGATTACCGAAACCGTCGAGTGGGCGCTGAGCCTGTGGCGTGTCCGCCGCAATCCGCTGCCCCAGGTGCAGATGACCCAGACCCCGAAGGTCTCGATCCACGTCGCCACCTACAACGAACCGCCCGAGATGGTGATCGAAACCCTGAACGCGCTGTCGCGTCTGGATTACGACAACTTCGAGGTCATCCTGCTGGACAACAACACCAGCGACGAAGCCCTGTGGCGCCCGGTTCAGGCCCACGCCCAGGTTCTCGGCCCGCGTTTCCGCTTCTATCATTTCGAGAACATGCGCGGCTTCAAGGCCGGCGCCCTCAACAAGGCGCTCGAACTGACCGCGCCCGACGCCCAGTTCATCGGTGTCGTCGACAGCGACTACCAGGTGAACCCGGAGTGGCTGAAGACCGTGATCCCGGCCTTCAACACGTCCAAGGTCGCCGTGGTCCAGGCGCCGCAGGATTACCGCGACGCCCACGAAAGCCTGTTCAAGACCCTGTGCTTCGAGGAATACGCCACCTTCTTCCAGGTCGGCATGGTCGAACGCAACGAGAGCAACGCCATCATCCAGCACGGCACCATGTGCGTGGTCCGCCGTTCGGCGCTGGAAGAAGTCGGCGGCTGGTCGGAGTGGTGCATCACCGAGGACACCGAGCTGGGTCTGCGCCTGTTCGAGGCCGGTTACACCGCCAACTACACGCCCCGCAGCATGGGCAAGGGCCTGATGCCGGACACCTACGACGCCTACAAGGCGCAGCGTTACCGCTGGGTCTACGGCGCCATGCAGATCATGAAGCGCCATATTGGATCCATCTTCGCCGGCAAGTCTCAGCTCACCCTGGCCCAGCGCTATCACTTCGTCGCCGGCTGGCTGCCGTGGATGGCGGACGCCTTCGCGCTGCTGTTCGGCGTGCTGGCGCTGGTGTGGACCGCCCTGGTCGCGATCGCGCCCAAGATGTTCGACGTGCCGCTGACCGCGCTGTCGTCGGTCGCGCTGGCGCTGTTCACGGTCAAGACCCTGAAGACCGTCACCCTGCACCGCACCAAGGTCAGCAAGGGCTTCGTCGGCGCGCTCGCCGCCGCCGTCACCGGCCTGTCGCTGTCCTACACCGTGGGCAAGGCCGTGATCGCCGGCCTGCTGACCTCCAACAAGCCGTTCATGCGGACGCCGAAGTGCGAAGACGCGGCCCCCTGGACCCATGCCCTGCGCATCGCCAAGTTCGAAGTCTGCATGCTGGCCGGTACGCTCATTGCCATCGTCAGCAGCTTCATCATGCACAAGGTGGACGATCCTGCGGACGTTACCTGGATTGCGGCGCTGGCGGTGCTGGCTGTCCCTTACGCCTCGGCCGTGCTGGTGGCCCTGGGCTCCTCGGCCGGCCTCGGCCGCCGGGTTCTCCCGGCTGCTCCGGAAGCCGTCACGCCGGTCTACCCCGCGCCCAAGCTCGAACAGGCCGCGTAACTTCGGCTACGGCGATAGAGACAAAAGGGCCTCCCCCGGGGAGGCCCTTTTTTGTTGTCTGCCGGTCCTCGCCCGGACCTATTTCAGCGACTTGTAGTCCCGCCACGCGGGACTGAGCAACCCGGCGACCTCCCGGATCGCGGCCTGATGTTCGGCGGGAATCTCCGCCCAGGGCGTCACCGTGGTGCGGATGGAGAACACCACCGCTTCACTGGCCGGCAGCTTCACGAAGCCCTGTTCCTCCCGGCGCAGGAAGAACGCGCTGTCGCGCACGGGGTCCACGGGCGCCACGGGCAGCGGCAGGTGCAGGGCGGGAGACGAGGCCAGGCCCCAGTTGCTCCGGGTGTAGGCACGCCCGGGCCGCAGGCGCGCGAGGAACCGGTCCACCGGGCTCGCGAGCGCGGTTTCATATTCCGGTACCGGCGTATGGATCGCGGCGAGGCCCTTGCCGATCTTCTCCGTGAGCCGCCAGCGGTTGGGAAAACACAGCACACCCGCCACCAGCCGGTAGGTGTCGCCCGCCGGGGTGAGCAGCAGCAGATCCTCGGCCACCGCTCCGGCCATCGCCGCGAGCGCGCCGCGCGCATCCGCGCCGGGGATCGCATGGCCGCGGCCGCGCAAGATCGCCGCAAGCTCCGTCACCGCTGCCTCGCCTTCGGACAAGGCTGCCAGCACGGCATCGGGTTGTTCCGCGGCCAGGCGCCCGCGTTCCGCCAGCAGGGCCGCGTCGCCCGGCCGGGGCGCCAGCCAGGCGTCCATCTCCAGCGGCCCGAGGCCGATCCGTAGCGGGTTCAGCTCCGCCGGCGTGAGGATGGTGCCGCTCACATGCGTCTCACGGGCGTTCGAGGCGCATCCAGCGCGTGCGGTGGATGCTGGTGGCGTTCTCCTGGTAGCCCTTCAGGTAAGGCGCCACCAGCTCGCGGTAGGAGGAGACCGCCATCGGGATCACCGCGCTTTCGTCGAGCGCCAGTTGTTCCGCCTGAGCCAGGATACCGGCGCGCACTTCCAGATCCTGGGTCTGTTGCGCCTGATCCATCAGGCGATCGAACGCCGGGTTGGCATAGCCCTGGTAGTTGTAGGCGCCGGCGCGGGAATCCAGCAGGTACAGGAACGTGTGCGGGTCGTTGTAGTCGGCGCTCCAGGCGGCCATGCCCAGGGTGAAGTCGAACATCTGGAGCGCGGTGTAATAGACCTTGGACTCGCTGAGGAAGATATGTGCCGTGATGCCGCATTCCTTGAGCAGGGCGGACGAGGTCACGATCACCTTGCGGTTGCGGGTGATCGCCATGGTGCGAAACTCGAATTCCAGCGGGCGTTTGGCGGAATAGCCGGCTTCCGTCAGCAACCGCCGCGCCTCGGCCCGCCGCTTGTCCATGGGCCAGTCCTTGAAATCGAGCTGGGCGGCGTTGTGGTAGCCCGCCGTGCCCGGCGGCACGAAAGAATAGGCCGGCACGAACCCCGCCTTGTAGACCTTCGCTACGAGCAAATCGCGGTCCAGGCACAAAGACACCGCCCGGCGCACCCGCGCGTCGTCGAACGGGGGTTTCCGCATATTACCGACGATATATTCGATGGAGAGCTGCGGCACCAGGTGGGCCTGGCCCGGGAAGTCCCGGTTGACGATCGGCAGATCCTCGATCGGGAAACCGCTTTTGCCGAGATAGGCGTCGATCTGCCCCGCGCGATAGCGGGCGAAGGCCGTGGACTCGATCTCGAGCGGGATGAAATGGACCGTGTCGATGGCGACATTGGCCGAGTCATAGAACCGTGGATTCTTCTTGAGCGCGATATGGTCGTGGGGAATCCATTCGGCCAGGGTATAGGCGCCGTTGGACACCATCACCCCCGGCTTGATCCAGTCGTCGCCGTATTTGCGTACCGCGTGCTCGGGAATGGGGTAGGCGGTGTAATGGGTCAGGAGGCCTGGCAGGAACGGGGTCGGGGCCTCGAGGGTGATCTCGACGGTGCGGTCGTCGGGCGCGCGTACCCCGACCTGGTCCAGGGGTACTTTGCCGGCATTGGCCTGGGCCGCGTTCTTGATGACGTACTGGACAAAGGCGTAGCGGGCGGCGGTCTTGGGGTCGAGCAGCCGCCGGAACCCGAACACGAAGTCGGACGCCTTGAGGGGCTCGCCGTCGGACCAGACCAGCCCGGGCCGCAAGGTGAAGGTCCAGGTCAGGCCGTCCGCGCTGGTGGTCCAGCGCTCGGCCGCGCCGGGAATCGGGTTGGCCTTGGGATCCTCGGTGGTCAGGGGCAGGAACATGTCGCCCAGGACGCTGTTTTCCCAATGACTGCCGACCCGATGCGGATCGAGGCTCTCGGGCTCGGCGTCGTTGCCGCGGCGGAGGATCTGTTCGGCGGGCGCCGCCAGCACGGCGCTCGCGCCGAGGCTCAAGGTCCAGGCCAGCATCAGGATACGCAGCGCGGATTTCATACCCAGGACGGTATCGCAGAATCCCGCCGGGAGTCTCTTGCATGAAGAGGGTGATTGCTGGCACAGGATGCCGATTACCGAGGCCCTAGGCCGTATATGCCCTTCGCGTTCCCCCGCCGCCGTTTCCTGCTTGCAACCGGAGCCACATTCGCCTGTTTGGGCGCGTCCCTCCGGACAGCACCGGTGCGCGCCGCGACCGACGCCACCCCCGCCACCCTGCGCCTCAACGGCTGGCTGGAGACCCGGTTCGACGCCTGGCTGGCGTCCAGTCCCATGCAGCAGACCGCCCTCGGCCTCAAGACCGGTCTCGACAAGTGGGATGACCTGAGCCCCGCGCGCTTCGCCGCCGACCGTGCGCGGGCCGAGAAAGACCTCGCCGACCTGCGCGACGCTTTCGGCGCCGATGATCTGTCCCCCGAAGGCCGCCTCAGTTACCGGCTCTACGAATACGAATCCGGGAAACGCATCGCCGACGACCGCTGGCGGCTCTACGACTATCCCGTCAACCAGCAGTCGGGCTGGCAGCAGCAGATCGCCAGCTTCCTGATCAATATCCACCGCGTCGACACCATCGAGGACGCCCAGGCCTATATCGCGCGCCTGAATGGGGTGGCGGGGCTGGTCGACCAGGTGATGGCGACCATGCGCGAGGCCGAGGCCAAGGGCGTGCTGGCGCCCCGGTTCGTCTACGGCCACGTCCTGCGCGATTGCCGCAACCTGCTCACGGGCGCGCCGTTCGGGCCCGGCAACGACAGTCCGCTCTACGCCGACTTCACCGCCAAGCTCGACGGGGTCAAAGCCGACCGGGTTCTCAAGCAGGCCTTGCGCGCCGACGCCGCCCAGGCGTTGAACGACGGACTCGCGCCGGCCTACCGCAGGCTCATGGCGCTCGCCGAGGCGCAAAGGACGCGCGCCGGGACCGACGACGGCGCCTGGCGGCTTCCTGACGGCGAAGCCTACTACGCCCATCAACTGGCCTATGCCACCACCACCGCCATGACCGCGGCCGAAATCCATGCGTTCGGCCTGGAGGAGGTGGCGCGCATTCAAGGCGAGCTGCGCGCGCTGATGCCGAAGACCGGCTTCACCGGCGACCTGGCCGGGTTCCTTTCGTTACTGCGCTCCGATCCCCGGTTCCGCTATCCCCAGACCGCGGGCGGCAAGGCCGCCTATCTCGCCCGCACGCGCGAGATCATCGCGGCCATGGAAACGCGCCTGACGGAAGCGTTCACGCGCAAACCCGCCGGCGAGCTGGTGGTCCAGGCCGTGCCGGCGTTCCGCGAACAATCCGCCACCACCGCCTTCTACCAGGGGCCCGGCGCCTACGACGGCAGGCCGGGAACCTATTTCATCAACACTTACGACATGGCCGCCCTGCCGACCTATGAGTTGGAGGCGGTCGCCTATCACGAAGCCGTGCCCGGCCATCACTTGCAGGTGTCCTACGCCCGGGCGCTCTCGGATCTCCCGCGCTTCCGCCGGTTCTCGGGCAGCTTCATCGCCTATAGCGAAGGGTGGGGCCTCTATTGCGAACGGCTGGCCAAGGACATGGGCTTCTATCGAGACCCCTACGCCGATGTCGGCCGCCTCACCAGCGAGCTGTGGCGCGCCTGCCGCCTGGTGGTCGACACCGGCATCCATGCGCCGGAAACCAAATGGAGCCGCGAAAAGGCCATCGCCTACCTCCAGGAGAACACCCCCAACACGGCCGGGGACATCGGCAATTCAGTCGAGCGCTATATCGTCAACCCGGGCCAGGCCACGGCTTATAAGGTCGGCATGAACCGGATTCTGTCGCTGCGCGAGGACGCCAAGGCGCGGCTCGGCGAGAAATTCGACCTCAAGGAATTCCACGATGTGGTGCTCGGTCACGGCGCGCTATCCCTGACCTTGCTCGCGGACAACGTCGCGGCCTGGATCGCGGCGAAGACCTAGAGCGCACGCGTCATGCGGACATGCTCGATGTCCGCCTCCATGAACCGGTCGCCTTCGGACACGAACCCCATGGCGGCGTAGAATGCCTCCACCGCCACCTGGGCATTGAGCATGGCTTTGACGAAACCCCGGGCCTTGGCGCGCGCCAGCACGGCTTCCATCAAGTCCCAGCCGGCGTCGCGGCCGCGGTGCGCGGCCAGGACGGCGACGCGCTCGATCTTGGCCATGCCGCGATAGCTGCGCAGGCGCGCGACACCGATCGCCGCGTCGCCGTCGAAAATCAGGAAATGGTCGCAGACAGCGTCCTGGCCGTCCCATTCCAGGTGCGGCGGCACTTGCTGTTCGCCGCAGAACACTTCGGTCCGGATGCGCCTGGCGTCCGCCATGCGCGTATCGTCCGGGCCGAAATGGACAACCCGGAACATGGGGCCGCTATTGATGATCGAGCCAGGCCGGGATCGGCAGGCCCTTGGACTTGAGGAAGGCCGGGTTGAACAGCTTGCTCTGGTAACGCGCACCGGAATCGGTGAGGAAGGTGACGATGGTTTTCCCCGGTCCGAGCTTCTTGGCCAGGCGGATGGCGCCGGCGATGTTCACGCCGGTCGAGCCGCCGACGCAGATACCTTCGTCCTTTACCAGGTCGAACACGATCGGCAGGGCTTCGGCGTCGGGGATCTGGAACTGGTCGTCGACCGGGGCGCCATCCATGTTGGCGGTGATGCGGCCCTGGCCGATGCCCTCGGTGATCGAATTGCCTTCGGCCTTGAGCTGGCCGTGGGCATAGAAGTTGTAAAGCGCCGCGCCCATCGGGTCGGCGAGCGCGATCACCACGTCGCGGTTGCGCTCCTTGAGGCCCATGCCGACGCCGGCCAGGGTGCCGCCGGTGCCGACCGCGGACACGAACCCGTCGATACGGCCGTCCAGGTCGGCCCAGATCTCGGCAGCGGTTTCGCGGGCGTGGCCATTGCGGTTGGCGAGGTTGTCGAACTGGTTGGCCCAGACCGCGCCGTTGGCTTCGGAGCGCGACAGTTCCTCGGCCAGGCGCTGGGAGAACTTGACGTAGTGGTTGGGGTCGGCGGCGGGCACGGCTTTCACCTCGCGTACGTCGGCGCCCATCAGGCGCAGGAGGTCTTTTTTCTCGGTGCTCTGGGTCTCGGGCACCACGATGACGCAGCGGTAGCCTTTGGCGTTGCCGACGACCGTGAGGCCGATGCCGGTGTTGCCCGCGGTACCCTCCACGATCACGCCGCCCGGCTTCAGGAGGCCCCGGGCCTCGGCGTCCTCGATGATGAACTTGGCGGTGCGGTCCTTGATCGACCCGCCCGGATTGGCGTACTCGGCCTTGGCCAGGATCGTGCAGCCGGTGAGCTCGGACGCCTTCTTCAGCTTGATCAGCGGTGTGTTGCCGATGGCGGCGACCACATCTTTGACGGGCGCGCGGCCGAGGGACGGTGAGGGCATGGGTCGGTTCCTGGGGAAGCCTTGGAATAGGAGTGGGCCATATCCCGGAGCACCCCGCAAAGACAAAACCGCCGGGGTGCGAGGGGCCGGTAACCGCCGGCGGGAGAAAATGCTTCTCTGACGCCCGGGAGCGCATAGTAGTCTTATCTCTCAGGTCTCCAACACGAATTCCGGGAAAATGCATGCCGCCGTTCCGCTCCCGCACTTACACCTCGTTCGATGGGCTCCGGCTTCACTATCGGGACTATCCTGCCGCGGGCGGGAGCGGCGCGCGCGCGACGGTCCTGTGCCTGCCTGGCCTGACCCGCAACGCCCGCGACTTCGAGGATCTGGCCGAACATCTCTCCCGGCGCGGGCACCGTGTGTTGTGCGCCGACCTCAGGGGCCGGGGCGGATCGGCCTACGCGTCCGACCCCATGACCTATGTGCCGGCGATCTACGTCCGGGATGTCGAGACCCTGCTCGACGTGAACGGCCTCGCCGAGGTGGCCATCGTCGGCACGTCCCTGGGCGGAATCCTCGCCATGATCATGTCCGCCGTGATGCCCTACCGCCTGCTGGGGGCGGTCCTCAACGACATCGGCCCCGACCTTGACCCTGCCGGCATGGCGCGGATCGCCCAGTTCGTCGGCAAGGCGGTGCCGGTGGCGAGCTGGGACGAGGCCGCGGCCGCCATCAAGAAGGGTGAGGCGGCCTTCTATCCCGATTTCGGCCCCGACGACTGGATGCGCGAGGCCCGCCACCGCTTCGTGCTCATGCCGGACGGGCGCCTGAGGGCCGACTACGACCTCGATATCGCCAAACCCTTCGCCGTGGCTTTCGCGCCCGTCAGCCTGTGGCCGTTCTTCGGATCGTTCCGGGAAATCCCGGTGCTGGCGGTCCGGGGTGGGTTGTCCGATTTGCTCAGCGCGGACGGATTTGCCCGCATGAAGCAGGTCAAGCCCGACCTGGAACAGGTGACCGTCCCCAACCGGGGGCATGTGCCTTTATTCAGCGAGCCGGAGATCGCGCCGGTGCTCGACCGGTTCCTGGAGGGATTGCCGACCCATCTCGGGGCCATGGCCCGCCTCAAGCGTAGATGGCGGGCCGCCGCATTCCTGTGGGCCGCACGGCGTGCGATGAAAAGAGCGCGCCAATAGAGAGCTTTCCAATAGAGAGCTTGGGACAATGAAAAACCCGCCAGATCGTTAGATCTGGCGGGTTCTCACAATCGGATATCGCACCGGTACAAACTGTTCAGGGCGGAGCCCTTAAAAGCCCTGCGACGAAACGTCTGCCGACTTTCCGTTCGCGCCGATATCGTAACCGTTCTTGTGTGCAGTCCCTATTCGTCCATCAGTCTAATGACTGACGTCCAAGTTACTTCTTCTTGGCCTTCTTCTTGGCCTTCTTTTTCGCAACTTTCTTCTTCGCCTTTTTCTTGGCAGCCATGGTGATAATCCCCTGTTTCAGGTGTTGAACGTCTGGATGCCACAACAAAAAAATCGAACTCACGTTCGCAACTACATCCAAACGCCGATGAGATAAACGCACTTGACAACAATGCACAAGAGATTTCGCGCGCTCGTTCTACTTTCCTCTTGATTTCTGTCGCGAGCTTACTTCGACCTCGCTGATTTTTTCCGCCGCGATGGCTGCGTCAGCGTCGCGCGGCGGCGATCGCGCGCGCCGCGCGCGCACGCGGCGCACGTACGATCGATGCGCGAGCGACGGTGTGTGTTCGCCGCCGCAGCGCGCGCCGTTCGCGTTCGGATTTCAGGTGCGTCCGGTCCTGTCGCGGCATCATGATGGCGCCCGCCGCGTGGCGTCATGATGCGGAAGAAGCGCAGATATCATGCGGCTTTCTGATTTCTTCGCGGAAGATT
>JAIBCD010000056.1 GCA_019694335.1 Rhodospirillaceae bacterium | reverse complement strand
ACCTGGAGACCAAGAAGGTCACGGTGCGCACCAAGGACGGCCAGTCCATGGACGACGCCGCTGTCACCAAGACCATCGTCAACGCCGGCTACGCGGTCATCGGTATCGCCCGGATGCGCTGAGCACCCGCTTGAAAAAGACCCCCGCCAGCGGCACCGCGCTCGCGGGATTGGCGCTGTTCACGTCGCTGGGAACGTTGGTCTGCTGCGCGCTGCCGGCGGCGCTGGTGGCGGTTGGCGCCGGCGCCGTGATGGCCGGGCTGGTGACGGCGCTGCCCGGCCTGGTCACGCTCTCGGAACACAAGGACATGGTCTTCACGGTCGCCGGCATGGCACTCGCCGCCGCCGCGGTGGTGCGTCACATGTCGCGCAATGCGCCGTGCCCCGTGGAACCGGCGCAGGCGGCTGCCTGCACGCGGCTGCGCCGCCGGGGCGGGCAAATACTGGCGCTCTCGGCCGCGGTCTACGCGGTCGGGTTCTTCTTCGCCTACGTGATGGTGTTCTTGGAGTAAGGCGCCTTACGCGGCGGCCGCAGTGGCGGCGGCAATCTCATCCGCCACCTGTTTCCAGAAGCGCAGCTTCACGAAATCCACTTCCACCAGTGCGGTGACCGCGAGCAGGCCGACCACGCCGAGCGGCTCTACGCCGTGATGGTTGCTCAGCCGGATGATATGGCTGCTGGCTTGTATCGCGCTCATGGCTACTGGATTCCGCCTCAAGACGTGTTTTGGAAATATGCATCTTGCATGAGGCCTGTCATGTAAATTGAACCTTCGACCCGCTATCAAATCCTGGTTATTTGTTTGGTGGTTATTGACCGGCGTCAAAAGCGCGGGCGGGCGAAGGGGCCGGTGTTTCCACCGGAGGCATGCCATTTCTGGGCTCCTGCCGCACCGCTGTCGTGCGTGATTTTGCATTGCGGTTGCGGACCGTTCGCAAGCGAAACGATTCAGCGAAACGATTCAGGGGATGTCCGGCCTCGCCCATGACGCGAGGCCGGGCGCAACCGCAGGCGCGCCCGGCAACGTAATCTCGCGCGAAGCCTTACGGCTGGTAGATCTTGTCGAACACGCCGCCGTCGGCGAAGTGCGTGGCCTGGGCTTTGCCCCAGCCGCCGAACTCCGCGACCGTGAACAGCTTCACCTGCGGCAGCGGCTTGGCCGCGGCGGAGTCGAGCCGCGGGCGGTAGTAATTCTTGGCGATGATCGCCTGAGCTTCGGGCGTATAGAGGTATTGCAGGTAAGCCTCGGCCACGGCACGGGTGCCCTTGGCGTCCACGACCTTGTCGATGATCGTGACCGGCGGCTCCGCCAGGATGCTTTCCGACGGCACCACGATCTCGAACTTGTCGGCCCCGAATTCCTGCAGGGTGAGATAGGCCTCGTTCTCCCAGGAAATCGCCACGTCGCCCAGGCCGCGTTGGATAAAGCTCATGGTCGAACCGCGCGCGCCCGAGTCCAGCACCGGCACGTTCTTGTAGAGCTTGGCCACGAATTCCCGGGCCTTGTCCTCGCTGCCGCCGTTGGCGTGCAGGGCATGGCCCCAGGCCGCGAGGTAATTCCAGCGTGCGCCGCCCGAGGTCTTCGGATTGGGTGTGATGACGCCGACGCCGGGTTTGATCAGGTCGTCCCAATCCTTGATGTTCTTCGGGTTGCCTTTGTGCACCAGGAACACGATGGTCGAGGTGTAAGGCGTCGAATTTTCCGGCAGGCGGGCCTGCCAGGCGGCGGGCAGGGACTTGGCGCGCTCCGCGATCACGTCGATGTCATACGCCAGGGCCAGCGTCACGACGTCGGCCTTGAGCCCGTCGATCACCGCGCGCGCCTGGGCGCCCGACCCCGCATGCGACTGCTGGATGGTCAGGTTATCGCCGGTCTTGGCCTTCCATTGCTTCGAGAAGGCGGCATTGATTTCCTTATAGAGCTCGCGCGTCGGATCGTAGGACACGTTCAGCAGCGTGACGTCCTTGGCGGCGGCCCCGGAATCGATTGGCAGGCCAGACAGGCTGAGCGCGAGGGTCAAGGCGACGGCGAACGGCTTGAAGCTCATTTAACTCTCCAGGTGGGCGGTAAACGCAATTTGCCCGAAGGACGCGATGCTGCCCAGTCTTAGGACACGAAAGTGCTGGAAACCCTGCGGGTGCCGGACGGTGGTCCGTTGTGCGGTTCGGGTGGTCCCGCCACTCCTTACATACGTGACTTCTTCATAAAATCCGACCGAAGGCGGATCGGCAACGCAGGGACCGGCGGCGCGTTCCCGGCCCGGGAAGGTAATGATCCCCGGGGTGGACGCCATTCCCTAAAACCCGATCCTTTTGGGAACCGGCAACAAGAGAAGAATCCCCTCCGCGGTCCGCCTGAGGGATACTATTTTATCGTGGCCGGTACAGCCGGGCGGGGGGATGGATATGAAGCGTTCACTATTCGCGTGCGGCCTGGCGCTGCTGGCTGTGATGGGCGTTGCCGGCCCGGGCCGTGCAGCGGCTCCCGCGCCCGTCGATTGGCCGACGCCCGCCGATCCCGCGACTCTCCCGCAGGGCGCGTGGCGGGACATGGTGATGTACGGCCAGAAACTGATCGTCCGGACGTTCAGCGTCCTCGGGCCGGAAGTGCCCGATCCGGCGATGCGCTATGCCGGCAACAACCTGGCTTGCCAGAACTGCCATCTGAACGGCGGCACGCAGCGCTTCGGCCTGCCGCTGATCGGCGTCTACGGCGCTTTCCCAGCCTACATGGGGCGCGAGGACGAAGTGCGCACCCTCGAGGACCGCATCAACGGCTGCATGGAGCGCAGCATGAACGGCCGCGCGCTCCCCGCCGACGGCAAGGAGATGAAGGCCATGCTGGCCTACATCCAGTATGTGAGCACCGGCATTCCGGTCGGGAAAAACATCGAAGGGCGCGGCTCGGCGCCGCTGCCGCTGTTGAAGCGCGCCGCGAGCCCGATGCGCGGCGCGACGGTCTATCAGAAGACTTGCGCGGTCTGCCATCAGCCGGACGGGCAGGGCAAACGCAATGGCGCGAAAGGCGATGCCGGCGGATATCAATTCCCGCCGCTGTGGGGACCGGACAGTTTCAACAACGGCGCGGGGATGCACCGGCTGATCGCGGCGGCGACCTTCGTTCACGCCAACATGCCGGTGGGCACCACCTATACCAGTCCGGCGCTGACGGGTGACGATGCCTGGGATGTCGCGGCTTATATCAACGCGCAGCCGCGTCCGGTGCGCGCGCATCTCGAACGCGACTATCCAAATCGTTCACGCAAACCGGTGGACGCTCCGTTCCCGCCCTTCGCCGATAGTTTCTCTCTTCAGCAGCACCGCGTGGGCCCGTTCCAGCCGATCACCGATGCATTGCGCGGAAAATCGCCCGCGCCCTGATGCGAGACGCGTCCGGATCGTTAAGCCCGGGCGCGCAAAAATGCAGGTTTTCTAAAGCGAATTCGGGCCGGGCGCTGCGGCGTTGCAGCGATATCACACTCGCCGTGTGGTAGGCATATGACTATACATTATCGGGCATACATATAGACATATGCCTTGCGACATGCTGCGGCGCAAAATATGCTTCGATCCAGGCCGCGTTTTCACGCCTCATTCAAACGGGCGTCAAAAAAGCGGCGACATAGACGCAGTCAGATTGAACTCTACCGGGGGAATGCAATGACTCTTCTCAGCTTGCTTGCTAACCAGATCGATGGCGCCACGACGAAGCGCCGGTCCTTCAAGCTTGGGGCGCTGACCACCGTCAGCTCGACCGCGCTCGCGCTGTCGGCCATGTCCGGCCATGCCTTCGCCCAGCAGACTGCCGCGGCCGCGCCGCAGGCCGCCGCCGCCCAGACCGCGGAAGTCGAAGAAGTGGTCGTGACCGGTACGCGCATCGTGCGCGATGGTTATGAAGCCCCGACCCCGCTGACGGTCGTGGGGGTCGAGCAGTTGCAGACCTCCGGCACCACCAACGTCGCCGACTACGTCAACACCCTCCCGGCCTTCGCCGGCTCGCGCAATCCGACCACCACCAACTCCTCCATGAGCGCTGGTTCGTCCGGCGCCAACGTCGTCAACCTGCGCAACCTCGGCCTGGAGCGCACCCTGGTGCTGCTCGACGGCCAGCGTTCGGTCGGCACCAACTCCAACGGCGTGGTCGACGTCAACACCTTCCCGCAAAACCTGATCGCCCGCGTCGACGTGGTCACGGGCGGCGCCTCGGCCGCTTACGGCTCCGACGCGCTCGCCGGCGTGGTCAACTTCATCCTCGACAAGAAGTTCACCGGCGTGAAAGGCGAAGTCTCCGGCGGCGTCACCACCTTCGGCGACAACCGCCAGTGGGACGTCAACATCGCGGCCGGCACGCCCTTCGCCGGCGGTAAGGGTCACTTCCTGATCTCCGCCCAGGCCGGTCACACCGACGGCATTCCGACCAACACCCGCCCGTGGAACCTGCAGGGCTGGGAAATCCTGACCAACCCGGCCTATGGCACGGGCGCGGGCCAGTCGACCTCGGTGCCGGAACGCATCCTGCGCAACCATGTCAGCGTCATCTACCCCGCGGGCAGCATCATCGCCTCGGGCCCCCTGAAGGGCATCACCTTCGGTCCGGGCGGCATCCCGCGCCAGTTCGTCTACGGCGATCTGGTTTCGGCCGGCGTCACGACCAACGGCGAATGGCAGGCGGCCACCATCCGTGGCACCAACCTGGCCAACGGCCTGACCTCGATGGACACCAACCAGAACTTCTTCACCCGCGCGTCCTACCAGGTCACCGACACCTTCGAGATGTTCGCCCAGGCCTCGTGGGGCCATGACTCGAACCAGAACTGGTGCTGCCCGTTCGAAAACAACGGCACCATCGTGCAGAAGGTCGACAACCCCTTCATCCCGGCCTCGGTGCAGGCGCAGATGGTGGCCCTCAATCTCACCACCATCAACCTCGGCAGCATGGTCGGCGATTTGGGCCGCGCCGGCGCCTACAACGACCGCCGCGTGGAACGCATGGTGGTCGGCGGTTCGGGTTCGTTCGACGCCGCCGAAACCACCTGGACCTGGAACGCCTATGGCCAGATCGGCGTCACCCTCGCTCACGAGCAGGTGTTCGATCCGCCGTACCTCCCGGCCTGGAACCTGGCGATCGACGCGGTGCGCGCGGCCAACGGCCAGATCGTCTGCCGTTCCACGCTCACCAACCCGACCAACGGCTGCGTGCCCTACAACCTGTACGGCACCGGCGTGAACTCGGCCGCCGCCGTCCGCTACGTGCTCGGTTCGGGCGCCAAGGACTTCCGTAACGAGCGCTTCGTCCAGCGCGTGATCGCCGCGTCGGCGCAGGGCGAGCCGTTCTCGTCGTGGGCCGGCCCGGTCTCGCTGGCGTTCGGTGTCGAACACCGCAAGGAAAGCGCCGCCGGCATCGTCGACCCGGATGGCGCGCTCGGCAACTGGGACTACGGCAACTACCGCCCGCTCAACGCCTCGACCAACGTCACCGAAGGTTTCATCGAAACCGTTATCCCGCTGGCCAAGGGCACCGAATGGGCCAAGTCGCTGGACCTGAACGCCTCCGGGCGGTTCACCAGCTACAAGACCTCGGGCTTCGTCGCGACGTATAAGGTCGGCTTGACCTATGACCCGATCGACGACCTGCGCTTCCGCCTGACCCGGTCGCGCGACATCCGCGCGCCCAACCTGATCGAACTGTTCAGCGGCGGCGGCGGCGGCTTCCCGGGTTACGTCAATCCGTTCCGCGCCAACACCTCGGAAATCGGCCGTTCCTCGACCTCGGGCAATCCGACCCTGGTGCCGGAAGTCTCCGACATGACCGGCCTCGGCGTGGTGTTGAACCCGACCTTCTTCCCGGGCTTCAACGCCTCGGTCGACTACTGGAACATGGACATCGGCAAGGCCATCGGCAACCTGACCGTCCAGCAGATCATCGACCAGTGCTACATCGGCAATACGCAGATGTGCGCCGCCCTGGTGTTCGGCCCCGGCCAGACCATCACGAACATCAACATCCGTCCGTTCAACCTGGTCAACCAGCTCGCGCGCGGCATCGACTTCGAGGTCAGCTACCGCACGCAGCTCGATGCGATCATGGCCGACTTGCCGGGCGCGATTGCCCTGCGGTTCCTGGCGACGAACTACCTCAAGAACTACTCGAGCAACGGGATCACCATCCCGTACGAAGGCGCCGGTGTTAACGCCGGCGTCGCCAACGCGGTCCCGTCCTGGCGCTGGACCGCCTCGGGCGTCTACCAGACCGAGACCGTCAACTTCAGCCTGACGGCGCGCGGCACCAGCGCCGGCGTGTACAACAACTCGAACGTCCAGTGCACCTCGGGCTGCCCGGTCTCGACCGGCAACAACCGCACCGTCGACACCAACTACATCGCGGGCGCGGTCTACTGGGATACCTCGGTCGGCTACAAGTTCATGGCCGGGGAATCGGCGAATGCCGAGCTGTTCCTCAACGTCCGCAACCTCACCAACAAGGATCCGGTGGTGGTTGCCCCGGGCCCGGGCGGCTACACGTACGAAGCCGCTCCGTACAACGGCGCGCTCTACGACGCGCTGGGCCGGACCTTCCGTCTCGGCGTCCGCTTCAAGATGTAAGCGGTCCGCCACGATCAACGGCAAAGGGGACGCCTTCGGGCGTCCCCTTTTTTTATGCGCGGATGTTCAAGCCCGGGGCTTTGCGGCGTTCTTGAGGACGGCGCCGAAGCGGTCCTTTGCCGTCACGCCGTTTTCGCGGGCGACCTTGCCGTTGATCATCACCAGGTCGAACCCGGCGGCGAGCTGCTGCGGCTTTTCCCAGGTCGCGGTCTCATGGACCTTGGCCGGGTCGAACAGCACCAGGTCGGCCTTGTAGCCGGCCTTGATAAGGCCGCGGTCGGGCAGTTTCAGCACCGCCGCGGTCATGGCGCTCATCTTCCTGACCGCGAGCGGCAGCGGCAGGCCCTCCTTCCGCACATAGGTCTCGATCATGCGCGCGAAGGAGCCATAGGCGCGGGGATGGTTCATGGCCGGCGAGCCGTCCGAGCTGGTCATGACGTCGGGGCTTTTGATGAACACGTCCTGGGTCGGCGCGCTCATGATGAAGTAGGCGGCGCTTCCGCCGGCGGGGCCGAGGTCGAGCAGCACGTCGGTGAACGGCTTGCGCCGCTCACGCGCGATATCCTCCAGGGTCATGCCGACATAGGGCTTGGTGGACAGCAGCGTCGCCTTGGGTCCGCCGCGCTTCATCACCCGGGCGGTGAGGTAGTCGGCCAGTTCCTGGCCGCGTTCCCGCTTCGCGCTGTCGAAGTCCTTCTTCACCTTGGCCCAGTCGGGGAACAGCAGCGCCAAGCCGCTCTGGCTGGCGAGATAGGGATAGACATCGGCGGTGACGCGCACGCCCCTGGCCCGCGCGGCCGCGAGCTGGTCCAGCACCGCCTGGCCTTGCGCGGCGGTCTGGCCGTAGACCACCTTGATATGGCTGACATGCACGCGCGATTCCGCCCCCACGGCCAGCAGTTCATCGATCGCCGCGGCCAGCTTGTCGTCGTCCTCGCTGCGCATGTGGCTCATGACCACGCCGTCGTAGCGCCCGACGGCCTTGCCGACCGCCGCCAGTTCCTGCGGCGTCGCGCTGATCATCGGCACGTATTCCATGCCGAGGCTGGCGCCGTACGCGCCTTGCGCCATGGCGGTGTCGATCAACTGGGAGAAGCGCGCGATCTGCGCGGGCGTGGCGGGGCCGTTATAGGGCGCGCCGGACTCGTCGCGCACCGAACCGAATCCCACCAGCGTGGCGATGTTCACGGGCGGCGGGGATTTCTCCAGGCGCCTGAACCAGTCGGCGAGGGTGACCGGCTTCGCGCCCGGCTCGATCCCGGTGCCGTCCGGGCTGCTGCCGTCCTGGCCCAGCACGATGGTGGTGACGCCCTGGGCGAGGAAATTCTCGAACCCCTGGGCCGCGTCGAGGGCTTCGCCGTGGGCATGGGCGTCGATGAACCCCGGCGCCAGCACCCGGTCTTGCGCGTCGATAATGCGCGCGATTTTGGCGCCGGCGGGAATCCGCCCCACCGCCGCGATGGTATCGCCTTTCACCAGCACATCGCCCGTGACCGGCGCGCCGCCGCTGCCGTCCACGATCCGGGCGTTGCGGATGGCGAGGTCGAAATCCTCCGCTCCGGCCGGCGTAGTCAACGCCAAGCAGATGAGGAAGCTGGTTTTCAAAATTATACGCATGAGCCTAGGATAGGCCGACACATGGCGTCAGGGGAGGGGTGACATGAGCGGCGTAACAAAGCGGCAATTTCTGGCAGGCGCTGCAGGCCTAGGCGCCGCGTTGCAGTCCGGCGTGATCGGGGCGGCGCGCGCGGCCGAAGCCCCCGCCAAGGTGCCGAGCCGGAAGGTCAAGACCACCAAGCTGTTCAAGGCCCCCGAGGGTTTCCCGAACTGCATCGCCGTGGCGCCCGAGGGACTGTGGATCGCCGAGCAGAAACCCTCCGGCGCCAACGCGGCGTTCTACCACGCGCCCGAACCCAAGGAGCTGACCGAGAAGGTCTGGCTGGTGGACTGGACCGGCAAGGTGCTGAAGACCGTCACCACCCAGTGCCGCAACACCAGCGGCATGGCGTTCGGCGGCGGCTATATCTGGTCCTGCGCCAACGAGGCGCCCAACGGCGTCTGGCAGACCGACCTCAATTCCAAGCTCATCAGCCACCGGCAGATTCCCTTGGGGCCGGCCAAGGACGGCGGTGGCTGCCACGGCGCCATGTACCAGGACGGCAAGCTTTACCTGGCCTGCCTGCGCCTGCGCGGAATCCTGCGGGTCGATCCGGTAAGCTGGACGCCGGAGTTCCTGATTCCCTATTCCACCCCGCGCGCCCACGGCATCGCCTGGGACTCAAATGGTGGAAGCGGCGGCGCCATCTGGCTCATCACCGGCACCGACAGCACTGGATACGCCAACGGCCAAGCCGGCCTCGCCAAATACGACGCCGCCACCGGCGCCTTGCTGGAGACCGCGGAATTCGTGCCCGGCTCGTGCGATCCGCATGGCCTGGCCATGCATGACGGCGCGCTGATCAGCTGCGACGCCGGCGTCCACCCCAACTGGCCCCTGAACGACAGCCCGCACCAAGGCTGGATCTTCAAGATCGAGTTTGTTTAGCCGCTGTGGCCTGGCGGCCTTAGATCAACGAGAAAGACGTGGCATTGTGCGTCAAAGGAGACGAACGTAGTTGGTCCGCCGTCCGCGTCGTTGATCTGTTCGACTGACTCGCCATCCATTTTGGCGGTACAACCGAATAGTCTGTAGAGATGGGTGACCATATTTGTTGGCCCGCCCAACAGAAATCACTGCGGTGCTGATTTGAGCCGTGGAAGGGCGGGGAGCGATTCCAACCTCCTCAGCGCCGTGATGCGAAATCGCGATTGCGTCCAGATTTTGTGGAAGTGAAACGCCATCGTGTCCAATACGAGCGTCGCCTGGAAGAGCGAGACGTTTGTCCTCTACCGAGGCAAGAACACAAATACCCGAATTATTGCGGTCAACCCCTCTACCGAATCTGAGCCGGATACACTTGGAAACTATGTCGGACGTCCGAGGTTTCAGCAAAATTAATTTGCGACGGTCGTGCTGGGGTTTAGCTACGCGGGCCCACAGATTCGGCCCAATTTTCTGAGTTGGCGCAATCCACCAGAGATTCGCGAAGGCATTGTTGGCTCGCTCGCGCCCAGCAGCAACGTGGTCCCAATCCCAATGCGTCAAAATAACAAGTGCGTTTTCTGGTGGCGGGGGCGGCTTACGACGGTGTGCGGTCGCGCGGTGAAAGGCCAATGGTTCGCCGATGTCGACCAAAATTGCCGAATGCCGATCGCCGGTGGTACGAGTGTGCAGTGCTACGTAGTTGGCTTGCCCTACGTCATACACTGCGCAACTGTTCACCTTATGCGTTGTGTTCAAGCGTTTGCGAACGCTCTTTGGCGAGCTGGCTCCAATAAGCTTGGCGAGATCAAATGTTTCGCGCAAGCGCGGGCCTGCATTGACCGAAGGGGATACCGCCGCTCCTACAGATGGCCGATCCAGCTGCGACAAAACTCGTAATCCCGTCACTGCGTGGCGGCTCGCCTTGCGATAGTCGTCGTCCGGAGCAAATGACCATAGCGGTGATCCTCGCCCTTGCGGTTCGATGATCATTTCAATCCAGTCTCCGGTTTTCGGGAGATCTTCTTCGCCAGAAAGAGCAAGGATGCGTTTGCGGGTGGTTACAAGTCGAAGCAGGCGTATCTGGTTATTGCCGATATCTAGAACGTTGGTGGCTTGGTCGAGCCAGTCTGCGTTAACGCCGTCCAGAAAAATGGAATAGCGTCCGTGCTTCTGCCCGGACATTGCCTCAACCGCTTCTACAAGTGCATAGGCGCGGCCAAATCCTTCGTCAAAAAAAGTGGGCGGGCCCGTATCTTGCATGATTTTAGCGCGGAATTGCTGTGTAATTTATTCCAGGGAGAACAAGTACCCTAAGTGCTGTCCGAGAGTTGCCATTCTATTTTCAAGTTCTAGCGCTTCGGCTGCACACACCGTGCCTTCGGCACAGTGCTCAAAGAGCAGCTCAGCTTAGGCTTCCCGCCGGCCAGTTCCACCGATGTTATGTCCATGGTGATGCCGGTCACACCCGGGGTCGCGGTTTCGCAAACGTCGCCGATGTTGGCGAAATAGTAGTCGTTGCGGTACTCCAGCACGCCCTGGACGTAGTTGCTCCTGCCGTTCGTGACATTCCGCGCCGGCATGGTTTCGGTGGCGACGACCTTGCAGCTGTTGAGGTCGAAGGCCCTGGCGGTTTGCGGCGCGGTGCAGGGCGCGCGTGCGCCCACGCCGTCCTTGCACCAGCGTTCGGCCGAGAACACGCTCATGGCCATGCCGTTGACCGGGCGTGCCAGGAAATACAGGCTGAAATTGCGCCGCGCCCGCAACTGGCCGAGGCGCGGCAATGTGACCTCGTCCAGCACCAGGCCCCGGCATTGGCCTTCCACGGTGCGCAGTTCGTCGGGGCGGGCGGTGGTGGTCATCACGTCCGGCTCCAGGAAACGGATGCCGTCGCCGGCCGCGAAGGTTTCCGCGATGGCGCGGCAGGCGTCCGCATCGCTGCTGCCGTTGTCGGCAAGATCCCGCGACGGCAGGTTCAGCCACTCATGTGCTTGCGCCAGCTTTTCCGCCGCCGAGAGGTTGTGAAGCGCGGGTTCCGGCGGCTGTTGCACGCGGCCGTCCGCGGCGAGCGCCGGTGCTGAAGCCAAAACCATGGCGAAGACATAAAGTGCGCGCATGCGAAATCCTACCGGGGAATGGGTTTGTCCAGGCTATCCCAGCCGTAGGCGCGCGCAACCCGTTCGATGATCTCGTTGTAGAGGGCCGCGCCATTGTCGCCGTTGGTCATGATCGTCACGCCGTAGCCCTTGGCCCGGTGCGCCAGCACCACCGCGCGGTACCCCCAGTTGCTGCCTGTGTGGGTAAAATACCAGCCCTGGCCACGCTGCTCGACTGCGAAACCCACGGCGTAAGGCCCGACCCCCACCGGCGCGATCATGGCCTCGGCGGTCTTCTGGTTGATGACCCGCAGGGATTGGCCCCGCAGCGTCTGCTGCACCTCGATCAGGAAGCGGGCGAGGTCGCTGGGCGTGGTCCACAGGCCGGCGGCGGCCTGTTCCGGGAACACGTGCCACGGCGCGTCCAAGGGGCGGCCGCGCTGGTCGTGGGCATGGGCGGCCTCGATCTCCTTGTCGGCCGGGATCGGCTGGGCATAGGTGCTGTTGGCCATGCGCAGGGGGCCGAGCACGGTGTCCTGCATGATCTGCGTGAACGGCTTGCCCAGGACATCGGTCAGCATCAGCTGCTCGATGCTGACGCCGCCGCCGGAATATTTGTAACCGGTGAGCGGCGCGCGCTCCATGCGCACCGGCCCCAGCACCGAGGGCTGCGCGCCGTCGAGCACTTGCAGGAGAGTCGGGCGCGGCGCACCCGGCGCATATCCCGGGAACCCGAAACCATCGCCAAGACCCGAGGTATGGCTCATCAACATGCGCGGCGTCACAGCGCCTGGAAACTTCTCCATCGGCAGCTTCCAGGACTTGAGGATGGTGTTGATGTCCTGGTCGAGGCCGAATTTGCCGTCCTGCACCGCCTTGAGGGTGGCCATGGCGGTCACGGGTTTGCTGATGGACGCGGCCTGGAACATGGTATCGGTGCGCACATGGGCGCCGGTTTTAACGTCCGTCACGCCCCAAGCCTTGGCCCAGGCAATGCGGAAATCCTGGATCACCGCCATGCTCACGCCCGGCACGCGGAAATGCGCGAGCAATTGGTCCATGCTGTCGCCGTCGTAGCCGCCGCGGCCCGGGACTTGCGGGCTTTCGATCTGCGTCAGCGGATCGGTGGTTTGCGCCATTGCGCCGAAGGGCAGGAGCAACGCGGCGGCAATCAAAAGCTTTTTCATGCGCATCACCACGAGAACCAGGGATTGGGCGGCATGTCCTTGCCGAAGGGGCCGGTCTTGAACACTTCCACGATCAGGTCGAAGGCTTCGTGTCCCTGGCTCCGCCCGCCCGGCCGCCCGGAGAAATCGTCGTTCTTGACCCCGGCGAACACATTCTCGCCGGCCAGCCAGCGGGCCTCGGCATCCGGCGCCATGGCGATTTCCAGGCCGTGGGCCATTTCAAACCCCGCGATCTCGAAGCCGGCATTGGCCATCGCCGCCTTCATGGCCGCGAGGATGAACACGCGCAGCAACTGGTTGCGGTCCGGATGCGGCACCTCCACCTGCGCGCCGTTGAACCAGTCGATGCAAGCTGGCAGCGACAGGGAGGCATAGGTGCGGCAGGTGAGGGGCCGCGACTCATAGACCGAACACGCTCCCCCGGCGAGGAAGGCGCAGGGAATCCGGTTCGGCACCCATTGCTCCCTGGGTATCGCGCGGGTCTGTGCTTCCACCGCGCGGAAGCGTTCTTTCAGGGGGTCGTTTGCGTCGTTCCAGCGGTCGCGGATGCCGCGCGCCAGCATGAACAGTTCGAGGGCGGTGGCGGTGACCCGGGTATGGCAGCAGTAGCCGCAGCCCTTCTTGCAATGCACCGGCCCTTTCTCGCCCTTGTAGCCGTACTTGCGGGCGGTGTTCTCATAGACCTTGATGGCGTGCGCGCCGGCGAAACTGGCGCGGCGGCTGTTGGAGCGCTTGTCCATGATCTCGGCCAACTCGGTCACCAGGCCGAAAATGGTGATCGCGCGGTCCGGGTTGTACCCCGTCCGCCCATATTCCTTGGCCACTTCCTTGAGCACCGCCCGGCGCTGGTCGCGCGACATACGCCCCCCTGTGAGAGGAGGGGTTATACCACGGAAAACAGCGGCTTAAGGCTCTTTCGCGGCCCGGTGCGCCGGGCTGGTCTTGACCGGGAATTCGGAGGGCGTGCCGTAGCTCCCCAGGGCTCGTCCGTCCTTCGGGAACGGTGTCACGCCGCGGGCGCAAGCGAGGCGCGTGACCGGCATCGGCATATCCCCTCGGTTGGCGCGGAAACAACAGCAACAGCTGCGCCATGCGGCGCGGCATATCTGTGTGCACTGCAATAGATCGCGTTTTTCAGGCCTGTTTTCAGGCGCCGCCGGGAGGTGCGATAGTCGGCCATCACCGCATCACCGCATCACCGGGAGGAGTCCTTATATGAAGCAGTTCCATTGGCTTTCGCGCGCGGCCGTCGTTTCGCTGGCGCTGTCCTGCGCGCCGGTTTCGGCGGCCGAGAACACCAAGGTCAGCAACGCCGCCATCGAGGCGCGCGGCCTGACGCTTGCGGACTTCCCGCGCTGGAAAGCGGTGGCGCCGAACATTTATGCCTATGAGGGCTTCCATCCGTCGAAGGTGATGAACACCGTCAGCCTGATCGTGGTCACCAACGATGGCGTGGTGCTGGTGGATGCCATGGGCGATCCCGACCAGGGGCAGAAACTGGTCGAGAACATCAAGAAGCTTACCCCCCAGCCGGTGAAGTACCTGATCGTCGGTTCCGACCACGGCGACCACATGGGCGGCAACGGCCCGCTCAAGGCCGCCTGGCCGGGCATGACGGTGATCTCGACCCCGGCCTCGCAGAAGGCGATGGAGAAGAACGCCGCGCCGCCCACGGAACTGGTGACCGACAAGCGCACGCTCAACGTCGGCGGCACCGAGATCCAGATCCTCAACCTCGGCCGCGCCCATACTGGCGGCGATCTCGTCGTCTACCTGCCGCAGAGCAAAATCATGTTCATGAGCGAGGTGTATTTGCGCGGCGTGTTCCCGGCGATGCGCTCGGCCTATCCCTCGGAATGGGTCGAGACCATCAAGAAGGCCCAGGCCATGAACGCCAATCTCTATATCGCCGGCCACGGCTGGGTCGACGATGCGGCGACCATGAAGGCGGGGCTGGAAGACTCCCGCAAGGCGCTGGAAGCCGTGATCAAGGAAGCCAAGCGCCTGCACGCCGCGAAAGTGCCCTGCGTCGCCGCTCCCGCCGCCGCCGCCGGTGCGCCGCCGCCGCCGCCGTGCGAAGCCGTGACCAAGGCTAACTGGGGGCCCGCCAACGATCTCGCGCTGAAGGACAGCCAGGCGCAGATCGCCGTGCTCAAGGTCTACCAGGAAGCCGACGGCAAGTTGCCCTAGGCCAGGTGCCCCAGGAACCCGACGGGCCCGCCGGTAGGGGCGGGCCCGCTTTATCCGTGCCCGCTTTATCCATGACGGCGACAATCTCGAGAGCTGAGGTCACCGACGCCGTCGAAATCACGGCGCTCGCGCGTCTGACGTTCACCGAAACCTTCGGTCCCATGTACCCGCCATCGGACCTCGCCGCATTCCTGGAGGCCAAATATCAGCCGGAAATTTTCGCGGCCGATATCGCCGACCCGTCTCAGGCGCTGTTCAAGGCGGTGCTGAACGGCGCCATCGTGGGGTATGCCCAGGCGGGCCCCTGCGGGCTGCCGCACGCTGATGTGACCCCGGCCTGCGGCGAACTCCGGCGGCTTTACGTCAAGCGTGGGCTCCAGGGCGCGGGGATCGGCAACCGGCTCCTCGACGCCGCGCTCGCCTGGCTGGAAAAGCCGGGGCGGAAACTATGGGTCGGCGTGTGGTCGGGAAATCTCGGCGCGCAAAAACTCTATGCGAACCGGGGCTTTGCGAAAGTCGGCGATTACAAATTCATCGTCGGGAACACGGCCGACGAGGAGTTCATCCTGAGACGCGGGTAGGGGCATGCGATCCTGTGGGGCCTGTTTTGCCGCAATAGTCTGGCGGCAGAGGCCCGAATTGGACTATACCCACGGCCAACTTCGGGCTGTCCGGCCAGGGCGCCCCACCCCCTTCGCATCTATAGGTCCGCTTTGCCCTTTCCTCCGACGCATCCCGCGCTCGCCCGCGCGTTATCCGAACGCGACTACACCGATCCGACCTCGGTCCAGACGGCGGTGCTCGCCCCCGAAACTGCCGGGCGCGACCTTTTGGTCTCGGCGCAAACCGGGTCGGGCAAGACGGTCGCTTTCGGGTTGTCGATTGCCGCCACGCTGCTGGCGGACGCCGAGACCCTGGGCCGCGCGGAAAATCCCCTGGCCCTGGTGGTCGCGCCGACGCGCGAACTGGCGCTCCAGGTCCAGCGCGAACTGGTCTGGCTGTATCAGCATGCCGGGGCGAAGGTGGTGGCCTGCGTGGGCGGCATGGACCCGCGCGCCGAGAAACATCTGCTCCGCGCCGGCTGCCATATCGTCGTCGGCACGCCGGGCCGCCTGCGCGATCACCTCGAGCGCTACAACCTCAACGTCGCCAACCTGAAGGCCGTGGTGCTGGACGAAGCCGACGAGATGCTCGATCTCGGCTTCCGCGAGGATCTGGAATTCATCCTGGAAGCGACACCGAAGGAACGCCGCACGCTGCTGTTCTCGGCGACCTTGCCGCGCGACATCGTAGCACTGGCGAAGCAATACCAAGACAATGCCCTCAGGATCGAGACCTCGGGCGGCACGCGCGCCCACGCCGACATCGAATACCGCGCCATGCGCATCGCCCCGCAGGATACGGTGCACGCCGTGGTCAATGTCGTGCGGTTCATCGAATCGCCGGCGACGCTGGTGTTCTGTAACACGCGCGAGGCCGTGCGCCACCTTCACGCCGCGTTGACCGAACGCGGGTTCTCGGCGGTGTCGCTGTCGGGGGAGTTGGGCCAGAGCGAACGCAACCACGCCCTCCAGGCCTTGCGCGACGGGCGCGCCCGTGTGTGCGTGGCGACCGACGTGGCGGCGCGCGGGATCGACTTGCCCAACCTCGGCCTGGTGATTCACGCCGACCTGCCCTACGACGCCGAGACCTTGCAGCATCGCAGCGGGCGCACGGGCCGCGCCGGCCGCAAGGGTGTCAGCGTGCTTTTGATCCCACCCAAGAACCACCGCAAGGCGGAACGCCTGCTCGGGCTCGCCAAGATCAAGGCGTCCTGGGTGAATCCGCCCACGCCCGATGCCATCCGCCAGCTCGATGACGAGCGTTTGCTTCAAAGCCTTCTGACCGCCGACGCCGGCGAGCCTGGGGATATGGATCTGGCGAAGAAGCTCTTGCAGCAGCGTACGCCGGAAGACATCGCCGCGGCCCTGGTGCGCATCCACCGGGTCCGCATGCCGGCGCCGGAAGACATGATGGACACCGGCATGCCCGGCCCGCGCGAGCCGCGCTCGGGCCTCGCGAGCGCGGTATGGTTCCGCCTCAACGTCGGACGGCAGCGCAAGGCCGATCCCAAGTGGCTGATCCCCGAGATTTGCCGCCAGGGCGGCATCACCAAGCGCGAAATCGGCGCCATTCGCATCTTCGACGACGAGACCAAGTTCGAGATCGACGCTGGAGTGGCCGAAGAATTCGCGGAGAAGATCGCCAAGGTGAAGAAGGGCGACATCTTCATCGGCGCGACCGAACCGCCGGCCGACGGCGGCCATGTGCGCCGCCCGCCGGGCCATCACGCCGGCAAGAAGCCGTGGAAAAAACCCTTCCACGCCGCGCAGGGCGAGGCCGACGATTCGCCGCGCGGCAAACCGCACCGCGACAAGCCTCACTGGGCCGGCAAGAAGCCCTACGGCAAGGGCAAGTTCGAAGGCAAGGGCGGCAGCGGATTCCAAAAACGGCCGAAGCCACCCAAGCGCGAAAACTAAAGCGCGGGAGTTGGCCTGGCGCACCCGGTCGATGCTGCCCGCGCCGCGGACCTTGGCTGGCGGCGATCCTTGGCGCTGGTGTTCACGTTGCCGCCGCCATCGCGGCGCACAAGATCGCGTGGACTACTTAACCTTGGCGGTCGGCGACGGGATCGACGGGGCAGGGCCGATTCCCACGATCTGGATCACGGTTTCCTGGTCCTTGGCGCCGTCCCAATGAACTTGCTTGGCGATATGGCGCACGTAGCTGCCGGTGGGCATGGGCGTGGACTTGTTGGGATCCCACGCGTCGCCGGTGCCCACCCACCAGGTGCCGGAGATCACGGTGATATAGCGGTCGTTCTCGTGGAAATGCGGCTTGCTCATATGGCCCGGCAGCCACTTGTTGAGCAGCACATAGAGGCCGGGCTTGTTGGGATCGCCGTAGAGCAGCGCCACCTGCGACCCTTGCGCGGTGACCGGGCCCCAGGGGATCTGCGCCGGCAGCTTGAACTCGAGCACCTTGGGATCGGGGACGGCGTCAGCGGCGCGCGCCGGCAGTGCGGCGAATGCCGCCAGAACAATCACGGCTCTTGATAGTGTCACGAGAATCTCCCTGTCACTTGCGCTGCTTGATGAGTTGCGTGTCTCTCTGGGCCGCCTGGTAGGCGTTGCTCTGGTGCTGCATGAGCATTGTATCGCAATGGCGCAAAACGCGCGCGGTGTCGCCGACGGCCGCCAGGCCCGCGTCCAGGGCGCGGGCCTGGCGGCCCCGCCCTGGAATACCGTCAGCGGGGCGTGCTCAACGGCATGAATCCGGCGCCGCCGCCGAACCCATGAGCGAAGCTTCAGGCCTTGGCGAAGCCCTCAGGCCTTCATTTCCTTGCTGCAGATCTGCACGCCGAAACCGTCCGGATCCTTCACCGACACGCTCAGCTTCTCGGCGTCCATCTTGGGGTCGAGGTTGCGGCGCTTCAGTTCGGCTTCCACCGCCGCCGGATCCCAGTTGTCGATGGTGTAGGCGATATGGTCGACGAACGGCTTGTTATCCGGCTGGCGCGTCTTGCGCACCACGAAAAAGCTGTCGCCGAAGCCGAGATAGCACTGCTTGCCGTCGTCCTTGCTGACCTTCATTCCGAGCAGATCGGAATAGAAGTCGCGAGTCTTGCCGTAATCCGCGACGCCGTAGGAGACGTGGTTGATGGCGAGAGTCTTGAAGCCCTTGGCCTGCGCGGCCAGCGCCGGCCCGGCGGCCGCGCTGGCGGCGAACGCACCCGCCAGTGTCTGCACGAGATTGCGCCGCGACATCGCGCCGCGTTCGAACTGGTTCAGAAGCCCCGAAATGACATGTTCCATGGTTCTCTCCTTGTGATGAACGGTTCTAGACGCGCGGGCCGGCGAGCAACTTCTGGATCGCCTTGACCGTGGCGTCGGCGCGGAAGTCGACGATCTTGCGGCCGTCGGCGATTGGCTTCTCCGTCGGGTAAAGCTCGACGCCGTTGATCGAGGTCTTCTTGGCCTTGATGCGCTCCGGGATGCGGGCGTTGTTGAGGTTCTGGGTCATGACGATCACGGAGCTATAGTAATCGTCATGGAAGCCCTCGGGCTTCTCATGGATGTTGAGTACGTCGGCCTCGAATTTCTGCACGTCGGCGTAATTGTAGTATTCGGGGATATGGGCGAAGAACACACCGGTGCCCTTCCACTTCTCGTTCAGGGCCTTCGACACTTCGATCTGCGGCGGCTGGTCCGGGCCGTGGTCGCCCATGAACAGGATGTTCTTGAAGCCGGCGGCCTTGAGGCTGTTGGCCACGTCCATCAAAACGCCGTGGTAGGTCTCGCGCGACAGCGCGATCGCGCCGGGGAGGCCGGGTTTTTCCGGGTTGCCGGGCGCGGTGTTGATCAGCGGCGCCACCAGTGCGTTGCCGAGCTTGCGGGCGATGCTTTCCGCTTCGATCTTCATGACCGTGCCGTGTTTGCCGACCGGCAGGTAGGGACCATTGTCCTCCATGCCGCCGACGATCACCAGGGCGGTGGTCTTCCCGGCCTTGATGGAATCGCGCACTTCCACCGAGGTCATGTCCTCGATCCAGATGGTGTCGTGGATGTCGATCGGACGGACCATGTTGAGCACATCGACCCGCGGACCGCTGAGCGGGCCTTCGCCGCCGCGCGCCGGCCGGGCTTTCTCCGCGCCCTTTTGCGGCGCAGCTTCCTGTGCGTAAGAAACCGCGAGTGTCATCGACGCCATCAACGCGGCGCCGCAGGCAAACTTGACGATGTTGTTCATGGAACTCCCTCCCTATGAAAAGCCGGGCAAGGCTATCTCAAGGGAAGGGGCGGCACATCAGCTTTGCCACGCTTTACGGCCGACCGTCCGGTCATTCAATGTGCGGTGCGGAAGCCCGCACCGGGCGCTTTCGGGCGCCAGTTGGCCATGCGAAAGGTTTGATTACAGCGTCGGCGCGAGCGAGGCGGCGAGACGTTCGACCATCTGCGACACCTGTGCGGCGCGTGTATGGTCCGGGTCGGTCTCCACCCCGGCGAAAACCGGCTCACCGGCCAGCCACCGGCCTTCGGCGTCATCCTGGCTGAGCGCGGCTGCGAGTCCCTGGATCAATTCGTATTGTTGATAAGGCAACGCCGCGAGACGGAGCGACGCCTGGAGCATCAGGATGACGGTGTCGCGGATTTCCCGCGACGGCCGTACAAAAGGAATGGCTTCGGCGCGGTCCTGATTGAAGACGCGGATGCAGACGTCGCGTGACTGCGAGAGTAGCGACCGGCATGCCAGGGGCCGGGCTTCATAGAGGGAACAGATCTCTGCGTCGAGAATCGGACAGAACTGGCGTGTGGTGTGCGGCGCGGTGGCCGCGGTGGTGCGGGCGCGTGCCGCCGCCGCCGGGATGCGCGCCGCGATGTCCGGCCGTGCTTTGACGGCCCGCGCCAGGCGCAAAATCTCGGGCGCGGTCGCCGTGACCAGGGTGCGGCAGCAATGATGGCACCCGCGGCCGCAGGCCGCCGGCTGGTTCACAAGGGCGG
>JAIBCD010000055.1 GCA_019694335.1 Rhodospirillaceae bacterium | reverse complement strand
GAGGCCAAGGACGGGCGCTCGGCGAGTTTCCGCATACAGGTGCTGGAGAACGGCACGCTCAGCAAATCCTATCTCGGCCACGTCACCCTGGACGCCGACGGCGCCGGCACGGTGACCTACGAGACCGACGCCATCCGCACCCTCAAGCTGCCGAAGGGCACGTTGCTGTCCACCGGCCATACGCTGGCGCTGCTCAAGGCTGCGTCCGCCGGCGAAAAATTCCTGATCCGTCCGGTCGTCGATGGATCGTTCGAGGAAGGCCCCTTCACCGTCTCGGCGGCGATCGCGGCGCCGCGCGGTGGGTCGGCCAAGGCCGGTGAACTCGCCTCCGGCGGCGCCTGGCCGATGGGGCTCGCCTACTTTCCGCTCGGCACCGACCATGAGGCGCCTGACTACGAACTTTCCATGAGCATCCTGCCCAACGGCGTGGCGCGTACCATGTCGCAGGACTTCGGCAAGTTCACGCTCGGCTTCGACCTCGTGCGCGCCGAGCCGGTAACGGTTCCGCCATGCTAAAGGCCGGCGTTCTGGTTCTCGCCACCGCCATGCCGTTGGCGGTGCAGGCAGCGGACTTGCCGCCCTACGAGGCGACCTACGAGCTGCGCCTGACCCGCGCCAGCGCCACCTATGGCCCGCGCGCGGCCGTGGGCTGGTACCAGTACCGGGTCGCGGAATCCTGCGACGGCTGGGAAACCAAATCCCACATCCTGGTCGACCTGACCTTCCGTGACGAACAGACCTACACCAACGAGCGGTTCTTCTCTTCGTGGGAGGCGAAGTCCGGCACGACCTACCGCTTCGCGGTCCAGACCACCAAGAACGGCAACACCGTCGAGGCCTTCAAAGGCACCGCCACGATGAACGCCAAGGGCGGGCAGGCGGTTTATGAGCCGCTCGGCGATCCCCACGGCGATCCGAAGGCCCGTAAAGAGGTCAAGAAGGTCACCCTGGCGTTGCCGCCGGGCACCTTGCTGCCGCTCGCGCATGCCCGTGCGCTGCTCCAGCACGCCGCGGCCGGCGATTCCTTGTTTCGCAGCGTCGTCTTGAACGGCGCTTTTTCAACCGGTCCCCGGGTGCTGTCGGTGGCGATCGGTCCGCGCCACGGCGAATTCGCACCCGGTCCCGCGACGCCCGAGTTCGATCCGCAGCTGCTCGCGACGCCCAACTGGCAGATCAGCACCGCGGCCTACAATCTGGGTGAAATGCGCGACGTGCCCAACACCGAGACCGCGATCCAGATCCACGAAACCGGCATCGTCGAGAATTTCGAGCAGACTTATTTCGATTATGCGCTCTCGGCCAGACTGTCGCGCTTGCAGCGGCTGCCGAAGCCCGCTTGCGGTTGAGCCGTTAGGGCCATAACCACGCAGCGCCCCGTACGCCCGAGGAATCGCCATGGCGTGGCGGGACCAGGCGGGTAGCGATGGTGTCCGAGAGCACGTAGTCCGGCCACAGGGCCGGCACCGCTTCGTAGAGCTGTGGGATCTTGCTCAGGCCGCCGCCCAGGACGATCACATGCGGATCGATGATGTTGATTACGGTCGCGGTCGCGCGGGCGAGGCGGTTGATGTAGCGCTCGAGCGCGGCCACCGCCGCGGCGTCGCCGTGCGCGCTGGCGATTTCGCCCGCCGAAAGACTCAAGCCGGAGTGTTCGGCGTAGTCGCGCGCGAGCGCCCCGCCGCACAGAAAGGTCTCGATGCAGCCGGAGAGGCCGCAATAACACTTGGGGCCGGGCAATTCCTCCGCGCGCGGCCAGGGCAAAGGATTATGGCCCCATTCGCCGGTGATGGCGTTGGGCCCGCGCACTACTTGCTTGTTGATCACCAGGCCGCCGCCGACGCCGGTGCCGAGGATGATGCCGAACACGATGTCCGCGCCGTCGCCGGCGCCGTCGGCGGCCTCGGAGAGGGCGAAGCAGTCCGCATCGTTGGCGAGGCGCACGGATTGCCCAAGGGCGGCCGATAGATCGCGTTCGAGCGGGTGGCCGATCAGGCAGACCGAGTTGGCGTTCTTCACCAGGCCGGTGGCCGGGGATGTGGCGCCCGGAATGCCGACCCCGACCGAAGGCGTGCCGCTGCCCGGACTTTGAGTTGCCGCCCCGGCCGCGCGCGCGAGATCGGCCACCGCGCGCACCGTGGCGGCGTAGTCACCCACGGGTGTGGGGATTCGCTGGCGGAACAAGGCGCGCCCGTCGCGGGCAAGCGCGATCGCCTCGATCTTGGTGCCGCCGAGGTCGATGCCGATGCGGATGCCGGAAGGTGTTTCGGACATGCCCTCAGGGTTAGCACGAGCGGTGGGGCGTGGTAAAAGAGGTGATGACCACGCTGCTCGTCAGCCATACCAGTTTCCTGGACCACGACACCGGGCCCCACCACCCGGAAAGCCCCGCGCGCCTCAAGAGCGTGCTCGCGGGTCTGGATGAATCGCCTTTCGCCGGGCTGATTCGCCGCGAAGCGCGGCCCGCCACCGCCGCCGAGGTGGCGCTCGCCCATCCCGGCCACTATCTCGACCATCTCCAGGCCGCGATCCCGGAACGGGGCCTATCCCATCTCGACGGCGACACCATGGTCTCGCCGGGCAGCGGCGAGGCCATGACCCGCGCCGCCGGCGCGATCATCCAGGCGGTGGACGCGGTGGCGAAGAAGGAGGCCGCGAACGCCTTTTGCGCCGTGCGCCCGCCCGGCCATCACGCCGAATCCGAGCGCCCGATGGGGTTCTGCCTGATCAACAATGCCGCGGTCGGCGCCTTCCATGCCCGCGCCGCCCACGGCTTCGCGCGCGTGGCGGTGATCGATTTCGATGTCCACCACGGCAACGGTACCCAGGAGATTTTCTGGAACGACGCCAATGCGTTCTACGCCTCGACCCACCAGTATCCGTTCTATCCTGGCACCGGCGCGCGGCGCGAACGGGGTGCCCATAACAACGTGGTCAACGTTCCGCTTGCGGCCGGTAGCGGCCGCGATGTATTCCGCGCCGGCTTCAGCGATGAAATCCTGCCGGCGCTGACCGCGTTCAAGCCGGATTTCATCGTGATCTCGGCCGGTTTCGACGCCCACCGCGACGATCCCCTGGGCGGCCTGGCCTTGGACGAGAACGATTTCGCCTGGGCCACCGCCGCGCTGATGGACGCGGCTAAGGCCGCCTGCGGCGGCCGGGTGGTGTCGGTGCTCGAAGGCGGCTACAACCTGGACGCCCTGAAGGGCTGCGCCATCGCACATGTGCAGACACTGATGTCCGCACATACGTAAGACTTTGAAAGACGATTGATGCCAGCAGACAAGACCCAAGCCCAAAGGGATCAAGCGGATGTTGCCGCTCTGAGCTTCGAACAGGCCATGAAGGAGCTGGAGGACATCGTCCGCAAGCTCGAGAGCGGTCAGGTGAAGCTGGACGAAGCCGTCACGGCCTATGAGCGCGGCGCCGCGCTCAAGAAGCATTGCGAGTCCAAGCTCGCCGAAGCCAAGACCAAGGTGGAAAAGATCACCGGGTCGGGCAAATCCATCGGCCTGGAACCCGACGGCCAGGATTGAACAACGTGACTAACACCAGCGCCTTTAAATCAGCGCTCGCATCCATCGCGGGCGAGACCAATGCCGTGCTCGACCGGCTGCTGCCGCCGGTGCCGGGCCCCGAAGGCCGCGTGGTGGAAGCCATGCGTTACGCCGCGCTCGACGGCGGCAAGCGCCTGCGGCCATTCCTGGCGGTGGCGTCGTCGGATCTGTTCGGCGTGCCGCGCGCCCATTCCTTGCGCGTGGGCGCCGCCATTGAGATGGTGCACTGCTATTCGCTGGTGCACGACGACCTGCCCGCCATGGACGACGATGACCTGCGCCGCGGCCGGCCCACGGTGCACAAAGCGTTCGACGAAGCCACCGCGATCCTGGCCGGCGACGCGCTGTTGACCGAAGCCTTCACGGTGCTGTCCGCGCCGGAGACCCACCCCGACGGCAATGTGCGTGCCGCCCTGGTGGCGGAACTCGCGCGCGCCGCGGGCGCCGCCGGCATGGTGGGCGGACAGATGATCGACCTGCGCGCGGGCGGCTTGGCGCTCGACGCGTCCGGGCTCGCGCGCCTCCAGAACCTGAAGACCGGCTGCCTGATCGCCATCGGCTGTCGCGCAGGCGCGGTCCTGGGCGGGCAGAGCGCGGCGGTGGTCGAGGAGATGGGCGCCTATGGTCTCAAGATGGGGCTGGCGTTCCAGATCGCCGACGACGTCATGGACGTGGAGGGCTCGGCCGCGGAAACCGGGAAGGCCACGGGCAAGGACGCGGCCGCCGGCAAGGCGACTTTTGTGTCCCGCCTGGGCCTGGAAGGTGCTAAAAACTACGCCAGAAGCTTGGCCGACGAAGCCGTTTCCCATCTCGGGGCTTTCGGCGAAAAAGCTGGGCTTCTGCGCGAGGCCGCGGTGTTCTCCGCGACCCGCCGCAGCTAAAAGCGCCCAGACTGAAATAACGACCAAAACCAAGAACAAGAATCACCGAAGCCGGTGGGGTTCCTCCCGTGACAAGCCGCGACGACCAGAAACCCCACGCCACGCCGCTGCTCGACCGCGTCGAGAAACCCGCGGATTTACGCAATTTAAGCATCGAACAGCTGACCCAGCTGGCCGATGAACTGCGCGCCGACACCATCGACAGCGTCTCGCGCACCGGCGGCCACCTCGGCGCGGGCTTAGGCGTGGTGGAACTCACCGTGGCGCTCCACCATGTGTTCGAGACGCCCGCCGACCGCCTGATCTGGGATGTCGGGCACCAGTGCTATCCCCACAAGATTCTCACCGGGCGGCGCGGGCGCATGTCCACCATCCGGCAGAAGGATGGCTTGTCCGGATTCACCCTGCGCGCCGAGAGCGAGTACGACCCGTTCGGCGCCGGCCACAGCTCCACCTCGATTTCGGCGGGCCTGGGCATGGCGGTCGCGCGCGATTTTGCCGGCAAGGACAACCATGTAGTGTGCGTGATCGGCGACGGCGCCATGAGCGCCGGCATGGCCTACGAGGCCATGAACAACGCCGGCGCATTGCGCTCGAAGTTGATTGTCATTCTGAACGATAACGACATGTCGATCGCGCCGGCGGTGGGCGCCATGAGCGCCTATCTCTCGCGCCTGCTGTCGTCCAAATCCTACATCAATCTGCGCCAGGCCCTGAAGCAGGTGGCCTCGCATTTCCCCAAGCCGATCGAGAACGCCGCGCGCCGCGCCGAGGAATACACCCGCGGCTTCGTCACCGGCGGCACGCTGTTCGAGGAACTGGGTTTCTATTACGTCGGCCCGATCGACGGCCATCGCATCGACCACCTGGTGCCGGTGTTGCGCAACGTGCGCGACAGCGAAGGCAACGGTCCGACCTTGATCCATGTGGTGACGCAGAAGGGCCGCGGCTATCCGCCCGCCGAAGCCGCCGCCGACAAGTTCCACGGCGTCACCAAGTTCGACGTGGTGTCCGGTACCCAGGCCAAGGCCGTGGCGAAAGCGCCGTCGTATACGGGCGTGTTCGCCAAGGCGCTGATGGCCGAAGCGGACGCCGACGACAAGATCGTCGCCATCACCGCCGCCATGCCGAGCGGCACCGGCCTCGACAAGTTCGAACAGAAATTCCCCAAGCGCACCTTCGACGTCGGCATCGCCGAGCAGCACGCGGTGACCTTCGCCGCGGGTCTTGCGACCGAAGGCTACAAGCCGTTCTGCGCGATCTACTCCACCTTCCTGCAGCGCGCCTACGACCAGGTGGTGCACGACGTGGCGGTGCAGAACCTGCCCGTGCGTTTCGCGCTCGACCGCGCCGGCTATGTCGGCGCCGACGGCGCCACCCACGCCGGGTCGTTCGATCTCGCCTATCTCGGCTGCCTGCCGAATTTCGTGATCATGGCGCCGGCGGACGAACGCGAACTCATGCACATGGTCGCCACGGCGGCCGCTCACGACAGCGGCCCGATCGCGCTACGCTATCCGCGCGGCGAGGGGTTGGGCCTGGAACTGCCGGCGCGCGGCACGGTGCTGGAGATCGGCAAGGGCCGGGTGATCTCCGAGGGCTCCAAGATTGCGCTGCTCAGCCTGGGCACCCGCCTTTCGGAATGCGTCAAGGCGGCCGAGGAACTGGCGGCGCGCGGGCTTTCGACCACGGTGGCCGACGCCCGCTTCGCCAAGCCCCTGGACCATGATCTGATCAACCGCCTGGCCGACAGCCACGAGGTCCTGATCTGCGTCGAGGAGGGGGCCGCCGGCGGCTTCGGCGCGGCGGTCCTGCACCACCTCGCCTGGGGGGGGCGCCTGGACAAGGGACTCAAGGTCCGCACCATGTGCATGCCGGACGTCTACTACGAGCACGCCAAGCCCGAGGACCAGCTGGAGGCCGCCCACCTGACCGCCGGCCACATCGTCGCCACGGCCATCGCGGCGCTTGGGGAACAAGTAGGCGGCAGCCGGATCCGGGTGGCGTCGGAACTTCCCTCCCGCGCCTAATAAATAGTTCGCTATTTATTTAAAACAGCAAGCTATCTAAATGCCGCCAAAAGGGCCCTCCAAGACCCGCCTGGACCAGATCCTGGTGGACCGGGGCCTGGCCGAATCGCGCACCAAGGCCCAGGCCCTGGTGATGGCCGGCTTGGTGTTCGCGGGCGAGGCGCGGCTTACCTCCGCCGGGGCCAAGATCCCCGAGGACACGGCGCTCACCGTCAAAGGCCAGCCCCATCCCTGGGTGTCCCGGGGCGGGCTCAAGCTTGCCAATGGGCTTACGCATTTTGGGTTTAGCGCGCAGGGGCGGACCTGCATCGACGTCGGCGCCTCGACAGGCGGGTTCACCGATGTGCTGCTTACCCATGGGGCGGCGAAGGTGTTCGCGGTGGACGTGGGCTATGGCCAGCTCGCCCATAAGCTCAGGACCGACCCCCGGGTCGCCGTGCTGGAACGCACCAACGCTCGCACCCTCGACGCGGCGCTGATACCCGATCCCATTTCCGCGGTGGTATGCGACGCGAGCTTCATCGGCCTGCGCACGGTACTGCCGGCGGCGCTGGCGCTGGCGGCGAAGGACGCCTGGCTGATCGCGCTGATCAAGCCGCAGTTTGAGGTGGGCAAGGACCGGGTCGGCAAGAACGGCGTGGTGCGCGAGCCGGAACTTCACGCGGAAGTCTGCGAGACCATCTCGGCCTGGGTGGTGGAGCAGGGGTGGACGGTGCTGGGCGTGACGCCCAGTCCAATCACCGGACCGGCGGGGAATGTGGAGTTTTTGATCGGGGCGGCGAAGTAACCCGCTGTCGCCCTCGGGCCTGGCCCGGGGGCCCAGAGCCGTAAGGAAGGAGGGCTTTAAAGGACCGCGGCGCATTTCGCGTCGTGTTTGCCGCAGCCCGTCTTCGGTCCTGGATCCCCGGGTCGCGCCGGAGGCGCGCCTACCATGATGCGGGCCTTCGGCCCGCTGGCCCGGGGATGACATTAGAGTTTAGGAATGCTGGCTCAGCTCACTTCACCGCGATCGGCTCCATGCGCAGCTGATGGCCTTCGGCGGTGGCGGCGTTCATCATCGCCATGAACGGCGCGAGGCGCGCTTCCAGCCATTGCAGCTTGCCCATGAAGCCGAGCGCCGTCAGCGGCAGGTCGTCGTCCTCGAGCGAGCGGAACAGGGTCTGCCACGGTTGTTGTGGGGTCGGGAACGGCACCAGGGCCACCTGGTCGTCGGGCTTCAGGCCGATCTTGGTCTTGACGTAATCGAGGGCGTGGATGAAGCCGCCTTGTTCGTCCACCAGGCCGTTCTTCACCGCGTCGGCGCCGCTCCACACGCGGCCCTTGGCGAGCGCTTCGATCTCGTCCGGGCTCTTGCCGCGTCCCTGGGCGGCCTTGCCGGTGAAATCGGCGTAGGTGGCGTCGAGCATCTCATTGAGCCGCGCGAGGTCGCGGGCCGAGAAGTCGCGCGTGGCGCTGAACATGCCGGCGGACTCGCCCACGGTCACCTGATCATGGCCGATGTCGAGCTTGGCCAGCGCCTGGTCGATCACCACCTTGCCCGAGAACACGCCGATGGACCCGGTGATGGTGGCGCCGTCGGCGAAGATGCGGTCGGCGGGCATGGCGATGAAGTAGCCGCCGGACGCCGCCAGGTTGCCCATGCTCACGATCACTGGCTTGTTCTTTTCCTTGGCCTTGATGATCTCGCGCCAGATGGTGTCGGACGCGACGTAGGAGCCGCCCGGGCTGTCGACGCGCAGAAGGATCGCGGCGATGTTGCGGTCCTCGGCCGCGCGGCGGATGGCCTTGGACGTGCGTTCGGCGTGCACGCCGCCCGAGGGGAGAAACTCGCCCTCGTCCTTGGCGCGGTCGATCTCGCCCACGGCATGGATCACCGCCACGCGCTTCTGGGTGCCCTTCTTGGCGGTCAGGTCGGCGCCGACATAGCGCGCGAGCGTGATTTCGGTGGCGTTGCTGGAGGCGCCCTTGACCGCCGCGTCGAATTCGTCGCGGTAGCCGAGGTGGTCGATCAGCTTGGCGTCGAGCGCTTCGCGCGCGAGGAGCGGCCCTTTGTCGACCGCCGCCTTGACCGCGGCCTGGTCGAGCTTGCGGTCCGCCGCAATTCCAGAAGTGATCTGTTCGAACCACGAGCCGATCAGCGCGGTCATGGCCTCGCGGTTGGGCGCCGACATCGAGGTGGCGGTGAAGGTCTCCGGCGCGCTCTTGAACTCCTTGCGCTGAACGAAGCTGGCCTTCAGCCCGAAACGGTCCAGGAATTTCTTCAGGAAGAACTCCTCGGTGCCGATGCCCGCAATGCCGACCGTGCCCGAGGGCTGCACCCAGATATCGCCAAACGCGCTTGCGAGGTAATAGCCGGGCAGGGCGCCATCGCCCTCGCCGATGGTCTCGGAATAGAGATAGGCGGGTTTTCCGCTGGCACGGAAATCGGCGACCGCTTCGCGCAATTCCTGGATCTGGGCGAGGCCGAGGGAAGGGCTGCTCAGGCTGGCCTTGATGGCGACGACATGAGAATCGGTCTTGGCGCGTTTGATCGCCAGCAGCGTGTCGTGCAGCGACACCTGGGACTTGAGGCCCAGGTTCTCGAATTTCCGCCCCGAGGTGCCTTCGACGAAATTGTCATCCAGGTCGAGAGCCAGGACCGCGCGGCCGCTCACCGGCGTTTGCGGGCTGTTGCCCCTGAAACTGGTCACGGCGTAGATCGAAAGGCCGACCAATAGCAGGGTCAAAAAGCCGACCACCGACAGCAGCCCGAGGAGGATCTTGCCGATCGTGCGCATGTGTCTTCCTTTTGGCCTTTTGTTTCTGGTCGCGGGTCCGGCCGGAAACCGGTCCCCACTTTTCCTGGACCCGCTTTAGCCGTTCTGCGCCTGGTGCCGCAGCAGATGGTCCGCCAGCACCACCGCCAGCATCGCTTCGGCCACGGGCACGCCGCGGATGCCGACGCAGGGGTCGTGCCGGCCCTTGGTGACGATCTCGGTATCCTTTCCCCGAATATCAATGGTCTTGCGGGGGGTGAGGATCGAACTAGTGGGTTTGATCGCGAGGCGCGCGACAATGGGCTGGCCGGTGGAGATTCCACCAAGAATGCCGCCGGCGTGGTTCGACAGGAACTCCACGCCGTTCGGCCCGGCACGCATTTCGTCGGCGTTGTCCTCGCCCGACAGTTCGGCGGACGCGAACCCGGCGCCGATCTCGACACCCTTCACGGCGTTGATGCTCATCATCGCCGATGCGATGTCGGCGTCGAGTTTGCCATAAACCGGCGCCCCCAGGCCCACGGGGATGCCCTCGGCCACCACTTCGATCACCGCGCCGATGGAGGAGCCGGCCTTGCGGATGTCATCGAGATAGCCTTCCCACTGGCTCGCGGTCTTGGCATCGGGCGCGAAGAATGGATTGCGGTCGACCTCATCCCAATCCCAGGCGGCGCGGTCGATCTTGTGCGGGCCCATCTGCACCAGGGCGCCGCGTATTTTGACGGCGGCGCCGAGACGGCTCTCAAGCACCTTGCGCGCGATGGCGCCGGCCGCGACCCGCATGGCGGTTTCGCGCGCCGACTGGCGGCCGCCGCCGCGATAGTCGCGGATGCCGTATTTCCGCTGATAGGTGTAGTCGGCGTGGCCGGGGCGGAACTTCTCGGCGATATCGCCGTAATCCTTGGAGCGCGCGTCGACGTTCTCGACCAGCAAGCCAATCGGCGTGCCGGTGGTTTGGCCCTCGAACACGCCGGACAGGATTTTCACCGCGTCCGGTTCGCGGCGCTGGGAGGTGAACTTGGATTGCCCCGGTTTGCGTTTGTCCATCCACTGCTGGATGTCGGCCTCGGACAGCGCGATGCGCGGTGGGCAGCCGTCCACCACGCAACCGAGCGCCGTCCCGTGGCTCTCGCCGAAGGTCGTGAACCGGAAGAGCGTGCCGAAAGTATTCGCGCTCATGAATTGTTCGGAGATGGCACTATTTGGAGACGGCGTTACTCAGAAGCTCGGCGTTCTCGGCCGCGGATTCCTCGGCCATCATGCCGACCACGTGGTAGCCGCAGTCGACATGGTGCACTTCGCCGGTGACGCCCGCGGACAGGTCGGAGAGGAAATAAACGCCGGTGTTGCCCACGTCGTCGATGGTGACGTTGCGGCGCAGGGGCGCGTTGAGTTCGTTCCAGCGGATGATGGTGCGAATGTCGCCGATGCCGGAGGCCGCCAGGGTCTTGATCGGACCCGCCGAGATCGCGTTGACGCGGATGCCCTTGGGGCCGAGGTCGGTGGCGAGGTAGCGCACCGACGCCTCGAGCGCGGCCTTGGCGATGCCCATGACGTTGTAGTGCGGGATCACGCGCTCGGCGCCGTAGTAGGTGAGGGTCACCAGGCTGCCGCCGCTTTTCATCAGGGGTTCCGCGCGCCGGCAGATGTCGGTGAAGGAATAGGCCGAGATGTCCATGGTGCGCAGGAAGTTGTCGCGGGTGATGCCGTCGATATAGCGGCCCTTGAGCTGCTCCTTGTCGGAGAAGGCGACCGCGTGCACCACGAAATCGAGTTCGCCCCAGGTCTTGGCGATGGCCTCGAACACCGCGTCCACCGAGGCCTCGTCGGTGACGTCGCAGGGGAGGATCAGCGGCGCGTTGACGCTCTGGGCGAGGGGGCGCACGCGCTTCTCCAGCGCCTCACCCTGGAAGGTGAAAGCCATGGTGGCGCCGTGGTGGGCGGCCTGGCGGGCGATGCCCCAGGCAATGGACCGATCGTTGGCCAAGCCAAGGATCAGGCCTTTCTTGCCCGCCATCAAACCTTGCTCAGCCGCCATCTCCTGCTCCCGAATTTCGCGAAAAGCTTTCATGAACCAACAACTTACGGCATCCTACACGAAACGAATCTGAGGGCAAGGTGAGCGCTGCGATGAGCCAAACGCCTGATCCCGAACGGACTTTGTCTCCCCCTGGGCCGCGGGATGCGCCCGCCCAGCGGCTGCCTCCTTTGCGTTTGGGGGGCGCGCGGGCCAAAGCCGCCGTCAAATTTTTCGTGCGGCGGTTGTACGACACGCATATCAGCAGCGCGGCGGCGGCGCTCAGCTATTCCACCACGCTCGCCGTGGTTCCGGCCCTGGCCCTGGTGCTGGCCAGCCTGGCCGCCTTTCCCGCCTTCAACGGCTTCCGCACTCATTTGCAGGATCTGATCATCAACAACCTGGTGCCGGACACCGGTATGCAGATCAACCAGCAGCTCGGCACCTTCATCGACGCCGCCGGCAAGTTGACGGCGGTGGGCGCGGCCGGCCTTGGGGCCACGGCGATCCTTCTGCTGCTGACCATCGAGGGCCAGCTCAACCTGATCTTCGGGGTCAGCCGCCCGCGCCCCGTGGTCTCGCGCATTCTGGTGTTGTGGGCGGTGCTGACCCTGGGGCCGCTGCTGCTCGGTGTCGGGGTCTCGCTGCTCGGCACCTTCTCGACCTTGATCGCCCCGGGCACGGAGACCAATCCCGCGCTGGCGTTCCTGCTCGGCCACCTCGCGCCCACGCTCATCACCTGGGGACTCCTCACCTTCATCTACGATGTCGTGCCGCATGACCGCGTGCACTGGAAGGACGCCATGGTGGGCGCGGCCTGGGCGGCGGTGCTGCTGGCGGCCTTGCGCTACACCTTCGCGTTCTACATCAAGCTGATGACCTCCTATCAGGCGATCTACGGCGCCATCGCGGCGGTGCCGGTGTTCCTGGTGTGGGTGTATTTCGTCTGGTACCTGGTGATGGCGGGCGCGGTGATCAGCGCGGGGCTTCCCGACTGGCGCCTGTCACTCAAGGGCCGCGCGGCGGGGCCGGCGGGGAAACTGCTGCTGGGGCTGGAGATCATCGGCGTGCTGGCCCAGGCCCAGCGCGGCGGCCAGGGCCGCGAGGGCCCTTATATCGCGCGGCTCGCCGATCTGCCCGAGGACACGGTCACGGTGATGCTGGAATCCCTGCAGGCCGGGCATTTCGTGGTGTGCAGCGACGACGGTAAATGGGTCTTAAGCCGCGACCTCGACGCTACGCCGCTCTCGGACCTAGTGCACCATTTCGGGATCGGATTGAACCAGACGACGTTGAAATTGCCCGACGTATCGCTGGTGTCGCGGCGGCTGGAACGGCGCCTGAGCGAAGCCAGCGAGTCGGAACGGCGCCTGCTCAGCATCAGCCTCGCGCGCATCCTCGCGCCCGACGAAGAATAAAAAAGGCGGCCGCACGGGCCGCCTTTTTCACGTCAACCACGTGGAAATTACGACACGATCTTCCAGGAGCCGTCGGCCTGGCGGCAGGCGGTGCCGTAGCCTTTTTCGCTCTGGCCGCCGACCGTGATGTTGGACTGGAACTCGCGGCAGTATTCGCCGTTCGGGCGGCGGCCTTCGCGGGTCGGCGTCACGGTGCCGGAGTGGCCGGTGTTGGGATTGTTCCAGATGATCGGTTCGTTGAGCGGTGCGTTGTAGGCGCGCTGCTCGGCTTCGCGCATGCGCATGCGGTCGACGTCGTCCAGCCGCTTGCCGATGTTGCTGCCGACGGCGGCGCCGGCAAGGGCGCCGATGGCGGTGGCTGCGGCGCGGCCGTCGCCGTGGCCGAGCTGCGCGCCGACCTGTGCGCCGAGGCCCGCGCCGAGCAGGGCGCCGCCGGTCTGGTTGGGGCCGGCGTCGCTGGTGCAGCCGGAGAGGGCGAGCGTGCTCGTGACGAGCGCCGCGACAACCGCCTTCTTCGTGAAATTCCGCATGGTGATGATGTCCCTTGTTGCCGTTCTTAAGCCACTCGGTATTAAACGTAACGCAGCCGCCAATCCCGCGCTGTTATGTCCTGCCTACGGTCAATTCACCCGGAAATGTTGGCAAAATAAGGGCGTAGCCGGGCCGCCGGGACAGGGTTAAAACGTCTGGATGCCGACCTTGGTTGCCTTTTGACGAAAATCCAGATGCTTACAGCCATTCCAGACATCTCCGACCCCATCGGCCTGTTCCGCGACTGGCTCAAGGAGGCCGAGGGCGCAGAGCCCGACGTCCCCAACGCCATGTGCCTGGCGACCGTGGGCGCGCAGGGCAAACCCAGCACGCGCATGGTGCTGCTCAAGGACGTGGGCGCGAAGGGGTTCGTATTCTACACCAACACCGAAAGCCGCAAGGGCGTGGAAATCGCGCACAACCCGTTCGCGTCGCTGTGCTTCCACTGGAAGACGCTCGGCCGTCAGGTGCGTGTCGAGGGGCGCTTGAGCCTGCAAAGCGCTTCGGACGCGGACGCTTATTGGGCCTCGCGCCCGCGCGGCAGCCAGATCGCGGCCTGGGCGTCCGACCAATCCCGGACGCTGGAGACGCGCGCGGCATTGGAGCAACGCGTGAAGGACGGCGAGGCGCGGTTCGCCGGCGGACCCGTGCCGCGCCCGCCCCATTGGCTCGGCTACGCCTTGGCCCCGGAGACCATCGAGTTCTGGCTCAACGTCGCGAACCGCCTCCACGACCGGTTGCAGTTCACGCGCGCGGGCAATGGATGGCGCCAGGAGCGCCTTTATCCATGACCGGGGGCGAAGCGGGGCGCCTGATGCGGCTCGCGACTGTCGCGGCCGTCGCCAGCGCGCTCGTGCTGCTGGGCCTCAAGACCTGGGCCTATTTCGCGACCCATTCGGTCGCGCTGCTCTCCAGCCTCGCCGATTCCGCCCTCGACCTGATGGCCTCGGGCCTCAATTTCATGGCGGTGCGCTTCTCGCTGACTCCGGCCGACGAGCAGCACCGTTTCGGCCACGGCAAGGCCGAGCCGTTGTCCGCGCTCGGCCAGGCGACCTTCGTCGCCGGGTCCGGCGTGCTGATCGTGGTCGAGGCGATCTCGCGTTTCTCGGCGCCGGTGGTGGTGCCCAATTCCGGGCTCGGCATCGCGGTGAGCGTGGCTTCCATCGTGGTGACGCTCGCGCTGGTGAGTTTCCAGCGCTTCGTGGTCAAGCGCACCGGATCGCTGGCCATCACCGCCGACTCTCTCCACTACACCGGGGATATCCTGCTCAACGGCAGCGTGATCGCCGCCCTGGTGTTGTCGTCCTTGAGCAATTTTCCCTGGGCCGACCCGGTGTTCGGCATCGGCATCAGCTTGTTCATCCTGGTGAATGCCGCCCGGATCGCCCGTCACGCCGTCGCCGCGCTCATGGACATGGAGCTGCCGGAAGCCGAGCGCCAGCAGATTCTCGCCATCGCGGGTCAGCATCCCAAGGTGCGCCATGTGCATGAGCTGCGCACCCGTTCGTCCGGCGCCCAGAAGTTCATCCAGATGCATCTGGTGCTCGATCACACCCTCAGTTTGCTCGACGCGCACCGCATCGCCGACGATGTGGAAAAGGCCGTGGAAGCGGCCTTCCCCGGCGCGGACATCATCATCCACGAAGACCCGGAAGGGGTCGCGGAGTTCCACCCGCCCGTGGGTGGAGCCTTCCACTGAGAGTTGGCCACGCATAAGAGGTCGGAGAGCCGGAATGTCGCCGGAGATTCAGGCATACAACGGCAAGCTGGCGCGCGGCGACAAGGCGATTTGCGATGCCCTGGCGGGAGAGATCGATCGCGGCTTGCCGAAGGCAGAGGCCAAGATTTGGCACGGGCACCCGGTCTGGTTCCTGGACGGCAATCCCATCGTTGGATACAGCAAGCAGAAGCCCGGCATGCGACTGATGTTTTGGAGCGGGGCGGACTTCGACGAGACCGGACTGAACGTCGTTGGCAAGAAGTTCAAGGATGCTTCGGTTTTCTTCACCTCCGCCCCGGCCATCGAAAAAACCGCGTTGCGCCGATGGCTCAAAAAAGCCAAAGCCATTCAATGGGACTACAAGAATATAGTCCGCAGGAAAGGCAAGTTGGTGAAGCTGCGCGCCGGCGGCTGACGAGGAAGGGGAGAAGGTGAAAAACGCGCGCGGGTAACCTGTTTCACGTGAAACAATCGCACCGCTCTTTCACGCTAGAACAGCGAGAGCTGATCGCCGGCTTGCGGCGGCGGCTTGAACCTGGTCACGTCCAGAGGGCGCCGGTGGCTGTTGAAGCCGAGGCGCTTGCACGCCAGGCGGAAGCGGTCCGACAGGGCGTCGGCGATGGGCCCGGTGCCTTTCATGCGCTCGCCCCACTTGGGATCGTAGTCGAGTCCGTTCCGCATATTCCGCACCAGGCTCATCACCCGGCTAGCCCGCTCCGGCACCGCCGCCGGCAGCCATTCCTGGAACAGGTCTTTGACCTCCAAGGGTAGCCGCAGCATCACGTAGCCGGCCGCGACCGCGCCGGCGTCGCGGGCGGCGGTCAGGATATTTTCCATTTCGTGGTCGTTGAGGCCGGGGATACAGGGGCCGAACATCACCGCCACCGGAATCCCCGCGTCGCTCAGCTTCCGGATGGCTTCCAGCCGCCGCGTGGGTGTCGATGCGCGCGGTTCCATCTTGCGGGCGAGCCGGTGATCGAGCGTGGTGACCGACAGCGCGGCCTTGGCGAGGCTCTGTTCCGCCATGGGCCCGAGGATATCGATGTCACGCGCGATCAGCGCCGACTTGGTGACGATGCCGACGGGATGCTGGAACCGCGCCAGCACCGCGAGGATCGCGCGCGTGATGGCGTAGGTGCGTTCAGCGGGCTGGTAGGGATCGGTGTTGGTACCCATGGCCATGGTCTTGCAGACATAGCCGGGTGCGCGCAGTTCTTTTTCGAGCAGGCGCGCGGCGTCGGGCTTGGCGAAGATCCTGCTCTCGAAGTCGAGCCCCGGCGACAGGCCGAGGTAGGCGTGACTGGGCCGCGCGAAGCAATAGACGCAGCCGTGCTCGCAGCCGCGATACGGATTGATCGAGCGGTCGAAGCCGATGTCGGGCGAGGTGTTGCGGGCGATGATGCTGCGGGTGGCGTCGCGCATCACATGGGTGCGCAAGGGCGGCGCGGGTTCGTCGAGGTTGTCCCAGCCGTCGTCGAGCGCCACGCGGCCCTCGCGCTCATAGCGTCCGGCGCCGTTGCTGACCACGCCCCGGCCCCGCCGCGCGTCCGGGTGGACGCCGGTGGTGCCATCCAGCGCGCCGCCGAGGTAGCGCGCCTCGTTGCGGGGATTCGGGTTAGGGGCTTTGCCGGTTTTGGCCACGCGCTTGTCCTTTTGACCGGGACGTTAATCCCATCAAAAGAACAAAACAAGAACATAGCGGGCGACCTAAAACGAGCCCACTAAAACAATAGCTTAGAGTGCTACTTCGTCGCTTCTTTCAGGTAGGCGATGATGTTGTCCTGCGTTTCCGGCGCGGGGAAGCCCGGGAACGGCATCTTGGTGCCAGGCACGAATTCCTGGGGCTTCTTGATCCACTTGCGCAAGGCTTCCTCGTCCCAGGTGAAGGTCGCGTTCTTCATGGCCGGGGAATAGGTGTAGTTGGCGGCGGTGCCGGCCTTGCGCCCGAACAGGCCATGCAGATTCGGCCCAACCTTATTGGGGCCGCCGGCTTCCACGGTGTGGCAGGCGGAGCAGGGGGCGAACTGGGTCTTGCCCTTGGCGGCGTCGCCTTCGGCATGGGCCGCAACAGGCGCAGCCACCAGAACCGCAGCCATCAGGAATACGCGCGTCATCGATCCTCCAGCCAATCTTGGAGCGGCAAGGTGCCCCCGCATTGCGGCCGCATGATGTCGGACTGAGGGCGGTTTCGCAACGTTTTCAATACGACCGGGGCAGCCCCAGCACATGCTCGGCGACATACGAAAGGATCAGGTTGGTCGAGACCGGCGCCACCTGGTAGAGGCGGGTTTCGCGCCACTTGCGCTCCACGTCGTATTCCCGCGCGAAGCCGAAGCCGCCATGGGCCTGGAGGCAGGCCTCGCCCGCGTGCCATGAGGCTTCCGAGGCCAGCATCTTGCCCATGTTGGCCTGCGGGCCGCAGGGTTGCCCGGCATCGAACAGGGCGCAGCCCTCGCGCACCATCAGCGCGGCCGCCTGAAGCTCGGCGTGGGCGCGCGCGATCGGGAACTGCACGCCCTGGTTCTGGCCGATCGGCCGGCCGAACACCTTGCGCTCCTTGGTATAGGTCACGGCCTTGTCGGTGAACCAGCGGCCGTCGCCCAGGCACTCCGACGCAATCAGCAGGCGCTCGGCGTTCATGCTGTCGAGCACATAGGAGAAGCCCTTGCCCTCCTGGCCGATCAGGTTGCCGGCGGGCACGCGCGCCTGGTCGATGAACACTTCGGTGGTGTTGTGGTTGATCATGGCCTTGAGCGGTTTCACCACGACGCCCGGGGTTTTCATATCCACCAGGAACAGCGACAGGCCCTCGGATTTCCTTTTCACGTCCGCCGCCGGCGTCGTGCGCGCGAGCAGCAGCATCAGGTCCGATTGCAAGGCGCGCGAGGTCCAGACCTTCTGCCCGGTGACGACATAGTGATCGCCATCCTTCACCGCGCGCGTCGCCAGGCTGGTGGTGTCCGAACCCGAGGTCGGTTCCGTCACGCCGAAGGCCTGCAAACGCAAGCGTCCCGCGGCGATCTCCGGCAGGTACCGCTTCTTCTGCGCGTCGCTGCCGTGCCGCAGCAGGCTGCCCATGATGTACATCTGGGCGTGGCAGGCGGCGGCGTTGCAGCCGGCGGCGTGGATCTCCTCGAGGATCGCCGCGGCGGCGCGCAAGGGCAGGCCGGCGCCGCCGAAGCTTTCCGGGATCAGGGCCGACAGAAATCCGGCCTCGGTCATGGCGGCCACGAATTCCGTGGGGTAGTTGCCGGCGTCTTCCAGCTTCTGCCAGTAGGTTCCCGGGAATTGCCCGCACACCCGGCGCACGGCCTCGCGAATTTCCGGGAAATCAGATGTCATCCAACTGCCGCCGATGTGAGTTGCTGAATACCGTGAGCACTTTTACCATAGCCCCCATGAGCCGTACCGCCCCTTTGCGCCGGATACTCAACGCCCTGCTGATGGTGGCGATGCTTGCCGTGGGCACGCTCGCGGCGGATCGCGCCACGGCGCATGCGGCGGTGGCGGCGGTCCAGCCGCCCTGTCACCGGATGCACCACGCCGACGGCCTCGCCCAGGCGCCGGCCAATCCTTGCGACACCGTCTGCGCCGGGTCGGCGCCGGAATCCTCCTACGACGCGCTGCCGGCGCGGATCGAGCCGCCGGTCATGGCGGCGGTTGTCGTTTCCACCGTGCCCGTGGCCGTTCCGCGCGCGACACCTTCTCCGGCGGTGCGTTACGGCCATGGCCCGCCGCTGCCGGCCTTTCTCCGGGATCGACGCCTGCTGATCTAGAGCACACGCGCTTCGGATTTTTCGCGCGTTCGTCGTTCTCTGGAGATTTCATTTTATGACCACGTTCTTTGCGCGGGCTTGCACCGCGCTGATGTTTGCGTCCGCGCCGGCGTTCGCCGCGGACGAAGCCATGGACCATGCCGCCATGGGACACGAGTCCATGGAGGCCATGCCCCAGGGCATGGCCATGCACGGCATGGGCATGGCGGGTACGCTCGGCTCCTATGCCTTTACCCGCGACGGCACCGGCACCAGCTGGCAACCGGATACCTCCGTGCACATGGGCCTGCACGAGATGAGCGGCGACAATATGTACATGGCGCACGCGCGCCTGAACCTCGGCTACGACTGGCAGCAAGGCCCACGCGGCGGCGACGGCGCGTTCTTCTCCGGCATGATCATGGGCAGCGCGCGGTATGGATATGAGGCTGGCGCGCTGACCTTGCGCGCCATGGTCAGCCCCGATCCGGTGATGGGGCCCAAGGGCTATCCCCTGCTGTTGGCGGCGGGCGAGAGCGCCGACGGCGTGCACCTGCTCACCGACCGGCAGCATCCGCATGACCTGTTCATGGAACTCTCGGCCACCTATGCCCACACGCTCTCGAAGTCGGACTCGGTGTTCCTCTACGCCGGATGGCCGGGCGAACCCGCCTTCGGGCCGCCGGCTTTCATGCACCGCCTCTCGATCATGGACAGCCCCGAGGCGCCGATCACCCACCATTGGCTGGATTCCACGCATATCACTTTCGGCGTGGTGACCGGCGGCTATGTGCACGGCGACTGGAAGATTGAAGCCTCGGGCTTCAAAGGCCGCGAGCCCGACGAAAGCCGCTGGGACATCGAGCCCGCCAAGTTCGACAGCGCATCGGTGCGCCTGTCGTGGAACCCCACCGAGGAACTGGCGTTGCAGGCTTCGTGGGCGAAGCTCACCAGTCCCGAGGCGCTGGAACCGCAACACGACCAGAAGCGTCTCTCGGCGAGCGTCATCTATACGCGCCCATTGGAGAACGGCTGGTGGTCCACGACGCTGGCCTGGGGCCGCAAGCAGATCGTGGGTGACGGTCCTCTCCACGCCTGGACTCTTGAGTCCGCGGTCAAGATCAACGAACCCTGGACCGTGTTCGTGCGCGGCGAATACGCCGAGAACGATGAACTCAACGGTCACGGCGGGGGCGTGGCGGAGGTGGGGAAGGCCTCGGTGGGCGCGGTGCATGACTGGCGTGTCGGGCCCCATGCGTTGCTGGGCCTGGGCGCGCTCTATTCCCGCAACTGGGTGCCTGGGTTCCTGAAAAGCGCCTATGGCGGCAATCCCGGCGGGGCCATGGTGTTCGCGCGATTGCTGATCCAGTAGGGCCTTTTCCTCCCATGTGCAGCGCAGCATACTGTTGCGCTCACATCGGGGGTCGGCATGAAGGCGATCATCGCGTCCGCGCTTGCGGCGGTGTTCGTGTTGCCCGCGGCGGCGGCCGAGCCGTTCAGGATGAACGACCAGGTGCGCGAGCAGGTGCGCGCCGTGCGCCAGGTGGCGCTCGCGCCCGACGGCAAGCGCATCGCCGCCATGATCACCGACAGCACCGCGAACGGCGGCCAGGCGCGGCTGTGGCTGCTGGCGCCGGGAGCGC
>JAIBCD010000191.1 GCA_019694335.1 Rhodospirillaceae bacterium | reverse complement strand
GCTCCGCCAGCGAGCCTTCGGCGCGCTTGCGCGGAAAGCTCACCGGGCAGTTGAGCCCTTCGGGTTCGTCGCCCAGGTCTTCGAATGGCGCGTCTTCCGGGAAGTCTTCCAGCACCGGCCCCTGCTCACGCTCCAAGAGGCCCAGCGCTGCGCGCAGCACACGCTGCTGGAACACGGGGTCGTTGGGTACGCCCAGGGGGCGCCCGAGCATGAAGGGCACCCACAGGGCGCGCGGCGGCTGCAAGGCTGCCGAGTGCTCGCGGATCAGACTGATCGACACGGTGGCAATGCCTTCCTGCTCCAGGTAATGCCCGACGGCGCTCACGGCGCACGTGCAGAGCGGTCACACCGGGGTGAGCAGCACCGCGTCGACGTTGTCTTCCTTGAGCAGCGCGGCCAGTTCGCGCGCCTTGGCCTCGTAGCGCGTCACCGGCGAGATGGCGCCCATGAAGGAGTAGTGGAACGCGGCGAGCGAGCCGATGACCTTCTCGCGCACCAGTTCCTTCAGGCGGTCGAGCGGAAACACCACATTCCAGTCAGACTGGAAGCCGGAGCGATCGAAGTTGACCGACAGGTGGCTCATCACCAGGTCGGCCGGCGCGGCTTCGCCGGGGATCACGCGGTAGTCCATGCCGGTGCCACCGGCGTCGAACGCGCGGTCGCCGCGCCGGTGCAGGCCCGCCGTGGTCACCAGAGCCACGCGGCGCCGCGCCAGCGGCTTGGCGCGTACCCAGGGGCGGCTCTCGAATTTGGGCAGGGTCGCCACGCGATTCAGGTGCCCTTCGCGTTCGGCCTGCGACAGGTCGGCCAGTCTTACCATGCGTGCTCTCCGAGGGGAAATGGATTCATCCGTCAATTAAGCACGGCGTGGAGATTCCCGCAACAGACGTTGCCGAAGCGATGCGCGTCGGCCCCGGATAGCGCAGGGCGTCATATGACGACACGGGCCGCCAAGCTCGCAATGACAGACGCATAAATAGTCGCGACTCGATTGATTTTGGTCAATTCGGCCCCGGCCCGCAGGTTCATCGTAGGCGGATAAACCGGCTCCTGAGCAGGGTTGATGAAAGCCGGGGTCCGAACCGGGAGGTCGCGATGGACGGAGAACATCAGGGTCTGCGGATTGGGTCGCCAGCCGGGTGCGCCGGCATGGCCGGGGTGGCGCAGGTCGTCACACGATGGTTGCGCATGCTGGTGCCTGTTCTCGTCGTGGTCGCGGGGGCCGCGTCGGCATATCCGCTGGCGGGCTCCTTCAAGACCGTGGCCGACTCGCTGGCCAGTAGCTACACATACGGCGCGGAGGTGCCGGGCGAGGGTGTGGGATACACCCACTACGCGCCGCTCAATCCCGACGGGTCGTATGGCGCCGTGCGCCAACTGGCGATCACTGACAATCTCGCCACGATCAAGGCGCTCACCGCCGGGGGCGCCGCCTTGCTGGGCGTCGACCTGCAGGGCGTGACACATCAATACAACGGCAACGGCAACGACCTGGTCGCGCATCAGGTGGCCTTCGGCTGGAACTACGGCTACACGCTGCAGTTCAACGGGCGCGAAGTGGTGGTGGATGTCCAGGTCGATTTCGACTGGCATCTGGTCGAGCAGGCCGATCCGACCTTCAATGCGGCGCGCCAGCTGCAAAAGGAGCAGGCGTGGGAGCGGGACATCGAGGACTGGTGGAGTCGCCGGTATCCGATCTCCAAGGACAACGGCCTCTACTACTTTGATGTCGTCTTCGACTTGACCCTGTCAGGCTACCGCGAGGGCGGTGGCCGGCGTTTCGACCAGACCGTGCTTGTCAAACCCGGCAGCGGACGCGCGAACATGACCACCTGGTTCCTCAACAGCGACGACCAGACCGCCGCGCACGAATTCGGCCACATGCTCGGGATGTACGACGAATATCTGGGCGGTGCGCTCAATCCCGCCGATCTCGTCGCGCGCGACTGGACCCTGATGGGCGCGGACCCCGGAACACTGTTCTCGGGCGGGGGCATGAGGCCGGAGTACTACATGCCGTTTCTCGCGTGGATCGATTCCATCGATGACGACGCGACCCAGACCTATGCCCTGGTCGTTTCCGAGCCCGGGACGGCGGTGCTGCTGCTGTTGGCCATCATGCTGTGGCGGACCATCCGTGCGCGCGACCGCGTTGTTCCGCACCGGATCGGCGTGCGGGCGGTGCCGATCTAGGCATCCATGGGCCGCCCGGAGGCCGGGCGGTCCTGTGCGGGCGGTCGGCGGGGTTCTGACCGTCCGTGCTTCGCGGATCACATCGCCGCCAACTGCCGTCTCAACACCTTCCCCAGCATATTTCTCGGTAACGCCTCAACAAACCGCAGCACCCGCGGCACCGCATGTTCGGGCAGGCGCTTCTTCGCATGCGCCATCAGTTCCGCCTCCAGCCGCGCGGGCGGGGTGCGGGTGCCGGCGCGGATCACCACGAAGGCGCGGATGGCCTGGGCGCTTTCCCATTCGGGCAGGCCGACCACGGCGGCTTCCTGCACGGCGGGGTGTTCGTAGAGCACTTCCTCGATGTCGCGCGGGTAGATCGGGTAGCCGCCCAGGAAGATGATGTCGCGGCGCCGGTCGATCACGTAGAAGAAGCCGTCCTCGTCCATCTTGGCGATGTCGCCGGTGCGCAGCCAGCCATCGCGCAGCGCGTAGCCGGTCTCGCGCTCGCGGTTCCAGTAGCCGCGCATGAGCTGGGGCCCGCGCACGACCAGTTCGCCGGGCGTGTCCGGCGGCATCGGGGCGCCGCTTTCCGGGTGGACGATCGCGGCTTCGGTGTCGGGCAGCGGCACGCCGATGGAGGCGTGGCGGCGCTGCGCACTCAAGGGGTTGCAGTGGGTGGCGGGGGCGGCTTCGGTGAGGCCATAGGCTTCGAGCACGCGGCCGCGGGTGAGTTTCTCGAACTCCTCCTGCACTTCCAGCGGCAGCGGCGAGCCGGACGAGACGCACAGGCGGATGGAGGCGATGCCGTACTTGCGCACGCCGGGAAAGTGCGCCAGCGCCTGGAACATCATCGGCACGCCGGGGAAGATGGTGGGCTTCTCGCGCGCGATGGTCTTCAGCGTCTCCTCGACGTCGAAGCGCGGCAACAGGATCAGGGTGGCGCCGGTGAGCACGGCGATGTTCACGCAGCCGGAGATGCCGTAGGCGTGCGAGAAGGGCACCACGGCCAGCACGCGTTCGTCGCCGGGGCGGATCTCCGGCGTCCAGTGGCGCAACTGCAGGGCGTTGGCGGCCAGGTTGGCGTGGGTGAGCATCACGCCGGTGGGCACGGCGCCGGTGGTGCCGCTGGTGTAGGCGATGACGGCGAGTTCTTCCATCGCCGGCGGCTCGGGCGGCGGCCCCAGCCCTCGCGCGAGCACCGAGCCGAAGCCCATCAGTTGCAGCGCGCCGTTTGCAGTCGCGGCGGGGCCGGCCGGTGGGCGCGGCGCGGTGCCGAGGAAGAAATCGGCCACGCGCGAGCGCCAGCCCATCATCGCGCCGAAGGAGGTGAGGATGGCCCGCGTGAGCCCGGCGTCGCCGGCCAGAGCCGTGATCTCGTCGCGATAGGTGGACAGGGCGATCAGGGTCTGCGCGCCCGAATCCGTGAGCCGCGCGACGAGCTCCTCGCGCGAGAACAGCGGGTTCACGAACACCGCCACCGCGCCCAGTTTCAGCACCCCGAAGTAGGCGACCAGCGCCTGCGGGATGTTGGGCAGCATGATCGCGATGCGGTCGCCGCGTTGCAGTCCCAGGCGCAGGAGGCCGTTGGCGAAGCGGTTGGCCAGGCGATTGAGTTGCCGGTAGCTCATGCGCCGGCCATGGAAACGCAGCGCATCGACGTTGCGGAAGCGCCGCGCGGCGGCCTCCAGCGAGCGGGTGATGGGCGCGATCGGCGGGCGGATGCGATAGGGCGTGCGGCTGTCGTAGAACTTGAGCCAGGGCCGTTCGCGTTCCAGCGCGCGGGCGGCGGCGCGGCGCGCGGCGCGCTCGTCGGCCAGGCGCGCCG
>JAIBCD010000190.1 GCA_019694335.1 Rhodospirillaceae bacterium | reverse complement strand
CGAACATCCATGACGCTTTGACAGTAGGCATTGCGCGCTCCCTAAATTGCCCAGCGGCTTTGCCGCTTCTTTTCAAGTCCAGAATGGCCTTCGCCTTCCCGGGAATAAAGTAAAAAGCCCGCGCGGACCGGGCTTTTGACCGGGAAGCGGCCGACTATACCCAAAAGCTATGGCGCCATAAACCGGGGCTAGGTCTCGGGCAGGGTTCTAAAATCGGCGACAGGCCCGTGAATGCGAGGGGTTGCCGGTCCCGATTCTGTTATGATGTGCCAGCCGCGGCGGCGAGAAGCGCTGCGTTTGCGGCGCCGGGAGGACGCCGCTCGTGAAGCCGCTGCTCGACCATCAGCCGGAGGAATCCGTCCTCGCCCGGTCGCGCGAGCGGATCATGTATCTGATGGCTTATGTGATCGCGATCTTCATCACGCCGTTCGCGATCAACAATTTCATCCAGAACCGCCCCATCCTCGGCATCGCGATCCTGCTGATCGTCGGCACCTTTGTCGCCAATGGTGTCGCCATCCGGCTGAAGAAGCGCCCACCGGTCCCGTTCGTGGCGCTGCTGCTGCCGATGGCCGTCGCCCTGATCTTCTCGCTCGTGACCCAGGGGCTGTACGGCGCACTGTGGTGCTATCCGGCGGTGCTGTTCTGCTTCTTCGTACTGCCGCACCGGGTCGCGATCGCGGCGAGCGCCGCGATGCTGGTGCTGGCCATACCCATGGTCTACACGTTCGTCAACGAGGGTACGGCGTTCCGCTTCGCCATTTCGCTGGCGCTCAATATCGTCGTCATATCGATCGTTACCGGGGTCGTCGCCGACCTGCAGCGCGAACTGCTCGACCAGGCCGCCACCGATCCCCTCACCGGCGCGCTCAACCGCCGCCAGATGGAATCGCTGCTGTCGGAAGCGGTGGAGCGCCGCTCGCGGTCCGCGGCGCCCGCCTCGGTGCTGCTGCTCGACATCGATCACTTCAAATCCATCAACGACCGTTTCGGCCACCACACCGGCGACGAGGTGCTCAGGAACCTGGTCACCTTGATCAAGAAGCATATCCGCCGCCTCGACCGCGTGTTCCGCACCGGCGGCGAGGAATTCCTGATCCTGCTGACCGATACCAAGGGCGCGGACGCCACCACCCACGCCGAACGCCTGCGCCTGTTGATCGCCGAGGCCTCGCTCACCAAGGAATGCCAGGTGACCGTCAGCATCGGCGTCGCCGAATGCGTGCCTAACCAGAAGGTCGAGTCCTGGATCAAGAACGCCGACGACGCCCTGTATTTCGCCAAGCAGGAAGGCCGCAACCGCGTGGTCTGCGAGATGCCGCTGGCCCAGGAAGGCCTGAGCGACGTGCCGCTGGAGATCGTGGGCACCAACCGGCGCACGCGCGAACGTTAAAACGGCGGGGACGCGGCCTTTCGGGCCGGGGGAGCCGCAGCGCTCACCGGCGATTGTGGCGGCGCGGGTCACGCACCTTCTACCTGCGACGGCGCGTTCATATGCGCCCAAACGCAAGTTTTGCCTCCAATCCGCCACGATGCGAAGCTAGCTTCGCGCACGCGATACCCATCGGGGGATTTATGACAGTTCGGGTTCTGCTGCCTGTTGCGCTGACCATGGCCCTGGCGACCGCCGGCTGCTCCAAGCACGAGGAAGCCACGCACGAGGAAGCCAAGCAGGCGCCCGCGCCAGCCGAACCCGCCGGACCCGCGGCCGCCGCGCCGATCAGGGAATCCGCTCCACCGCCGGTGGATACCACGCAGCAACACCGCGAATCAGAGCTGGAATTGCGCGCCCAGGCCGCCGAGGCCCGCGCCCGCATGGCGGAGATCGAACTGCAAGAACGCACCCGCCGGGAGTTGGAGCGCCAGCAATTGGCCGCCCAGGCCGAAGCCGCCCGCGCGGCGCTGCTGGCCGAACAGGCGCGCGTCCTGGACGCCGAGAACGCCGCCTTGCGCGCCCGCGCCCTGGAAAACGAACAGCGCGCGATCGAGGCCGAACGCGCCGCTTATGGCGCCTTCGGCAACGGCACCAATGTGATCATCGTGCAGCCGCCGCAGCGCCCGCGGCCCCGCCCCCCGCAAAATCAGCCGCCGCAAAACGAGCCGCCGCCGAAGGGCGCGGGCATCAGCGTGGGCCTCAACCGCCCCGCCATACCGGACCTAACTCCGCCGGGCGCCCCCGCCACCTTCGGCGGGCCGAAGTTCGACACCATGCGCGCGCGCAAGCCGCGCGAGGCGTCCGACGACACCCCACCGCGCTGATTCTCGATCAGGCACCCGCCGTCAGCACGATCACCAGGCCCCAGATCCCCGCGCCGACCATCATGAGGATCGTGCCCGCGGCGCCGATGGCGCGAAAGGCATTGGGCGCGGGCCGGGGCATCCCCAGGAAATGCAGGATGCGGAACAGGATCAGCAGAATCCCCCCGATCGCCAGCACCTGACGGTTGGCGCCGGCGCCTTCCAGCAAAGCCATCAGCACCAGCATCAGAGGCACGTACTCGACGAAGTTCGCCTGGGTGCGCATGCGCATCAGCAGGTGGTCATGGCCGCCATCGCCGATGGAGACTTTATGCTTGACGCGCGAGCGGCCGACGGCCGCGACCAACACAAAATAGAACAACACCAGCATCGATGCGGTTGACAGCGTGATCGGTAAAAACATGAACTCCCCCTTTCCGTTGATGCTTAGACAGGCTGGCCGGTATTGGGATCACGCACCGGCCCGAGTTTCGGTATGAACCACTCCAGCGGCTTGCGATCCGGCGGCAGCGCGCGTTGGAACGCCGGCCGCGCCATCAGGCGGTCGCGGTAGGCCGCCACCTTGGGATGGCCGGCGAACGACACGAACGCGCCCGCGAAATAGACCGAGAACCCGACCCCCACGTCGGCCGCCGAGAACCCGCTGGGCAGCAGATACTCCCCGGCCCCCAGCTGCTTTTCGATCATGTCGAGGCACTTGCCCAGGCGCCGGGTCTCGAAATACAGCACCATCTCGGCCCGGTGTTCGGCGGGCGTGAACACATACTGCTGAACCATGTTCTGGCACGGGATGATCACGGTCTCGGCGAAGTGTATCCATTGCAGGAAGGCGTAACGCTCGGGATGGCCGAGAGGCCGGCCCATCCGGTGCCCGGGGTCGTAGCGCTCGCACAGGTATTCGGCGATGGCGCCGGATTCCAGCAGCGTCATGTCGCCATCCACCAGCGCCGGTACCCGGCCCAGCGGGTGGATCTTGCGGTATTCCGGCGTGCGCAGGTAGGTATGCTCGAACGGCATGGTGATCAGTTCGAACGGAACGCCAAGCTCGTGCAGCAGCCAAAGACTGCGCATCGAGCGGGTTTCCGGCGCGTGATAAAGCTTCAGAGCCATTCGAGAACCCAACGTCGAAAACCACAGCCTACATCTTTTTCACCCGGCCGGAGGCCGGCAAACATCGTTTTTGCCCCGCTTTTTGGGCGCCGGAACTTGTACCGGCAGCCGCTTGGCCCTAATAAAGCGCCCTGCCCGCACCTCGAGTTCCGGCCGTGCCCAGCGATCTCTCTCCCGAACAACGGCGCTACGTCCTCTACGCCTGCATGGCGGCGATCTTCACCGCGGCGGTCGAGGGCACCATTGTCGCCACGGCCTTGCCGACCATCGTCACCGACCTCGGCGGTTTCTCGCTGTTCAGCTGGGTGTTCGCGGCCTACATGCTCACCCAGGCGGTGACCATCCCGATCTACGGCCGCCTCGCCGACCTCTACGGCCGCCGCACCGTGATCTTCGTCGGCTTGGGCCTGTTCCTGGTCGCCTCCACCTTGTGCGGTTTCGCCCAGTCGATGCTGCAGCTGGTGCTGTTCCGGGCGCTGCAAGGCCTCGGCGCCGGCGCCATCCAGCCGATCGCGGTGACCATCGTCGGCGACATTTACCCGGGCGTGCAGCGGGTCAAGGTGCAGCCCTATCTTTCGGGCGTGTTCGCGAGTTCCTCCATCGCCGGGCCGGCGCTCGGCGCCTTCATCGTCGCCAATCCCGGCTGGCCGGTGGTGTTCTGGCTCAATGTGCCGATCTGCATCATCGCCTTCCTGATTCTGCTGGTGTTCCTG
>JAIBCD010000054.1 GCA_019694335.1 Rhodospirillaceae bacterium | reverse complement strand
TGCGACCTGATCGTGGAATCGCTCTCGAAGCGCTGGGACATCTCGGCCCTGATCCCGCTGGTGGAAGCGGCGGGCGGCGTCATCACCGACTGGCGGGGCGCCGCCCCCGGCAACGGCGGCGGCGTGGTGGCCGCGGGCGACCGCCGCGTGCACGAACAGGCGCTGAAACTGCTCAATCCCTAACCTTTCAGCAAGCCGTCGCGGGCCCTATAGTCCTCGCGCCGTGATTCTTGTTTCGTCGCATTTTCTCCGAAAATGCCTTGGGGGAGGACTTTCCACATGCGTTTCCGCGCCACCGCCATCGCCTTCTTCGCCGCCGCGATGTTGGGTGCACCCGCCGCTTATGCGGCAGCGCCGGCCGCCGCCGCGGGCGCATCCGGCGTCGAGCTCGACATGATGACCTGGCCGGAACTCAAGGCCGCCATGGCCGCCGGCAAGAACATGCTGCTGATCTACACCGGCGGCACCGAACAGCGTGGGCCGCAGAACGTCATGGCCGGCCACAACATGATGGGCCGCCCGATCGTGAAGGCGATCGCGGAGAAGCTCGGCAACGCCATCGCGCTGCCGGTGCTGCCGTTCTCGCCCACCGGCATGTCGGCGGAGATTCCGGGCAGCTTCAACCTCTCGGCCGACGTGCTGGGCATGGTGCTGGAACAGCTCGCCGAGGATGGCGTCACCAATGGCTTCAAGACCGTGATCCTGATGGGCGACAGCGGCGGCGGGCAGGGACCGAACGGCGTCTATGCCGCGGTCGCCAAGAAGCTAGACGACAAATACAAGGACAAGGGCATCCATGTTTATTACGCCAACGAGTCCTATACCAAGGCGAACGCGGAGATGACCGAGATCCTGTTCAAGGAAGGCCACCCGCGCGGCGCCCACGCCGGCATCCTCGACACCTCGCTGATGCTGTACCTGGACCCGGAGAACAAATACGTGCGCCGCGATCAGCTGCCGACCGCCCTGGGCGACCCGCTGCCGGAACCCGGCAAGCCGCGCGACCCCAATGCGCCGTCGGTGAAGAACGGCATCTCGGGTGACGCGCGCAAGTCCTCGGCCGAAATCGGCAAGCGCTTCTTCGACCTCAAGGTCGATACCGCCGTGAAGCAGATCAAGGCGCTGACCGGTGCGAAGTAGTGGGTGCGAAGTAGCGGGCGCGAAGTAGCAGAAACCGGGCGGGCCGTGGCATCATAAGCCGATGGACACGACCTGCCCCACCTGCGGCGTCGCTTTCACCTGCGGCGTCGACGACCGGAACACGCCGTGCTGGTGCATGGCGGCGCCCAAGATCAAGCCGCGCCCGGGGGCGACGGCGTGCCTGTGCCCCGCGTGCCTCGACGCCGAAATCAAACGCCGCGCGGCTGCGCCAGACGCGCCCGCAACGTCCGGGCCATAGCCGCGGGTGCCTCGGCGGGGATCGGGAACACCGAGCTGCAATTGATTTCGCACAGCACGTAGCTGTCCTCGCCCATCGCATCTTTCGGCCCCAGCAGGAAGTCGGCGTCCCAAATCACGGGCAGGTCGCTGGCGGCAATATCCAACCGGCGCATCATTCCTGGCGTCCAGTCCTGCTCCATCGCGGCGCGCAGGCGCTGGAAACGCGCATCGTCCGGCCCGGAGTAGCGGCGCGGCGGCGCGGGCCCGGCCCCGGGCGGGCCGAGCGCGGTGACCATCTGATGGCCGAACCCGGCCACGCGGTCACCTGACAAATAGCAACGCACCATGCCTTCCAGCAGACGCGGCTGGAACGGCTGGTCCACGAGGCCGTCCGCCGCCGCGAAGTCCGCCGCGCGCTCCGCGAAGAACGCATCCAAACCCACGACGCGCGGCGCCTCCAGGTCGGTGCGCGCCGGCAGCACCTCGACCGCGCCGGTGGTCAGCGCGGTGACTTTCCATACGCCTTGTCCGCCGTTGCCGCGATTCTGCTTGATCACGCGGGGGCCCGCGGCCAGCCGGCCCCAAAACGCCGCCGTGAATTCTTCCGGCGTGCGGTAGACATGCGTGTCGGCGCCCCAGCCGAGATCGCGGGTGGCATGCAGCACCGCCTTCACGCCCATCTTGGCGATGACATCGGGATGCGCGCTGACCAGGACGCCTGCCGCCGCGACGTCCCGCAACAGCGTATCCAGCGCATACCGCCGCGCGCCGTCGGAGAGCGGATCGACGAACACCAGAACCGCCGCCGCGCCGCGCAGCTGGGCGCGCAGCGCGTCGGCGAAGCTCTCGTCATACACGGCGGGCGCGGGCGCGAAGCCCGCATCCGCGAGGGCAGCGAAGATCGCCTTGAACCGGCTGCTCTCCCCCGTCGCGGTATCGCGCGCCGTGCGGTCGCCGCGCCAGACGATGCCGATTCCTGGGGCGGTCCCGGTGTTCTCTCCTCCCGCCATTGTCCCGCTATTTCTTCTCCAGGTTCACCTGGTCCAGCGCCGCGCGCAGGCCGCCCGCCACCGTGGCGGCCGCGCCGTTGGCCCAGAAATGCATGAAGAACAGGCGTGGCTCGTCGGCGAGCATGTGGTTGTGCAGCGCCGTCACCTCGATATCGGCGCCGTGCAGCGCCTCGATCACCGGCTTCACCTCGGCGCCGGTCAGCACGAAGTCGCCGGTGGTGGCGACCTTGCCGCCGCCGGTGGGCTGGAAATTGATGGCGATGGCCGCGCCCAGCGAACCGCCGATGGGCATGCCGCCTTCCTTCAAGGCCTCGGCGCGCGGGAAGGCGTACTGATAGACGCCGCCGTTGTCGCGCCCTTGCGCCTTCAGGATGCGGTCGAGGTCGGCGATGGCGACATCGCTCGCGGGCGGCGTGGCGGCGGCGGGCGCGGGACCGATCGGCGCCTTGCTGAAACCGAGCCCGGCGCGGAACACCTTGGCGAGAGCGAGCGCGTCGCCATGGGCGCCGACATGCATGTACATGGTCGCGGGCGCCGACCGCAGCAGGTGATTGTGAAGCGCCGTGATCTCGACGCCGCCCTGCTCCAGGGATTTCATCACCGGGTTCACCTCGTCGCCGGTGAGCACGAGGTCGCCCATGACCATCACTTCGTTGCCCCCCGTTTGACTATTGAGGGGCTTGAAGGCGAGCCAGCCGCCCAGCGCCAACGCCGGTTTGATCTGAACGCCGTCGAGGGTCACCGACAAATCGCGGCGCGGAAAGTTATAGCGGTGCGCGCCGTCCGGCTGCACGGCGGCCGCGACGCCCATGGCGGCATCCACCGCGGCCCAATCCGGCGCGGCGGCGAGGGCGGGCGCGGCCGCGAGCAGCGCCACGGCGATAAACGCGTGTTTCATGATCGGATCCTTTCGTCGCACAACGGGAATCGGGGAATCGGGGAATCGTAAACCTCGTCCGGCTTCCGGCGCCATGAATAGCGTGCGTCATGACGCGCCAGGCGTTGGCCGCGCGGTAGGTTTCTGAACAGGAAAAAGCACAAGCCTTCGCCACCCCTTCGCCCGGGTTGGCAGAGCTTGGATGCGCCCACGTTGTAAGGGCAAAGCATCTTGGGAAGGCCGGGGGTCTGCGGTGCCCCGACGCGGCGATTATATACCCAGTCCCGCCGCGTCACAATCGATCAATGGAGTGTGATCCAATGCAAGGGAACCGGTCTATAAACTGGCCGGATGGCGTCGCATACCTCCAAGGGCGTGATTTTCTCCGCGCTGATCGGCAATACCCTCATCGCCGTCACCAAGTTCATCGCCGCCGTGGCCACCGGCAGCGCCGCCATGCTGAGCGAGGGGGTCCATTCGGTGGTGGATACCGGCAACCAGTTCCTGCTGCTGTTGGGTCTGCGCGCCTCGGCCAAGCCGCCGTCGGCGCGCCATCCGTTCGGTTACGGCTTGCAGCTTTATTTCTACACCTTCGTCGTGGCGGTGCTGATCTTCGGGGGCGGCGCGGTGGTGTCGATCATGCGCGGGCTGGAGGAACTGCACGACCCCACGCCGATCGAGGATCCCTGGATCAATTATACCGTGCTCGGCGTGAGCCTGGTGTTCGAGGGCGTGGTGTGGGTGGTGGCTTTCGCCGCCTTCCGCCGCGAGAAGGCCGGGCGCGGCTGGGTCGAGGCGGTGCGCGGCAGCAAGGATCCCACGGTGTTCACGGTGCTGTTCGAGGATTCCGCCGCGCTGCTCGGCCTGCTGGTGGCGCTGGTGGGGATTTTCCTCTCCGTGCAATTGGAGATGCCGGAGCTGGACGCGATCGCGTCCATCATCATCGGCGTGATCCTCGCCACCACCGCCTTGTTCCTCGGCGCCAAGAGCCAGAGCCTGCTCACCGGCGAGGCCGCCAGCCACGACACGCGCCTCGGCATCAACCGCATCGCGCGGGCGACGCCGGGCGTCACCGGCCTCAACCAGGCGCTGACCATGCACTTCGGTCCCAACGATGTGTTCGTGGCGCTGAGCCTGGATTTCGAGGACACGCTCACCGCCTCGGACGTGGAGCGCACGGTGACCGGCATCGAGCGCCAGATCAAAACCCAGCATCCGGATGTGACCCGGGTGTTCATCGAAGCCCAAAGCTTCGACGCGGATCGCCGTGGTGGGAAGGCTTAGGAGCCGTTATAACGGCCGCCATGACCGACCAGGACGGCATCAACGCCCGCCATAACGCCAAAATGAAGAAGGTGCAGGCGGCGCGCGGCAAGATGATGGAAAAGAAAACCATCGAGCGCGGCCTGGTCATCGTCCATACCGGCAAGGGCAAGGGCAAGAGCACGGCGGCGTTCGGCATGGTGTGCCGCGCCATCGGCCACGGCTTCAAGACCTCGATCATCCAGTTCATCAAGGGCGCGATGACCACCGGCGAGCAGGTGGTGTTCGACGCCTTCCCCGATGTGGTCGAGATGCGCCCGATGGGCGAGGGCTTCACCTGGGACACGCAAGACCGCGCCCGCGACATCGCCAAGGCTCGCGAAGCCTGGGAAGCCGCCAAGGCCCGCATCATGGACCCGGAGTGGAAGATGGTGGTGTGCGACGAGCTGAATATCGTGTTGCGCTACGACTACCTGCCGGTGGACGAGGTGCTCGAGACCTTGAGGAACAAGCCCGCCGACACCCATGTGATCATCACCGGCCGCAACGCCCCCGAAGCCCTGATCGCGATGGCCGACCTGGTGACCGAGATGGAACAGGTCAAACACCCGTTCAAAAGCGGCGTGAAGGCCCAGGCCGGGATCGAGTTCTAGGTCTCAGCGCCCCGCGCGCATGAAGAAGCGCTTCTGCGCGTCGGTGAGCGTGACCTTGGCGGCCTTCAGGTTGGCCTGGGTGCGGGCGATGACGTTGCGCGCGAACAGGTCGCGGTCCGACTTACCCGCGCTCTGATCGACGTAGATCACCGCCTCCACGGCCGCCATGGCGACCGGGAGCCAGTCTTTGGCCAGCGCCGCGGCGGTCCAGAACGGCGCCAGGCCCGGGGGATTGCTGAGCGCGCCCGCGCGCACCTCGGCGTAAGGCGCCTTGCTCCAGGCCGCCAGCGCGCGGATGAACAATTCGAGATAACCCTGGAGCACCTGGCGCACGAGCGTCTCGCCGGCCGAACTGTCCCGGATCATGGGCTTGATCGCCGCGGCCCATTCGGCGTCGCTCAGCGCTTCGTAATAGCCCGGCATGGCCGTCGGCGCCTGCGCGGCCAGCTTGGCGGCGAGCTTGTCCTTGAGCTCCGGGCTGCAGTGCGCCGACAGCCGCTGCGCCAGCGGCGCGGACATGGCGGGGCGGGCGATCAGGTCTTCCTGGATGCGCTCGCTCTGGCCGAAGCGGTCCAGCGCGGTGCCGTAGGCGTCGTCGGAGATCTTGGCCTTGGCGTTGGCGAGCAGCGTGTGGACGGCGTCCTCGTCGCCATGGGCGACCAGGGACTTGGAGACCTCTTCGCTGACCGTGGCGCGGCGGGCGATGGCGCACATCTTGCGGCTGGCGCTGCCGGCCTGGACCAGACTCACCAGATCGTCATCGGCCAGCGACGCGCACATCTCGAGCACCATGGCGGCGGCGTTCTCATCGTCGTTCGCGAGCGCCCACGCAATGCTGCGCGGCGTGTTCGGGTTAACGGCCGCGGCCTTGGCCATGGCGTCGATCACGCGCGGTTCGGCGTTCCAGGTCATCAGGCGCAGCACGGCCTCGGCTTCGGCGAAGTCCTTGCTCGCGGTCGCGCCCAGGCTGGCGGCGAGGTGGCTGGCGAGCGCCGCTTTCTCCTCGGCCGTGAGCTTGGCTTCGGCGGCGAGGTAATCGGCCGTGGTCAGGCCGTGCGCGGAGGGGGTTTTGTCAGTGGCCATGATTCATCCCCCTCAGAACTTTTCCGGGATGAAGACTTCGCTATGCCGCGCGAAGTTGGGCGGGAAGATGGTGCGGCGCGCCTTCAGGATGGCCGGCTCCAGTTTCTCGCCTTTGACCGGCTTGACCACGAAGCCGTTGGCGTCGAGCGCCGAGGCGGTCTGGATGATGCCGATCGCCGGCGCGGCGGTGGTGAGCACGAAGGTCGAGTTCGGCCGCATGCACTTGGCCTGGCCGCAGCGGATGGCCTGCAACAGCTGCAGGCCGTTGCCGTCGGGGATGCGCACCTCGGCCAGGATCATGTCCAGCGGCTGGGCGCGTCCTTTCAGCAGGGTCAGCGCCTCAATACCGGTCGATGCCCGCAAGACCTCCTTCGCGCCCAGGCCCTGAAGCTGGGTCGCAAGCATGCTTTGGTCTTCGAAGTTATTGTCGACGACGAGCGCCGAGATCTGCAGAAGGACTTGCTCGATAGTCAGCATCGTTACGCTACGGTGGTCCCCGGTGGAGGTGTAAATCGCGCCGAAATCCCGGCCCGATTCTTTGCACCTGTACCACGAATTGTGGCGGCGGTTTAGCGGCTAACAGCAGGTTGAACTAGGCCTTCCCAAACTTGCGTTTTACTCGTGCGAACCAGCTCAGGACCGGGTCGTCGGCATGGGCGTCCAACTGTAACCCGGCCCGCACCACCTGGTCGTCCACAATCTCGCGCACCACCAGGACCGCGCCGCCCAGGGGCAAATGGTCGCCGACTTCCGGTTTGCTTTCGAATTTCTCGGCGAACAGGCCGGCCACCGTCAGCAGCGGGTCGTGGCCCACCACCTTCAGGCCGTAGAAGGTCTCCAGATCCTGGAGGCGGGTGGCTCCGCCGAAGGCGAATTCGCCGAAGAACGGCTCATTGGTGGTGAGCAGCTCGGCGTGGGGGGCGAATAGCTGGTCGAGCCGGGCGGCGCGTTCCGGCGGGGCCAGGAAATAGGCGTAATCGTGGGATTGCAGGGCGCCCGCCTGGGTGGGGGTGATCACCTGGCCCTTGCGCACCACGAAGGCGGGTTTGGCCCAGGCCGGCATGGCGGCGCCGTTCATCACGGCGCTTTCGGGTCGCACCCGGTAGCCCACCATCTCCAGCGCCAGCTCGCCGGGCAGGTCGACCTCCTGGCGGTGAACCGCGGCAGCGGTGCGCGGCAGGGCCAGGTCCAGCTTGCGCGCCGACCAGGTCAGGGTCCAGCCCTGGACCAGCAGGGACAGCAGCACCACCACGAAGGCCACGTTGAAATAGAGGTCCGCGTGCTGCACGCCCGACAGGGTGGGGATGGCGGCCAGGAAAATGCTGACCGCGCCCCTGAGCCCGACCCAGGACACCAGCCATTTCTCCTTGGCCGAGAACCCGAATGGCGTCAGGCACAGCCACACCGCGATCGGCCGTCCGAACAGCAGCAGGAACCCGGCCACGGCGCAGGCGGGCAGGGCGGTGGTGAGCAGCCGGGACGGGGTGACCAGGAGGCCCAGCACGATGAACATGACAATCTGCGACAGCCAGGTGGCGGCGTCGTTGACCGTGACGATGCTGGCCTGGGCGCGCAACGGCCGGTTGCCCATGATCATCCCGGCGAGATAGACCGCGAGGAAGCCCGAGCCCTCCAGCACCGCGGTCAGGCCGTAGATCAGCACCGCGAGGGAAATGACCATCAGGGGGTGCAGCCCGCCCGGCAGGTCGATGCGGTTGAGCAGCCACGACGACAGGAATCCGCCGGCCAGGCCGCCGAGCGCGCCGATGGTCACCAGCAGCGCCAGCAACTCGGCGATCTCGCCGGCGGTATGTTCCGCGCCCGCGCCGGCCGCCACCACCATCTGCACCAGCACCATGGTCAGGAACACCGCGACCGGATCGTTGGTGGCGGATTCCATCTCCAGGGTCGCGCCGACGCGTTGCCTGAGCTGCAAGCCGCCGGCGTGGATCAGGAAGAACACCGCCGCCGCGTCGGTCGACGACACCACCGCGCCCACCAGCAAACCTTCGAGCGGCGGCAGCTTGAACAGCCACGCCGCGACCCAGCCGGTGAGGCCCGCCGTGATGATCACGCCCAGGGTGGCCAGGGTCACCGCCGGGGCGATCGCGCCCTTCAGGTGCCCGGTCTTGGTGCGCAGGCCGCCGTCGAACAGGATCACGGCCAGGGCGAACGAGCCGATGAGATAGGTGAGCTTGTAATCGCTGAACGGCAGGTGGCCGGGGCCGTCCTCGCCCGCCAGCATGCCGATCACCAGGAAGATCAGCAGCAGCGGCGCACCGAAACGCTGCGCCACCAGGCTGGAGAGGATCCCCAACACCGCGAGCGCGGCGCCCAGCAGCAGGGCGGCATTGGTGATGTCGATGGTATCCATGGGCCCTTGATACCGCAGGACCGCGCGGCTGCCTAAACAAACTCCCCGGGAAGGCTAAGGCGGCGCGCCCGCCGCGTTTTCCGTGACCGTGTTCTCCGCGACCGTGTTTTGCGTGAAATGCCGGTAACTCACCGACAGGAAGCCGATGCTCACCATGCCGAAGATCATCCAGGACAGAGTGGAAACCACCAGTTCGAAGGTGACCATGGCGCGGCCAACCTCGGGCGCGAACATGGAACGCCCGAACAGCGAAAAGATCGTGGACCATGGCAGAATGCACAACAGGTAGCCGAAGAACAGCCGCGCGGTGTTGCCTCTGGTCATGCGCCAGGCCATGGCCAGGGTGGCGCCGCCCTCGGCCAGCGCCTTGGCCGGCAGCACCAGCGACAGGCGCGCGGCATAGACCAGCGCGACGATCGAGAGCGCCCCGGCGAGGAGCGAGAGGCCGGCGCGCGAGGGCGTGGGGTCCGACGCGAGGCCGGTCAGCCAACCCGGCACCATCAGCATGACGCCGATCAGGAAGGCGAACACGCCGTAGCCCGTGACGATGCCGTCGAGGCGCAGGTAGAGCCCGGGACGCGGTTGCTCGTCCCGGAGCAGCAGCCGGTGCCACGCCACGGCCACGGAAGACAGCGCCGGCAGCAGGAGCAGCTGACCCAACAGGCTCCAGAACATCGTGACCGGCGGCAGGTCGGCGATCACGCCGCGCTGGAGCTGGGCCATCAGGTTCATGAGCCCCGGGGCCTGCATCCAGTCGATCATGGCGAGCGGAACCACCAGGAGCAGCATCCAGAGCCAGGAGATCCGGATCAGCAGGCCGAAGTGCCTGAACCAGGCGCGGTAGGCCTCGCCGATGGTTTTCCAGAACGGAAGCTTGGGTGCGGCGCCGGGCGCGGTCATCGCCTCTACCTTTCTGGCGGGGGGCCAACAGCCGGGCGGCGGGTCCGCCAAGCCGGCATTTGACGCGAATCAATGCGGTCAAACCAGCGCCTCGTTATACCCCGGCCCGTCGCGCCGAGGTTGTCTCCTTTGCCGAGGGTTCAACCCAGGCCATGCAAAAACGGCCTATAATAAGTCCATATTGCGGTGCGGCGCGCATTTTTGTTATTCAGCAACCGTAATGGTTGTAAACACTTCGCATCGTTGAGCGAGGTTGGAACGACCCAAATAAAGCGGCCGCGAAAACAGGCCGCGCCAAGAGGACGTGGGGAAATGAGAGACATGAATTTCGACAAAGCCGATCTGGATTTCTTGGCCACTGTCGCGCTGTTCCACGCGGTGGGGGAGGAGGATCTCAAGAGCATCCTCGGCATCGTCACCGTCGAGCACTTTGAAGCCGGCGAAATCGTCCTGATCGAGGGCGAGGCCACCAACGACCTGATCATCCTGCGCGAAGGCACCGTCGAGGTGTACGTCTCGCGCGGCGACCAGAAGATCCACATCACCGAACTGGGCGCCACGTCCTACTTCGGCGAGATGTCGGTGTTCGACGATTATCCGCGCTCGGCCAACGTGCGCGCCCTCACCGATGTCACCGCCATGCGCATCGACCGGGATTCCTTCCGCGCGGTGCTGAAGGCGAACCCTGCGGCCCTGTTCCAGATGTGCACCGTGTTCAGCCACCGTCTGCGCAACACCAACTCGGCGCTGGCGAAGCACTAGGTTCGGGCGCCGCGGCTTTCCGCCGCGCGCTCAGTTCACCCCGCGCACCGTTATCACGACCGTCGCCGCGTTCGACAGCCCCGTGCTTGTGCGGATCTGGTAGGTGAACGTCACCGTGCCGGCGCGCGCCGGCGTGTAGGCGAAACCGCCGTCGGTGCGGGTCAGCGTGCCGTTGGCGGTCCCGTCGCCGCTCAACGGCGTGCTCAGGTTCTCAAGCGACCCTCCGGCGATGTTCTGGTCGTTGGCCGTGAGCGTGGCCAGCGCCACGGTCGTGGTCTGCCCGACGGTGAACACCGTGCCCAGGCTATCGTTGACGGCCACGGGCGCGGCGCCGGCCGGGGCGACCGTCAGCGTCACCGTCGCCACGTTCGAAAGCCCCGCGCTGTTGCGCAGCTGGTAGGTCAGGGTCACGGTTCCGGCGCGCGCGGGGGTGTAAGCCAGCGCGCCCGAGGCGGTCGAGAAGCTGCCGTTGACCGCGCCGTCCGTGGTCGGCGTGGTGAGGCTGGCGAAGGTGGCGTCGGCGGCGTTGAGGTCATTGGCGGTAAAGGCGGTGAGCGGGATGACGGTTGCCTGGCCCGCCGTGAAGGACAGCGTCAGGGTGTCGTTGGTGGCCACCGGCACGCCGCCGGCGCCGGTCACCGTCAGCACCACGGTGGCGGCGTTGGAAAGCCCCGCGCCGTTGCGCAACTGATAGCCGAAGGCAACCAGGCCCGCGCGCGCCGGGGTGTAGAGGATGCGGTCGGCTTGCGCGGTCATGGTGCTGTTGGCGGCGCCGTCGGTGGTCGGCTGGCGGATGCTGTCGAGCGTCGCGCCGGTGACGTTCTGGTCGTTGGCGGTCAGCGTCGATAGCAGGATGGTCGCCTGCTGGCCGACGGTGAAGGTCTGCGAGAGGCTGTCGCTGTTGGCGACCGGCGCCCCGCTGGAGCCGGTGACGGTCAGGGTCACCGTGGCGGTGTTCGACAACCCGGCGCCGGTACGGATTTGGTAGCTGAAGGTCGCCGTGCCGCTGATCGCGGGCGTGTAAGTGAAGCCGCCGTCGGTGCGGGCGATGGTGCCGTTGCCCCGGCCTTCGGTGACCGGCGTGGTCAGGTTCTCGAGCTGGCCGCCGGCCGCGTTCTGGTCGTTGGCGGTCAGTGCGCTCAAGGGCACCGCGGTCGCCTGGCCCACGGTGAAGGTCTGGGTCAGGGTGTCGTTGACCGCGACCGGGGCGCTGGTGCCGCCGATCACGATGCGCACGGTCGCGACGTTGGACAACCCCGCGCTGTTGCGCAGCTGGTAGGTGAAGGTGGCGGTTCCGCTGCGCGCCGGGGTGTAGGAGATCCCGCCCGAGACCGTAATGAAACTGCCGTTGGCCGAGCCCTCGGTCGCCGGCGTCGAGATGCTGACGAAGGTCGCGTCCGTGGCGTTGGTGTCGTTGGCGGTCAGGCTGGACAGCAGGATGGTGGAGGCCTGCCCGGCGGTGAAGGTCTGGGTCAGGGTATCGTTGGCGGCGACCGGCGCGTTGCCCGCGGCCCCGACCGTGAGCGTCACGGTGGCGGCGTTGGACAATCCCGCGCTGGTACGGATCTGATAGGTGAAGGTGGCGGTGCCGCTGCTCGCGGGCGTATAGGCGAAGCCGCCGTCGGCGCGCGCGATGGTGCCGTTGGCGGTGCCGTCGGTGGTGGGCGTGGTCAGGTTCTCGAGCGTCGCGTCGTTGGCGTTCTGGTCGTTGGCGGTGAGCAACCGCAGCGGCACCGTCGTGGTTTGCCCGGCGGTGAAGGTCTGGCTCAGGAAGTCGTTGGCGGCGACCGGCGCGGCACTGCTGCCGCCCACCGTCAGCCGCACGGTCGCGGCGTTCGAGAGGCCCGCGCCGTTGCGCAGCTGGTAGGTGAAGGTCACCGAACCCGGCCGCGTCGGCGTGTAGGTCAGCCCGCCGGAGACCGTCGAGAAGCTACCGTTGGCGGCGCCGTCGGTGGTGGGCGTGGTGATGCCGGCGAAAGTGGCGTCGGTTGCGTTCACGTCGTTCGCCGTCAGGCTGGCAAGCGGGATCGCGGTGGTCTGGCCGGCGGTGAAGGTCTGAGTCAGCGTATCGTCGTTGGCGGTCGGCGCCGCGGACGTGCTGCCGGCGGTGAGCACGACGCGGGCGATGTTGGAGATGCCCACGCTGTTGCGCAGCTGGTAGGCGAAGATCACCGTGCCCGCACGCGCCGGCGTATAGACCAGGGCGTCGCCGTTCTGGGTGAGGGTGCCGTTCGGGCTGTCCTGGGTGGTGGGCTGCGAGGCGATCACGAAGGTGGCGCCGCCGGTGTTGCGGTCGTTGGCGGTGAGGGTCGAGATCGGGATGCTGCCCGATGCGCCCACGGCCACGGTCTGGGTGAGGCGGTCGTTCTCGACCACCGGCGCGCCGTCGGACACGTTGACGGTGACCGTGGCGAAGCTGGAGCTGCCGGCGGCCGAACGGATGCGGTACTGGAAGGTCGCGATGCCCGTCCGCGCCGGCGTGAACGTCAGGTCGTTGCCGCTCTGGGTGAGGGTGCCGTTGGTGGAACCGTTGGTCTGCGGCGTGGTGGTGTCGCTCAGCGCCGCGCCGCTGGTGTTCTGGTCGTTGGCGGTGAGGGCGGCAAAGGTGATCGGGAAAGCCTGGCCGGCCAGGGCGCCGGTGAGGTTGTCGTTGTTGGCGACCGGCAGCGTGCTGGCCGAGGATTCCAGGGTGCAGAAGTTGGTGAGGTTCAGGTAGACCCCGACCTTGTTGTTGTAGACGGTATGGAAGATCAGCGCGCCGCGCGATCCGCCCTGGGGGAAAGCCACGATATTGGCGTGGTATTCCGAGGCGCCCGGCGTCCACTGCAACTGGTCCTGGAACCACGAGAATGGCTGCTCGAAGGTGCTGTTGGGGTCGATCGTGACCGTGACCAGGCCCTTGAAGGCGCCGGTGGTGGCCTCGTAGACCTGCACATCGTAGACCGCCGCCGTGGTGGCGTAGTTATACATCGTCACGTACGAGGTGTAGTCGGCGATATTGGTGGTGTGCAGGTTCATCAGCGCGGAGTTGGTGTCAGACACCGAGGAGTTCTGGCAGGTGGTCATGTTCTCGAAGAAGCCGGTCGATTGGCTGTAGAGCACGTGCTGGACGGTCACGGGCGCCGCGTCGCTGCGCAGGTACACGCCCAGCCGGTCATCGGGGCTCGACGGGCCGAGCAGGCCCAGGTCGCTCATCATGTCGTTGATGGACACCTGCCGCGAGGCGTGGTTGGCGATGCTGATCTGGGTGGTGCCATAGTTGCGCCCGCTGGGCGAGCCGATCAGCGTGGCGCTCACGGTCGCGGTATTGCCGCTCTGGTTCAGGAAGCGCAGGTAGGATGTGTTGCCGCCGTCGCCCAGGAACACGCGCCCGATGACGGTGTAGCCGTAACCCGAGAGCGCCTGCGCCTTCTCCAACTGTGGGGTTGAGTCGGCCGCGCCGAGCAGTACGGCGCCGACAAGCAGCAGCATTGCGGTGAAAAACCGCGGCAGGCGAAGCGTCATGGGTGTCCCCTTCCTGGAGTTCCCTCGATCCCGGTACGCGAGCCTGGTTCTCAGGCCACGCGGGAGTCCATCCAGCAGGGGTTAATTTTGACTTACGGCAGTTGCTGCGAATGAGATGCAGTATTCGCGAGGCGGATTCACCACGTATCGAAACGGGTTATGGATTTGCTTGCGCGAAGCTGCCAACGCTGTGGCGTTCCGCGCCGGCGTGAAAGGGTGCGCCGGCGCGGCAAAACAGCCGGTCGAGTCCAGCTTAGCGCAGCGGCGGCAGTTTGCCGGCCAGCGCGTCGTCCATCATCGCATGCATGGCGTCGATCACGGGCTTCACGGCCTTGTGCTTCTGGATGCTTGCCCAGTATTTCGCGAGCTTGGGGCGGCCCTTGAGCGGATCGGGCAACGCGAACATCCCGGCCACGCGGGTCGCGAACTGCAGTGCCGGCGGGATGATGCAGTCGGCCGAGGTGAACGCCGACCCGCCCGCGAACCTGCCTTTCGCGAGCACATGTTCGAGAGCATCGAGGCCCTTATCCAAGGCCGCCGCGCTGCCTTCCAGCGTCACGTGCGGCGCGGCGATTCCCCGCTTGAGGCGGAACAATGCGGCCGCATTGGGCTGCACGTAGTCCGCCGCGACGGCGGCCGGCAGGCGCGAGGCCAGCAGGGCCTTGGGCGCTTTCGGGAACAGCGGCGTCTTTTTCGACTTGGTGTCGAGATAGCCGACGATCACCGCGGACTCGTAGATCGCGGTCGCGCGCGAAGAAGCGCGCGATTTTTTCGATTTGCGGCCTTCCGCCGCGGGGCCGTCCACCAGCACGGGGATCTGGCCCAGGGGGTTGAGCTTCAGGAACGATGGGCTCTTGATGCCCTCCGCCGGCAGCTTGATGTCGAGCTTGAGGCCTTTGGCGTTGGCGGCGATGGCGCAGCGCGCGAGATAGGGCGACAGGATGCGCCCGTAGAGGATCATCGGTTTCGCCATGATCAGAGACCCCGGCTCTGGCGCCAGACCTTGAAGCCGGCTTCCATGTCGGCGATCACGCCGCCCATCAGCTTGTGCTTGCGCGCCTTGGCCATATAGGCGGTGAGCTTCTTGCGGCCCTTCAAGGGCTCATCGAGGCCGAACACCGGCAGGAAGAAGCTGGCGAAGGTCAGGGACGGCAGCGCGAACACGTCGGCGATGCCGAACTTGGCACCGGCGGCGAACGGCTTGGCCACGATCACCTGCTCGGCGATGTCGAGCTGCTTGGCGATGTCGGCGAAGATCGCGTCCACCGCGGCGCGGTCGGGGTTCGGTCCCAGGTGCGCGAACAGCTTGCCGACGGCGTTGTGGACATAGTCGCCCACCACCGCGCCGATCATGCGGGCCTTGGCGGCGTCCTTGGCGTTCTTGGGCGTCAGGCCCTTCTTCTTGCTCTTGGCGTCCAGGTACTCGACGATCACGGCGGACTCGAACACCACCGTCGCGCCCTTGGACGGGCGCGATTTTTTTGATTTGCGGCCTTCCGCCGCGGGGCCGTCCACCAGGGTCGGCACCTTGCCGAGCGGGTTCATCTTCAGGAACGCGGGCGACTTGTAGCTGCCGCCGACCGGGGCTTCGAAGGAATGCTTGATCCCCTTGTAGCGCGCGGCCAGGGCCACGCGGGCGCAGTAGGGCGAGAAGATGGAGCCGTAAACGATCATGATGTTTCCCCGAGGTTTTGGATTTAGGCGAGATGCTTCTTGAACAATTCCAGCGTGCGGCCATGGGCCAGCTTGCAGGCGGCTGCGTCGTAGACGCTGGCGTCGATGGCGCGGCAGAAACCGTGATGGACGCCGGGATAGACATGCACGGTCACGGCCGGGTTCGTGGCTGCCGCGTCCTTGATCTGGGCTTGCGCTTCCGCCGGCACGAAATCGTCCACGGCCGCGAGGTGCAGGAGGGTAGGCTTCCTGATCCGGCCCATCAGGTCGAGTTTGCTGGCGATGCCGCCGCCGTAATAGGACGCGCTGGCGTCGGTGTCGCTACGCGCCGCGCATAGATAGGATAGAAACCCGCCGGCGCAGAAGCCCATGTTGCCGACCTTGCCGGTCGCTCCGGGGGCGGTACGCAAATAATCGATGGTGGACTGGATGTCCTGGAACGCCTTCTCGAAATCGTATTTCTGATAGAGCGCGAAGCCTTGCTTCTTCTCCTCGGGGACCGACGGGTCGAGCTGCACGCCGGGCGCGATGCGCCAGAACAGGTCGGGCGCCAGCGCGATATAGCCTTCCTCGGCCATCATGTCGCAGACGCCGCGGATCCACTTGTTGATCCCGAAGATCTCCTGGATCACCACCACCGCCGGGCCCCCGCTTGACTTGAATAAGCCCGAGGATGGCATGGCGAGATAGCCGCCGAAGGCGCCGTCCTTACCCGAAACCGTGATGTCCTTGCCCACCGGAACCTCCACACACAAAGAGAGAAGGGCTCTTTTCTAAGCGTGTCCAGGAAAAGTGGATACCGGTTTTCCGCCCCGACACGCGCCCGATTAAAATACCGCCGGGCGCGCTCGCCCCGCAGCATCATTTATCGAGGGCAGAAAAAGCCCTACCACGCGGGCGAAATCGGCTAGACTGCCGTGGTCTTCCTGCCACGCCTTTCTGTATGCCATCCACAAAATCATCCGCTTCATCACCTAAACGCCTGGTCGTCGGAATCAGCGGGGCGTCGGGGGTCATCTACGGCGTGCGCGCGCTCGAAGTGCTGCGTGAGGCCGGGATCGAGACGCATCTGGTCATGAGCCGTTCGGCGGAAGTGACCCTCGCCCACGAAACCCGCCTCAAGATCGCGGCGGTCAGGAAACTTGCCGCCGTGGCGTACGACAATTCCAATATGGCGGCGGCGATCGCGTCGGGGTCGTTCCGCATCATGGGTATGCTGGTGGCGCCGTGTTCGATTCGCAGCGCCGCCGAGATCGCCACCGGGGTGACCTCGTCGCTGCTCACCCGCGCCGCCGACGTGCAGCTGAAGGAACGCCGGCGCCTGGTGCTGATGGTGCGCGAGAGTCCGCTGCACACCGGACATCTGCGCATGCTGGCGCAAGTCTCCGAGGCCGGGGCGGTGATCGCGCCGCCGTTGCCCGCGTTCTACGCCAAGCCCGAGAGCCTCGCGGACATGATCGACCACTCCGTGGGCCGCGTGCTCGACCTGTTCGATATAGAGTCGGGTTTGGTGCGCCGCTGGGGTGAGGATCGATGAACGCGTCCACCCGCAGCGCCGTCCAGTCCAACCCGCTCTGGGACTTCGCCACCTGGGCCTACAAGGAACCGGGTGTCGAGAAGGCCTGCCTGGCGCTCCAGGGCAAGCACGGCATCGACGTCAACATCCTGCTGTTCTGCCTGTGGTTGGCGCATATCGGTGTGGGGTCGTCCAACCTCTCGCGCTATCTCGCCGGGTCGCTGAAACTGTCGCGCGACTGGCAGCGCAACCTGGTCGAGCCCTTGCGCGGCGTGCGCGACGCCATGAAGGACTTCATCGAGAGTTCCGACATGGTCGGGCCCAACCGGGTCGCGGCCTCGGAGCTGCGCGAGCGGGTGAAGGCCTGCGAGCGGGATATGGAGCACCTGCAGATGCTGGCTTTATATGCGCTGGTGCAGGAGCCGGCCGATGCGCGGGAACGTTCGCCCGCCGAGAAGAAAGACGACGCCAACAACAATCTCACGGTCTATTTCTCCGCCACCGGCGTGAAACTCGACCCGCTGGCGCAAGCACAAGTCATGCGCATTCTCACGGCGGTATTCGGCGCGTAAGCGCTAAATTGCTCAAGCGCGCTTCGGCACTTGAGCAAAACACATGCGCGCACCATGCATGTATATGCAAAAAAGTGGATGCCTTTGGCGCGGTTTTGTTTTCGGTTGCGCCATGCGCGGAACTGCAGCCATTGTAAGCGCCGTTAGGTTGATACGCTGAGATAAGGGACGAGAAACGTTCACGCCTCACGCGGATCTCGATGCGTGCGGGGCAGGATGTTCAAGACGACAGAGGCGATGCGATTTTTCGCGGCGTGGCAAACGCTACGGACACGGGACGAGTTGCCCCATTACCGGACCGTCTTTCAGGGAATTCCCAACGATCTTCTCCCCCAACTCCTGATCATCGAGCATGTCTCGGACGACGCCTACACCGTCCGGTTCATGGGCACCCGTACCGCGGAATTCTGGGGTCAGGACCTGACCGGCCAGGACTGCTTCGCCGCGGTCAGCCCGCGTATCGCCACCGCCGGCCGGCGCAACCTGCGCACCGTGCTCTCGCACCCCTGCGGCATCGTGACCTGGGGGCTTTTCACGCTGAAAAGCCGCGGCGAGATCGGCATGGAGAACGTGATCCTGCCGGTCAGCAACGATCCCGGGAAACCGCTCCGCATTCTGGGCTTCGGCCAGGAGATGCGCCCGCCATTGCCGGAGGGCGATGACCGGCCGGATATGGCCCAGCGCCGTTGGATCGACCTGGGCTTCGGGGTGCCGGCGGCGAAGCCCGCCCAGTAAGGCGTGGCGGCGGAGCGCGGCTCCGCCGTGTCTTCGCCGGTTGCGTGCAGCCAGATTTTGGGCCTCGGAAAGCGCGTCCCACTAGCCCTGGCGGGCAAGGGGAAAATGCCGTCAAACCGCTAAAAAATACCCGGAAAATTCACGTCCCCGGCCTTTGCGCCCCGGGCCTTTTATGGTCTTTTTTGGGGGACGCAAATCCCACAAAAAAAACGGGTGGCCATTTGCATGACCACCCTAGTTTCAGGGACGCACCTCGTAAAAAACCCCGACCTCCCTGAGGCCGGGGTTTTTGATTCCTAACTCACAGCGCCGCCAGCATGCAGGCGACGAGCGGATGGCGCACCACGTCCTGTTTGGACAGGCGCACCACGGCGATGTCGGCGACAGTCTCAAGTTTGGCGGCGATGTCGGCGAGACCGGAGACGCCCGGCAACAGATCGCTCTGATCCGGATCGCCGGTGATCACCATGGTCGAGTGCCAGCCAAGTCTCGTGAGCAGCATCTTGATCTGACCGTAAGTGCAATTCTGGGCTTCGTCGATCACGACGAAGGCGTTGTTCAATGTCCGCCCGCGCATGTAGGCGATGGGCGCGATCTCGATGGTGCCGTCTTGCATCGCGGAACGCAAGCGTTTCCCGCCCATGCGGTCCGACAATGCGTCGTAGAGCGGCCGCAGGTAGGGCGACATCTTCTCTTCCATCGTGCCCGGCAGGTAGCCGAGCGTCTCGCCGGCTTCGATGGCGGGCCGTGAAAGAACGATGCGGTCGATGCGCCCTTCTTCGAGCGCGGTGACCGCGGCGGCAATGGCAAGATAGGTTTTGCCGGTGCCGGCGGGCCCCAAGGCCACGGTCAGCGCCCGCTCGGCGATGGCGTCCATCAAGACCTGTTGGCCGTCACTGCGCGGTTTGACATGGCGGATGAAGCTCTGGTCGCGACGTTCCTCGCCGTTTTGTTCGCCGATCGGATCCCAACCCCCCGGGATGGCATGGAGCTGGAAGGCGTCGTCGCTGTCGCGGAAGTGCTTTTTGGAACGAGCTGATGACCGCTTACCCATCTGGATGTGTCTCTCCTGGAATGTGATTTCGCGCATCGTTCGGGCACGGCGGATGCCGTCCCGTTCTTCCGTCTCGGTCTCTCCCGGTCCTACTGTTGCGTAGGATGCTTTTTGTTGTGCGTGATAAGTGGGAGCAGGAGGCGCCGGCGATTTTAGAAATGCCGGCGGGGCGTCTTCTCCAAAACCGGAACTCGCGAAATCGCCGCTCTGTCCCTGATGGCGTGCCGTCTGCATGAATGCTTAGGCCAAATCCCCCAACTCGCTGGCGGATCATCTCAGAGAATCCGTGGGTTGTCACTGGATTTTGTGTTTAAGGTCCGTGACACCACAATCGATGGTGCTTGTGGGGCCGAGTCGCCCCCGGGGAAAATCGCGTGGTGGATAGCATCCGATGCATAGCCTGCTTGAGGCGTTTCATTCATATCCGGCGCGCTTTAGTTTGCACGCATGACCGCGCTTCCTTCCTCCATCGACGCCGCCGCCGATCTGTTGCGCGCGCACGGCTATGTCTGCGAGCGATCGTTGGCGACGGCGGTGTTCCTCGCGCTCACCCTGAAGCGCCCGCTGTTCCTGGAAGGCGAGGCCGGCGTCGGCAAGACCGAGATCGCCAAGGTGCTGGCGGCGGGTCTCGGGCGCGATCTGATTCGTTTGCAGTGCTACGAGGGCCTCGATACCGCGAGCGCGGTCTACGAGTGGAACTATCCACGCCAGATGATGGCGATCCGCCTCGCGGAAGCCGCCGGCCAGGCCGACCGGAATGCGCTGGCGCGCATCAATATCGGCGCGTTGACGCGCGACATATACAGCGCCGAATACCTGATCGCGCGGCCGTTGCTGCGGGCGCTGGAACCCCATGACAACGGCCCGCCGGTGCTGCTGATCGATGAGGTCGACCGCACCGATGAACCGTTCGAGGCGTTCCTTTTGGAAGTGCTCTCCGACTACCAGATCACCATCCCCGAATGGGGTACGATCCGCGCCGAACATCCTCCCATCGTGATCGTCACCTCGAATCGCACCCGCGAGGTGCACGACGCCCTGAAACGCCGCTGCCTCTATCACTGGGTCGATTACCCCAACGCCGAACGCGAGCGTGCCATCCTCGCCGCCAAGCACCCCGGAATGGCGCGCGCGCTGTCGGACCAGGTGGTGGCCTTCGTGCAGTCCTTGCGCGGGCTGGAATTGTTCAAGCCGCCGGGAATCGCCGAGACCCTCGACTGGGCGCAGGCGCTGACCGCGCTCAATGCCCAGGAGCTGGACCAGGCCAATGTCGACGCCACCCTGGGCGTGCTGCTGAAATACCAGGACGACATCGCCGGCGTGCGCGGCGAGACCGCCGCGCGGCTGCTGGCGCAGCCTCAGGCTGCACAGTAGCGATGTCCTCAATCGCCGCGAATGTCATGCGGTTCGCGCGCATCCTGCGCCGGGTGGGGCTGCCCATCGGCACCGGGAAGGTCGCGTTGGCCTTGGAGGCGCTCGCGGTTCTCGACATCGGACAACGGGATGCCGTGTTCGCTGGCCTAGAGGCCGTGTTCGTCGAGCGCCGCGCCCACCGGGAGCTGTTCAAGCTCGCCTTCGACCGGTTCTGGCGTGGGCCTGTGGCGACCCTGTCCATGCCGGAGACGCGGACGACGCCGGCCGAGGCAAAGCCGGCACACCGGCGCATCGCCGAA
>JAIBCD010000189.1 GCA_019694335.1 Rhodospirillaceae bacterium | reverse complement strand
AGGCGGCCTAACTCTCCTCAACCGCCATTACCCGGCTCGACCGGGCAATCCATGCGGCAAAGGCCCAAAGCGCTTGTTGATGGATGGATTGCCCGGTCAAGCCGGGCAATGACAACGGCGTTGGTGTGGACGCCTAAGCCTGGCTGAACTTGCCGTCCTTGCCGAGCGTGTAGAGCGTCCCGGTTCCCAGGTCGAAGTACCAGCCGTGCAGCTTCAGTTTGCCGGCATCGACCGCTTCCTTGACCCACGGGAAGGTGAGCAGGTTCTCGAGCGAGACCTTCACCGATTCATGCTCGCACAGGCTCTGGGCTTCGGCCGGCGGCAGGCCGGCGGACTGGGCGGTCTTGCGGGCGTCGTCGACGATTTTCATCCAGGCGCCCACGAAATCCCCGGAGCGCGGGTTATTCATCAGCGCATGGATGCCGCCGCAGCGGGCGTGCCCCATCACGATCACATTCTCCACCTCGAGCGAGCGCACGGCGAATTCCAGGGCGGCGGACGTGCCGTGGTATTGACCGCCCTGCTCGAAGGGCGGCACCAGGGCGGCGACGTTGCGAACGATGAACAGCTCGCCCGGCGCCACGTCGAACTTGAGGGAAGGGTCGATGCGGCTGTCGGAGCAGGCGATCATGATGGCCGCGGGCTTTTGGCCCTTGGCCATCAGGTCGACGATGAAGTCCTCGTTCTCCCGGAAGTATCCTTCGCGGAACTTCCGGTAACCGCTGATGAATTTATCTACGCTCACTGGGGCGCGCTCAACGCATCGCCACTTTCAGCATGTCGTCCAGCTTGGCGAGGAACTGGTTGGTGGTCATCCAGCGCTGTTCGGGGCCGACCAGGATCGCGAGATCCTTGGTCATGAATCCGCCTTCGACCGCCTGCACGCACACCTTCTCGAGCGTGTCGGCGAAGTGCACCACGTCCTCGGTGCCGTCGAACTTGCCGCGGTGCTTGAGCCCTTGCGTCCAGGCGAAGATCGAGGCGATCGGGTTCGACGAGGTTTCCTTGCCCTGCTGGTGCAGGCGGTAGTGGCGGGTGATGGTGCCGTGGGCGGCTTCCGCCTCGACGGTCTTGCCATCGGCGGTGAGCAGCACCGAGGTCATCATGCCGAGCGAGCCGAAGCCCTGCGCGACCGTGTCGGACTGCACGTCGCCGTCGTAGTTCTTGCACGCCCACACGAACGCGCCCGACCACTTGAGGGCCGAGGCCACCATGTCGTCGATCAGGCGGTGTTCGTAGGTCAGGCCCTTGGCTTCGTACTGCTTCTTGAACTCTTCGTCGTAGATCTTCTGGAAGATGTCCTTGAAGCGGCCGTCGTAGGCCTTGAGGATGGTGTTCTTGGTCGACAGGTACACCGGATAGCCGCGCGCGAGGCCGTAGTTCATGCAGGAACGCGCGAAATCGGCGATCGAGTCATCCAGGTTGTACATGCCCATGGCGACGCCCGCGCCCGGGAACTCGTAAACGTCGTAGCTCACCGGGGCGCCGCCGCCCGCGGGGGTGTAGGTCATGGTCAGCTTGCCGGGGCCGGGCACCTTGAAGTCGGTGGCCTTGTACTGGTCGCCGAAGCCGTGGCGGCCGATGATGATCGGCTGGGTCCAGCCCGGGACCAGGCGCGGCACGTTCTTGCAGATGATCGGCTCGCGGAAGATGGTGCCGCCCAGGATGTTGCGGATCGTGCCGTTGGGCGATTTCCACATCTTCTTGAGATTGAATTCCTTCACGCGCGCTTCATCGGGGGTGATGGTCGCGCACTTCACGCCCACGCCGTACTGCTTGATGGCGTTGGCGGCATCGACGGTGACCTTGTCCTCGGTCTTGTCGCGGTATTCGACGCCGAGGTCGTAGTACTTCAGGTCGATGTCGAGGTAAGGAAGGATCAGCTTGTCCTTGATGAACTGCCAGATGATGCGGGTCATCTCGTCGCCGTCCAGATCGACAACCGGCGTCTTCACCTTGATCTTGGCCATGAGCTTCCTTGTCCCCCAAAAAGCGGCGCCGGGCGCCGCGTGTTTTTATAAATAAGTGGTTTTAAGTTTAAGTGGGGCGAACGTAGTGCATCGCCCGCGGGCGGCGCAAGCCGTGAAAGGTCCGGCCCGCCGCAATATAACACATTGTTATATATGTGATTCTTTCATGCCCGAGAAGCGGACGATGGGCTTGGGTTCGGCCAGCTCGGCTTCGGCCACGCGAATGGCTTCCTCGGGGCTGTGCACCACCGTCAGCAGGGCGGCGTGGCCGTGGTGGGCGAAGCCCTTCTGTTCGATGCGGTCGAACATGGCGATCAGGGGGCTCCAGTAGTCGTTCACGTTCAGCACCAGGATCGGCTTGTTGTGCAGGTGCAATTGCCGCCAGGTGACGATCTCGAAGGTCTCGTCGAGGGTGCCGACACCGCCCGGCAGGATGCAGAAAGCGTCGGAGCGTTCGAACATGGTGCGTTTGCGGGTGTGCATGTCGGGCACCACCACCAGTTCGGTGGCCCGCAGGTCGGCGAGTTCCTTGTTCTTCAGGAAATCCGGGATCACGCCGGTGACCTTGCCGCCCGCGCCGAGCGCCCCGTCGTTGACGGCGCCCATCAGGCCGGTGGAGCCGCCGCCGGTCACCAGGGTCGCGCCGTGCAGCGCCAGGGCCCTCCCCAACGCGACCGCCGTGTTACGAAAGGCGGGGTCGGCCCCCGGGTTGGCGCCGCAAAAGACACACATGGCGCCGAGGCGCTTGGCGGCGGAGGGGGCGGAAGGCTGGGTCATGACAGGATCGTGATCCAAAGTGGTGGGCCAAATCGGAGGTGGGCGCTCTTGCCACCTGGGCCAGTTCTTTGTAAAGCTTTGATCTATCGAGGCTAGGCGGGGTGCGGGGCGTCTCAGGGGCTCTACGTCATTGGACGGAAAGCCAAAAAGCGCCACAATCCCTGCCGATAATTTTTTCGTCGCCCGCTTCTTGGTCCAACATTGGAGTTAAAAATGACTCGTCTGAGCCATATCGCGGCTGGGGTTGCCCTGCTGGCCGCCACTACGTTGTCGGGCATCGCGCGCGCCGACAATCAGGACGTTATCGATTACCGCCAGCACATCATGAAGACCCTGGGCGAACAGTCGCAGTCCCTGGCCATGGTGATGCAAGGCAAGGCTCCGGCCGAGAACGTCGCGATGCACGCCCAGATCCTGGCCGTGACCGCCGCCACCGTCGAAGCCGCCTTCAAGGAGAAGGTCGCGGGTGGTGAATCCAAGCCCGACGTGTGGGCCAAGTGGGACGACTTCTCGAAGCGCGCGAAGGAACTCTCGGCCAACATGGCCGACCTCGCCAAGACCGCGCAGGCCGGCGGCGTCGACGCCGTGAAGCCGAAGCTGCAGGCCGCCCTCACCTGCCGCGGCTGCCACGAGACCTATCGCGAGCAGAAGAAGTAAGCTTCGCGATCCGCGTTGTTGCAAGGCGCCTGCTCCCGGCGGGGAGTGGGCGCCTTGTTTTTTGTGGAGTCCTTGGGGTGAAGCTATGACGGCGAGGGCGGCGTGTTTCGGGTTCGTGGTCGCGGCCGTCACGACGGGGCCGGCGCTGGCCGAGGCCCAATCGACCGACCGTGACGTGCTGAACTACCGCCGCCACCTCATGATCACCCTCAACGAGCAATCGGCGGCGCTCGGCATGGTGCTCTCCGGCACGGTCCCGGGTGACGCCGCCGCGCATCTGGAGGCAATCGCCCTGACCGCGTCCTACGCCACCAAAGCTTTCGCCCCCCGCGTCCTGGGCGGCGAGGCCCGGCCCGAGATCTGGACCAAATGGGCCGATTTCTCGAGACGGATGGACGATTTCGCCCGCAAAACCGCCGCCGCCGCCAAGACCGCCCGCTCAAGCGGTCCCCAAAACGTCAATGTCCTGGACGCCCTGGCCTGCAAGGCTTGCCACGACCTCTACCGCGACGAGACAAAAAGGTAGGTTTCGGGGTCATCGCGGCTGGAATCCTCGCCGGGCGCCGGTATATTCCCCCCGAACCCATTCACCTCTGGTCACAATCACCCGCTTAACAATCAAGAGTGCGCTCATGAAACGCTCCCACAAGCTTGGTCTCCTGATTTCTGGGTCTGTCGGCGCCCTGGCGCTGGCCGGCATCGTGCTGGCCGCCGACGCGCCTGCCCCCGCGCCGACCGACGCGCCCGCGCCGGCGATGGCCCCGCGCACCAGCGAGGCGCCCG
>JAIBCD010000188.1 GCA_019694335.1 Rhodospirillaceae bacterium | reverse complement strand
ATTTTCGCTTTCCTGGTGGTGCCGCTGGAAAAGGCCGAACGCGCGGCCGGCCAGCCGCTGCAGCCGATGATCTACACCCAGCTGACCGAGGCCTTCACGACCGAGATGAAGGTGGCTTTCTTCGCGACCGCTTTCATCACCTTCCCGGTGTTCGCCAACCAGCTGTGGAAGTTCATCGCGCCCGGCCTCTACAAGCATGAGAAGAGCGCCATCCTGCCGTTCCTGATCGCCGCGCCGGTGCTGTTCTTCATGGGCGGCGCGCTGGCTTACTACGTGATCATGCCGCTGGCCTGGCAGTTCTTCCTGGGGTTCCAGACCACGGGCATGGAAGGCGGGCTGCCGATCCAGCTCGCGGCCCGGGTGGGGGAATACCTGACCATCGTCATGCAGCTGATCTTCGCCTTCGGCCTCGCGTTCCAGATGCCGGTGCTGTTCGTGCTGCTGGCCAAGGTGGGCCTGATCTCGGCCAAGGGCCTGGCCGACAAGCGCCGCTACGCCATCATCGGGGTGTTCATCTTCGCGGCCATCGTCACGCCGCCGGACCCCATGAGCCAGCTCACCCTCGCCATTCCCATGTGCATCCTCTACGAGGCCGCCATCATCGGCGCCAAATTCGTCGAGAAGAAGCGGGTGGAGGAAGACGCCGCCGAGGCCAACGACACGTCGGCCGACGACACGGATTTCAACGCCGCTTAAGGCGTGCGGCTGGACTGAATCCGGGGCTGCCCGTATAAGCCTGGGCATCGTTACGGAAGGCTTTGCCCCATGCTCGACATCAAATGGATCCGGGAAAACCCCCAAGCCCTGGACGCGGCCCTGGCCCGCCGCAAGGCTGCGCCGGCGTCGGCCGCCATTCTTGAGCTGGATACCAGGAACCGCGCCACGGTCACCGAACTCCAGGCGCTGCAGAGCCGGCGCAACGAGGTCTCCAAGCAGATCGGCGGGGTCAAGGCCAAGGGCGGCGATGCCGCCCCGCTGATGGCCGAAGTCGCCGCCATCAAGGACAAGATGGCCGCGCTCGAAGCCGAAGGGGCGAAGCTGGGCGAGGACGTGCGGCAGCTGCTGCTCACCATCCCCAATGTGCTTCAGGCCGACGTGCCCGACGGCGCCGACGAGAGCGGCAACGTCGAGGTCCGCAAGTGGGGCACGCCCAAGACCTTCGCCTTCGCGCCCAAGGACCACGCCGACCTGGGCACGGCGCTCGGGCTGATGGACTTCAACCAGGCCGCGGTGATTTCCGGCGCGCGTTTCGTGGTGCTGAAGGGGGCGCTCGCGCGCCTCGAACGCGCCATCGCCCAGTTCATGCTCGACACCCACACCGAGCAGAACGGCTACACCGAGGTCAATCCGCCGCTTCTGGTGAAGGACGAGGCGCTGCTCGGCACCGGGCAGTTGCCCAAGTTCGCCGCCGACCTGTTCCACACCACCGCGGGCCATTGGCTGATCCCGACCGCCGAGGTCTCGCTCACCAACCTGGTCGCCGAGCGCATCGTCGAGGCGGGCGAGCTGCCCATGCGCCTCACGGCCTTCACGCCGTGCTTCCGTTCCGAGGCGGGCGCGGCCGGCAGGGACACCAAGGGCATGATCCGCCAGCACCAGTTCGAGAAGGTCGAGCTGGTGAGCATCGTGGTCCCGGAAGAGTCCGCCGCCGAGCTGGACCGCATGACCGCCTGCGCGGCCGGCATCCTCGAGAAACTCAATTTGCCGCACCGGGTGATGGCGCTGTGCGCCGGCGACGTCGGCTTCGGCGCCCAGCGGACCTACGACATCGAGGTCTGGTTGCCGGGGCAGAATACCTACCGCGAGATTTCCAGCTGCTCCAACACCGGCGAATTCCAGGCGCGGCGCATGAACGCCCGCTGCCGCCCGCCCGGCGAGACCAAGGGCACGCGGTTCGTCCACACGCTCAATGGTTCCGGCCTCGCGGTCGGGCGCACGCTGGTGGCGGTGCTGGAGAACTATCAGCAGGCCGACGGCTCGATCGCCGTTCCGGATGTGTTGCGGCCCTATATGGGCGGCCTCACGGTGATCAAGAAGTAGGTGATCAAGAAATGAAACCGCTCGGCGACCTCGCCCGTTGCCGCATCCTGATTTCCAACGACGACGGCATCCACGCCCACGGCCTCGCGGTGCTGGAACGCGTCGCGCTCTCCCTCACCAAGGATGTCTGGGTGATGGCGCCGGCGGTGGAGCGCAGCGGGGCAGGGCACTCGCTCACCATCCACGAGCCTTTGCGCCCGGTGAAGCTGGACGAGCGGCGCTATAGCCTGTCGGGCACGCCCACCGACTGCGTGATGGTGGCCATCAACCACATCATGAAGGACCATCCGCCCGACCTGGTGCTGTCCGGCATCAACCACGGCAGCAATCTGGGCGAGGACGTGCACTACTCGGGTACCGTCGCCGCCGCCATGGAAGCGACGCTGCTCGGCGTGCCGGCGATCGCGTTGTCGCAATCCTTCAGCACACTCTCGGCCGCGCCCTGGGAAACCGCCGAACACTACGGGCCCAAGTTGATCCGCGAGGTCTGCGCCTTGGGATGGCCGAAGGACGTGCTCATCAACATCAACTTCCCGGACCGCGCCGTGGCTGATGTGCGCGGCGTGAAGCCGTCGCGCCAGGGCCGCCACAAGATGGGCGAGGACTTTATCCTGCGTCACGATCCGCGCGGCCGTCCGTACCTGTGGATCGGCGAGCAGCGCTATCAGGGACGCGAGAACGAAGGCGACCTGAAGGCGGTGGACGACGGCTTCATCGCCATCACGCCGCTCAACGTCGATCTCACGCACCAAGACACGCTGGATACGCTCACAAAGAAGTACAAAGCGTGAGTGTAGAGAGCAGGAAAATCCGCCTGGTGATGGACCTGCGCAACGCGGGCGTCACCGACACCAAGGTTCTCGCCGCCATCGAGCGGGTGCCGCGCGAACAATTCGTGGCGGAATCCTTCCAGGACCAGGCCTACGCCAACCAGGCCCTGCCGATCAGTTGCGGCCAGACCATCAGCCAGCCCCTGGTGGTGGGCCTGATGACCCAGGCGCTGGAGATTTCCGACCGCCAGAAGGTGCTCGAGGTGGGCACGGGCTCGGGCTACCAGGCCGCGATCCTGTCGAAGCTTGCGCGCCGGGTTTACACCGTCGAGCGGCACCGCGACCTGCTGGCCGAGGCCGAGAAGCGCTTCACCGGCCTCGGGCTTCATAATATCACCACAATGGTGGGCGACGGATATAAGGGCTGGCCGGCCCAGGCCCCGTTCGAACGCATCCTCGTCACCGCCGCCGCGCGCATCGTGCCGCCGGACCTGGTGGCGCAATTGTCGGACGAGGGCGGCGTGATGGTGTTGCCGGTCGGCGACGTGGCGGGCCTCCATCAGGAGGTCATCCGCGTGAAGAAGAACGGCAAGCAGTTCAAGAGCGAACGCCTGTTCCCGGTGCGGTTCGTGCCCCTGGTACAAGGCGTTCCCGAGGTGAGGTCGTAAATGAAGCGGATTTTGTGCGCGGGTATTGGCCTGCTGGCGCTGTCGGCCTGCGCGCCGGATTTCAATCCGCCGCCCGACTATCAGGGCGGGTTCCTGATGGACAGCGGCCGTTCGCGCACGGTCACGGTGGAGCCGGGCGATACGCTCTACATCATCTCGCGCCGCTACGATGTGCCGACGCGGGTGATCGCCGCGCGCAACGGCATCGCGCCGCCCTACGCACTCACCGTCGGCCAGACCCTGATCCTCGACGCCGCGCGCACCTACAGGGCCCAGGACGGCGACACGCTGTCCTCCATCGCCCGGCGCTACGGCGTGGACGAAGCGACCTTGGCGTCCGCGAACGATTTCCCGATGGGATCGCAGATCAGGGCCGGGACCGATGTGTGGATCCCCGATCCCTTCACCAACGCGGCGGGCCCGGTGCGCGCTATCGCCAGCGCCGGCAACGCCGACCTGCCGCCGGTCATGGCCGCGCCGCGCAACACGCGCCCCATCGTCGCGGAAAACCTGCCGCCGCTGCCGGGCGCAGCGCCCGTGTCGGCCGGCGTCAGCACCGGCGTGCCCGGCGCCGCCACGGCGGCGGCAGCCGCGGCCACGGCTGCCGGCGCCAGCGCCGAACAGGCCTTATCCACGCCCGTCGCGGTTCAGCCGCTGCCGTCGCCGCAGCCGGTTGCGCCGTCCGCACCCCTGTCGGCAGAAGTCGTGACGCCCGCGCCGCCGCCGCTGGCGCCGCAGCC
>JAIBCD010000187.1 GCA_019694335.1 Rhodospirillaceae bacterium | reverse complement strand
ACCCAGTTCGACTCCTGCCCCTCGGGCGCCTTCGGCCCGAACCAGACGGTCACCGACCCGTCCGCTTCCACCTTCATCTTCTTGTCGGTGCTGTCCACTCCGGCAAGCTTCTGGTCCGTTTCCAGCAGCGACCGGGTCAGGTTGTCATAGACGACGAAGGACCAGAAGGCCTTGGCAGGCACCGGGCCGGGCAGGGTGATCTTGTAGGTCTTGCCGCCGTCCAGGAAATCGCCCTTCGAATCCCTGAAAGCCCCCGCATAGGCAGAGCCCGAACCCACTTTGGCCATCGACATGGCCGGGGTGATGCCGGTCGCGTAGTAGAAGAACATCGCACGCGCATCCAGCAGCCGCTCGGCACCGTCCAGAAACTGGTAGCTGCCGCCGACGAAGGGCGTCAGCCACTGGCGGTCGGGATAGAACTTGGTCAGCGGGTCGCGGTTGTCGAACAGAATCGTGCGGGCCGTGGCATTGCCTATCGCAACCGCATCGTTCAGGATCTTCTTCATGCGATCGTCCGGCGCGAAGGGCTGGCCCTTGCGGATGCCGATCGAGGCATAGAGGCCGACGGTATCCGGATCGACGAAGTCCGCCGGCTCCTTCTGCACGACCTCGTTCAGTTCTTCGTAGAAGCTGTAGTCGTTGGCACTGATGGTGTTGAATTTCTGGCCCGACGTGTTCACCCACTCGTTGGCGGGCGGCTCGCCCGTTTCGGTCATGGCATGCAGCGGGTAGAGCTTCGCGCCGGCCTTCACATGGGCCACGGCGCCCGGGATGTCGCCGTCCTTCACGAAGGCCCGGAAGAAGACGAGAAGCGTGTTGGTGGCGGGTTTGGCCTCGAAATAGCCGTCGGAGGGCAGCGGGTCCTTCCACCCCGGCGGCACGAACAGGTACTTGCCGCCCTTGCCTGCATCCGGTCCCGTCAGGCCGATGTCCGTGACCCAACGAAAGTCGGCGTCGTCAACCGGCCCCAGCACGCCTGTCGGCACCTCCATCACCATCGGCCCGTCAGAAAGGTCGAGGCAGGCGAAGACATAGACGGTGGTAGTGTTGGGCGTCAGGAACAGAGTTCGCGCATCCATCAGGTCCTCGGTGATGCCGAAGGCCCGGTTTGCTTTCACCCCCACGCTTTCTATCCCGTTGCAGGCGGCGCGGACCGAAGTCGCCGACATGCCGCGCAGAAACGCCTGGGTGCCGCGCATGCGGTCGAGGTTGTCGTAGACCAGCGCCGATGTCGCGGAATCCGGCGCGCCGTGCTTGAAGTGCAGCGTGCCGAGGCTGGTCTCGACAGTCTCCGGCGTGGTGATCTTTGCTGGCACGTCCGCGGAGAATTCAGGAGCGGCCATCGCCGTTCCCATGGTGCCCAGAAGCATGAGTGCGCTCAGTGTCGCGAGCGCGCGCGTTGGTTTCGTCATTGCCGTCCCTCATCAGCAAAAAAACGCCGGGAAACTACGGACAGCGACTGACGCTGGCAAGTGCGTGAACGCCACGCAGGCGGCTCAATTTTTCGTGCCCAGCATCAGGTCCATGTTCTGCACGGCGGCACCGGACGCGCCCTTGCCGAGATTGTCGAGCGAGGCGACGAGGTTGGCTTGACCACCCCCTTCGCTCCCCAGGACGTAGAGGCGCATGCGGTCCGTGTCGGCAAGCTCGGTGGGGTCGAGCCGCGCAAGCTTCGCGCTCTGCTCCAGCGGCACCACCTCGACCACGTCCTGCCCGGCATAGTGCGCCACCAGCGCGGCGTGAAGGTCGGCCAGGGAAGACCCGCCATTGAGGTCTGCCAGGAACAGCGGCACCTGCACCAGCATGCCTTGCGCGAAGCGACCGACCGACGGCGAGAAGATCGGGCGGCGCGCGAGCAACCCGTGCGTCTGCATCTCGGGCACGTGCTTGTGCTGCAGCGGCAGCCCGTAGAGGAAGTGCGGCGACGCGATGTGATCGGCGCGCGAGGCGTCCTCCATCTGCGCGATCATCTGCTTGCCGCCGCCGGTATAGCCGGAGACCGCGTTGACCGTCACCGGATAGTCGGCGGGGAGGATGCCGGCCATGACCAGCGGCCGGATGAGGCCGATCGCGCCGGTGGGATAGCAGCCGGGATTGGCCACGTGCCGCGCGCCGGCGATCCTGTCCTTCTGCGCGGGGTCCATCTCGGCAAAGCCGTAGGCCCAGCCCGGGTGGACCCGGTGCGCCGTGGAGGTGTCGATGATGCGCGTCGAATTGCGGCCCTCAAGCATGGCGACGGCCTCGCGCGCCGCGTCGTCGGGCAGGCACAGGATGGCGATATCGGCCGCGTTCAGCAACTCGGCGCGGATGTCCGGGTTGCGGCGCTCGGCTTCCGGGATCGACAGGATGGCGAGGTCGTCGCGGCGCGCCAGCCGCGACCTGATCTGCAGGCCGGTGGTGCCGTGTTCGCCGTCGATGAAGATCTTTGGTCTCATGTCCTCGTCCTGTGGGCTTCCCTTTGGAAACCAGATGCTTGCCGTCGCGACTTGAATCGAGATCGCAACAGGATCAGCCGTGCACCCGCGCCTTCTTCTCCGCCAGCAGCCCCAGATAGATCTGCGCGACCGTGGCGCCGGCAATCGCCGTGATATCGGCGTGGTCGTAGGGCGGTGCAACCTCGACCACGTCGGCACCGACGATGTCGACCTTGGTCAGCTGCCTCAGGGCCGAGAAGATCTTTGCCGAGGACGGCCCGCCCGCCACCGGGGTGCCCGTGCCCGGCGCGAAGGCGGGGTCGAGGCAGTCTATGTCGAAGGTCACATAGGCCTTGTGGCCGTAGACGCGATCCGTGATGGCATAGGCGATGTCGGCCGCGCGCATCTCCTCCACCTCGTGGCCATGGATGATCTTGATGCCGAAATCGTCCGGCGCATGGGTGCGGATGCCGACCTGGATCGAGCGGTCGGGGTCGACGACGCCCTCGCGCACGGCGCGGGCGACGAAGGAGCCGTGGTCGATGCGCCTGCCGTCATCGTCCCAGGTGTCCTGGTGGGCATCGAACTGCACCAGCGCCAGCGGGCCGTGGATCGCCGCGTGCGCCTTCAGCACAGGCCAGGTCACGAAATGGTCGCCGCCCAGCGTCAGCAGGAAGGCGCCGGACTTGAGGATCTTCGCGGCGGCACGCTCGATCGTCGAGGGCGTCTTCTGGTGGTTGCCCATGTCGAGCAGGCAGTCGCCATAGTCGATGACGGCCAGCTCCGCGAAAAGATCGCGATGGAAGGGGTATTGCGGGTCGTTGTCGAAGATCGCGGAGGCGCGCCGGATCGCCTGCGGGCCGAAGCGAGCGCCGGGCCGGTTGGTCACGGACGCGTCGAACGGAATGCCCCACACCACCGCCTCGGCGCCGCGGGTGTCCTTGGTGTAGCGGCGGCGCATGAAGGACAGCGCGCCGGCATAGGTGGGGTCGCTCGCGCGGCCCAGATTGCCGCGCGCGGTGAAGGCGTGGTCGATCGACGATGACGGCATCAGGCGGCACCCCTCGTTTTCGAGCGCGGCCTTTATTGGCCATTCCGGCCGCAATTGCGACCCCTAAATTTCAGCGGGAGGCTCAAGGGAAGGCAGCGCCCTCCGCCATTCCGCAGCACAAATGCAAAAGGGGCCGCCAACCGGCAGCCCCTTTGCAATCGCGTCGAAGAGCGATCAGCGCTTCGAGAACTGGAAGGAGCGGCGGGCCTTCGCCTTGCCGTACTTCTTGCGCTCGACGGTGCGGCTGTCGCGGGTCAGGAAGCCGCCCTTCTTGAGCACGGCGCGCAGACCGGGTTCATAGTACGTCAGCGCCTTGGAAATCCCGTGGCGAACCGCGCCGGCCTGGCCGGACAGTCCGCCGCCGGTGACGGTGGCGATGACGTCGAACTGGCCCTCGCGGTTGGCCGCGATGATCGGCTGGCGCAGGATCATCTGCAGGACCGGCCGCGCGAAATAGGCGGCGAATTCCTTCTCGTTGACGATGATCTTGCCGGAGCCCGGCTTCACCCACACGCGGGCGATGGCGTCCTTGCGCTTGCCGGTGGCATAGGCGCGGCCGCTGCGGTCGAGCTTCTGCACATGCACGGGGGTAGCGGCGACGGCGGATGCGCGGCCGGTGGCGGCGCCGAGTTCGGCGAGAGAGCTGAGCTCAGCCATGTTATGCGACCCTCTTGTTCTTGGAGTTCAGCGCGCCGACGTCCAGCGTCTCGGGCTGCTGCGCCACATGGGGATGCTCGGCACCCGCGTAGACGCGAAGATTCTTCATCTGCC
>JAIBCD010000186.1 GCA_019694335.1 Rhodospirillaceae bacterium | reverse complement strand
TGGCAGACCAAACCGCACATCGGTCGCGAGGACGGCTTCAACCGGCGCCGCAAGCTGCATCCGATCATGCTCGCGCCGGCGGCACGCACGGGATGGGACGAAGTCGAGCTGGGTTTCGACGACGCCACCGCACGCAGCGAGGCGGCACGCTGCCTCAAGTGCAACCTGGCACCGCAGATCTCGCAGGTGGTGCTGCCGCCGGAATCCTGGCTGGAGTTTTCCGCCGGGGCGATCGCCGGCGTGCCGGCCGAGGCGGGCGTATTCCAATTGCTTGACGCCGACAAGGCGGTGCTGATGATCAAGGGCGTGGAGAACCTGCGCGGAGGACTCTCCGCGCAACTCGACGCCGGCAGCGAGGCGCGCTATTTCGTGTTCGAGGAAGCCGCGATGTATACCTCGCGCGAGTCGCAGATGATCCAGGCCTATCTCCAGCAATACGGAAAGATGCCGGGTGGCGGCGCCGACGAACTCGACGACCTGTTCTGAACGCCAACGCCTATCCCACACGAAAGGAGCCAAGGTGTCCGAATTTCAATCGATCAACTACGCCGTCAATGACGGGCTCGCCACGCTGACGCTGGACCGCGCGCCGCTCAACGTGCTGGACATCCCGATGATGACGGAGATCAACGCCGCGCTCGACGCCGCGCGCGCGGATCGCGGCGTGCGCCTGCTGCTGCTCACCGGCGCCGGCAAGGCCTTCTCGGCCGGGGTCGAGGTGGCGGACCACACGCCGGACAAGGTGGATGCGATGATCGACGGCTTCCACGGCATTTTCCGCCGCCTGAAATCGCTGCCGATGCCGACCATCGCGGCGGTGAATGGCGCCGCACTGGGTGGCGGCATGGAACTCGCGATCGGTTGCGACATGATCGTGGCCGCCGCGGGTGTCAAGTTCGGCCAGCCGGAAATCAAGCTGGCGGTATTCCCGCCGGTGGCCGCCGTGCTGCTGCCGCGCATGATGACGCCCACGCGGGCCAAGGAAATCCTGCTCGGCGGCGAGAACTTCAGCGCGGAGCAGGGCCTCGAAATGGGGCTGCTCAATCGCGTGTTTCCGCGCGAATCCTTTGCCAGCGACGTGCATGCGTTCGTTGCACCCTTCCTCAAGTTGTCCGGCGTCGCGCTGGCGAGCACGCTGCGCGCGATACGCGTCGCCTCCGCCCAACCCTTCATGCCCGCTTTGGACGGCGCGGAGCGCGTGTACCTCCAGGAATTGATGAAGACCGACGATGCCCGCGAAGGCCTCGCCGCCTTCCTCGAAAAGCGCACGCCGGCGTGGCGCCATAGCTGACTTTCACAACCCACGACTCACGCGACGGAGACGAACGATGATTCCCGACCAAATCGACACCTGGCAGATGACCGAACCCGGCACCCTGGCCCGCACGCGCGTTCCGCTGCCGGCCTTGCAGCCTGGTGACGCGGTGGTCGAGATCAGGGGCTGCGGCGTCTGCCATACCGATTTGTCCTACTTCTACATGGGTGTGCCGACGGTGCAGAAGCCGCCGCTGTCACTGGGCCACGAGGTGAGCGGCGTGGTGGTCGGCGGCGAGCCGGGGCTGATCGGCCGCGAAGTGATCGTACCGGCGGTGATTCCCTGCGGCGAATGCGATCTTTGCAAGTCAGGGCGCGGCAACCGTTGCCTGGCGCAGAAGATGCCGGGAAATTCGATGGGCATTTACGGCGGCTTTTCCAGTCACATCGTGGTGGCGTCGAAGTTCCTCTGCGTCGTCGGCGAGCGCAAGGGGGTGCCGCTGGAACATCTCGCCGTGGTGGCCGACGCGGTGACCACGCCCTATCAGGCGGCGGTGCGCGCGCGGCTGGGCAGCGGCGACCTGGTGGTGGTGGTCGGCGCCGCTGGCGGCGTCGGCAGCTTCATGGTCCAGGTGGCCAAGGGCATGGGTGCCAAGGTGGTGGTCGGCATCGACATCAATGCCGAGAAACTGAAGATGATGGAAGGCTACGGCGCGGATGCGACGATCAACCCGAAAGGGCTGTCGACCAAGGAACTCAAGGAGCAGTTCAAGGCCGTCGCCAAGGCGGCCGGCGTGTCGGCCAACGTCGGCTGGAAGATCTTCGAATGCACGGGCACCAAGCCCGGGCAGGAAACCGCGCTTTCATTGCTGTCCTTCGTCGGCACCCTGGTGGTGGTCGGCTACGGCACCGACGAGACGAGCTACATGCTGTCCAAGCTGATGGCTTTCGATGCCGAGATCATCGGCACCTGGGGCTGTACGCCCGACAAGTACCCGGCGGTGCTGGAAATGTGCCTCGACGGCCGCATTCAACTCGCGCCCTTCGTCGAGACCCGCCCGATGAGCCAGATCGCCGAAGTCTTCGATCTGGCCCACCACGGACAACTCAAGCGGCGCGTCGTGCTGACGCCCGATTTCCACTGATCCACACACCATCCAAAGACACTTACCAGGAGACACACATGGCACTCGAATGGCTGCGCCGCGACAACGACATGAAGGACCACGCCCTGCTCGGCGAAGAGCACTTCGGCGCCGAGGCGCCCTCGGTCATCTACGAACGGCGGCCGATCGTCGATCCGCAAGGCAACACCGTGCCCGGCCTGTTCGTGTCGTGGATCATCCTCAACAATCCGGCGCAGTACAACTCCTACACCACCGAGATGGTCAAGGCGGTGATCGCCGGCTTCCAGCGCGCCTCCAGCGACCGCGCGGTGGTCGCCACCGTGTTTACCGCCGTCGGCGACAAGGCGTTCTGCACCGGCGGCAACACCGCCGAGTACGCGGCCTATTACTCGAAGCGGCCCAACGAGTATGGCGAATACATGGACCTATTCAACGCCATGGTCGATGCCATCCTCAATTGCAAGAAGCCGACCATCTGCCGCGTCAATGGCATGCGCGTCGCCGGCGGCCAGGAAATCGGCATGGCCACCGACCTGACCATTACCTCCGACCTCGCCATCTTCGGCCAGGCCGGCCCCAAGCACGGCAGCGCGCCCGACGGCGGCTCGACAGACTTCCTGCCCTGGATGCTCAACATGGAGGACGCGATGTACAACTGCGTTTCCTGCGAGACCTGGAGCGCCTACAAGATGAAGGCCAAGAACCTGGTGACCAAGGTCGTGCCGGTGCTGAAGAAGGACGGCCAGTGGGTGCGGAACCCGCTGGTGCGCACCGATGCCTATGTCGACGACGGCGAGCTGGTCTATGGCGAATCGATCCCCTCCGACCAGGTCAAGGCCGCGCGCGAACTGATGGCCCAGTGCACCACCGACTTTTCCCGCCTCGATGCCGCCGTCAATGAACTGGTGTGGAAATTCACCAACCTGTTCCCGCATTGCCTGATGAAGTCGATCGACGGCATCCGCGGCAAGAAGAAGTTCTTCTGGGACCAGTTCAAGCTCGCCAACCGGCACTGGCTGGCCGCCAACATGAATCACGAGGCCTGGCTGGGTTTCAACGCCTTCGACCAGAAGAAAGCCACCGGCAAGGACCTGATCGACTTCATCAAGTACCGCCAGCTGGTCGCCGAAGGTGCGCTGTTCGACGACAAGTTCGCCGAGCAGGTCCTCGCCAAACCCAAGGCCTGAGGCAGGGGAGCGGACGATGGCCCACGGACAGGCGGCGTTCAACTGGGAGGATCCCTACGACCTCGAATCCCAGTTGAGCGAGGAAGAACGCATGGTGCGCCAGACCGCGCACGACTATGCGCAGGAAAAGCTCGGCCCGCGCGTGCTCGACGCCTTTCGCCACGAGCGCACCGACCGAGCGATCTTCGACGAGATGGGCGCGCTCGGCCTGCTCGGGCCGACGATCCCCGAGGAATACGGCGGCGCGGGCCTCAACTATGTCAGCTACGGGCTGATCGCACGCGAAATAGAGCGCGTCGATTCCGGCTACCGTTCGATGATGAGCGTGCAGTCCTCGCTGGTGATGGTGCCGATCAACGAGTTTGGATCGGAGGCGCAGAAGCGCAAATACCTCCCCAAGCTCGCCACCGGCGAATGGGTCGGCTGCTTCGGCCTGACCGAGCCGAATCATGGCTCGGACCCGGGCAGCATGGTCACCCGCGCGCGCGGCGCGGATGGCGGCTACCTGCTCTCCGGCGCCAAGATGTGGATCAGCAATAGCCCGATCGCGGATGTGTTCGTGGTCTGGGCCAAGACCGATGACGGCCGCATCCGCGGCTTCATCCTCGACAAGGGCATGAAGGGTCTCTCCGCGCCGGCCATCCATGGCAAGGTCGGGCTGCGCGCCTCGATCA
>JAIBCD010000185.1 GCA_019694335.1 Rhodospirillaceae bacterium | reverse complement strand
CCTTGCGGCCATAGGCGAGCAGGGCGTCGCTCATATCGGGGTTGTCGGCCTTGATGAGTTTCTCCGCCGGCGCGGGATCGCCGTCGAGGTAACTGCGCCAGCCTTCGATGCTGGCGGCGACGAAACTGCGCACCAAGTCGGGCTCGTCCTCGGTGAGCTTGCGGGCGGTGACGATCAGCGAGGCATAACTGGCGTAGCCTGAGTCCGCCATCAACAGCACCACCGGTTTCTGGCCGGCGCGTTCGATCTCGAACGGCTCGGAGCCGAGATAGCCTTGCTGGATGGCCTTGGGATCGGCCAGGAACGGCGCCAGGTTGAAGGTGTAGGGCGCGATCTGGTCGTCGGTGTAGCCGAAGCGGTTCTTGAGGTAGCGCCAGAAGCCGATCCGCGTGTCGGGCGAGATCATGATCTTCTTGCCCTTGAGCGCCGCGAAGGAATCGTTGCCTTGCCCGGCATGGGCGATCAGCACCGCCGGATCCTTCTGGAACAGGGCGGCCACCGCCACCATCGGGATATTCTGGGAAACGTAGTTGAGCGGGATGAAGGAATTGGGCGCGACCGCGAAGTCGATACGCCCGGCGGCGAGCAGCTGGTTGTGATTCACTTGCGGCCCGCCCTGGCGGATGGTCACATCGAGGCCCGCCTTGGCGTAGAGGCCGGTGGCCAGCGCCTGGTAATAGCCGCCGTGCTCGGGCTCGGCGCGCCAGTCGGTCCCCAATGTAATCTTATCCGCGGCACCCGCCGGAGCGGCGAGGGCGAGCAAGACGGCGACAAGAAGGAAACGCATCCAGATCTTGCCGGCCTAAATCTTGAAAGTGCCGCCCGGGGCGGCGCCGCCGGCCGCCGCGGCCGCGGGCTGGCCGCCGGCCTTGGCCACCTTCGGCGCGCTTTCCTCGACGGCGAAGACCTTGAACAGCTCGGGCGGATTGGCGATGTTCTTCATCGGCAAGCGGCCCAGGGACATGAAGTGCGCCGGCACCTTGTTGCGCGCGGCATTGGCGATGACGTCCGAGACGCAGATGCCATCCGGGTCGGCCTTGGGTTCGATACGCGCGGCGATGTTCACGCCTTCGCCGAACACATCGGTGCCGGTGTGGATGACTTCGCCCATGTGGACACCAATTCGAATGTGGAACTGGTCGCCGTCGGGCTTGCCCTTGTTGTAGGCGCCGATCGCCTTCTGGCAATCCATCGCGCATTGCACCGCGCTTTCCGCCGAACGGAAGCGCACCATGAACGCGTCGCCGATGGTCTTGATGACAGTGCCGCGGTTGCGCACGATCTGGTTGCGCATGATCTCGTTGTGGATCTGCAGCTTGGCCACCATGGCGGCTTCGTTCTTACCCATCTGCGCCGAGTAGCCGACGATGTCGGTGAACATGATCGCGGTGTTCTGGCGCTTGGGGTTCTTGGCCGAACCGCCTTCCATGGCCTCGAGATCGGCATCTGACTTGCGGAACTTGTCGAGCAGGCGCAGCGGATTGATCGGCGCCAGTAGCCGCCCGAGCCCGGTGGTCGCGAGGGTCGAGAAGAACGCCTGCAGCACGCGGCTCACGCCCCACACCCAGACGCCGGTGAACAACGCCGCGAACCACAGGCTCTTGGCGGTCACCATCCAGCCGGGCTCGGTGAAATCCACGACGTAGGACGAAGCGCGGAACATCGAAAACGACTGAACTGTGGTATAAACGTAGATCAGCGTGCAGCCGAGGAACTTGATCGGGTTGTCCAGGAACATCCTGAGAACCAGCAGCCCCACCAGCATGCCGGCGTAAACCGCGGTCAGGATCGGAGAATGGACTTGGAGGTCGATGGCGGCGGCGAACATGTTGAACAGCCAGTCCGTGAGGAACCCGCCGCTTTGCACCGCCTGGGCCGCGGCATCCGCCGCCGTGCCCGCCGCCTTGCCGGTATAACTGAAGGCTTCGTCCGCCATGAGCCCGCTTCCCTATCCCCAATTTTGTAGCCGGCAGTCTAGCGGATGCGCCTGTTTATTTCCACTGCTGCGGGCACCGCGGATGTGCCGTATCCTCCGGCAATTGCTCAGTGATTTTCGAAGAACCGTCACCATGACCCGCACCTTCCGCCCCACGTCTCGATGGGCCGCCACGGCCGCTTTCGGCGTCCTGCTCGCCGGCTGCCAGAGCGCGCCGCCGCCAATGCCCGCCGCCGCGCCGCCGTCGGCGCCGCCCGTCGCCGCCGTGCCGCTGCCCGACACCAAGCCGTCGTTCGACGCCTGGCTCGCGGACGCCCGGACCGAAGCACTGTCCAAAGGCATCCGGCCGGCGACCGTGACCGCCGCGCTGACCGGCATCGCGCCGATCCCGCGCGTGGTCGAACTGGACGGCCGTCAGCCGGAATTTACCCAGACCTTCTCCCGCTATCTCGCCAACGCCGTGACCCCGGCGCGGATCAATGAAGGCGTGGCGATGATGGAGCGCCACCGGACATTGCTGGCTGCGCTGGAGAAAAAATACGGCGTGCCCGGCCGCTTCCTGGTGGCGTTCTGGGGACTGGAGACCGCCTACGGCAAGATTCCCGGCGACTTCCCAGTGGTGAACGCGCTCGCGACCTTGGCCTACGATGGCCGGCGCGGAGCCATGTTCAGGGCCGAGATGTTCACCGCGCTCACCATCCTCGACCAGGGCCACATCACCCTCGACCGCATGAAGGGCTCCTGGGCGGGCGCCATGGGCAACACCCAGTTCATGCCGTCCACCTTCATGAAGAATGCCGTGGACGAGGACGGCGACGGCCGCAAGGACATCTGGGGCGACGTGCCCGATGCGCTCGGCTCCGCCGCCAATTTCCTGAAGAACCTCGGGTGGGATGCCACGCGCACCTGGGGCAGGGAAGTGAGCCTGCCCGCCGGCTTCGACGTAAGCCTCGCGAGCCTCGACACCGACGCCAAGGAAACCATCAAGCCGCTCAGGGAATGGGCGCGTCTCGGCGTGACCCGCGCCGGCGGCGGCGCGTTGCCGGCGCAGGACGTGGACGCCGCGCTGGTGCTTCCGGGCGGCGTGAAGGGGCCGGCGTTCCTGGTCTATGAAGACTTCCGGGTGATCATGAAGTGGAACCGCTCGGTTTCCTACGCGCTCGCCGTCGGCCATCTCGCCGACCGGATCTCCGGCGGCGGACCGCTGGTGGCGGCGGGGCAGAACGATCCGCCGCTGAAACGCGAGGACGTGCTCCAGCTACAGACCGACCTCGCCGCGCTCGGCTTCTTGAAGAACACGCCCGACGGCGTGCTCGGACCGGTATCCAAACAGGCCGCGCGGAGCTTTCAGCGCGCCAACGGCTTGCCGCCGGATGGATATGTCGATGCGCCCCTCATGGCGGCGGTGCGCGCCAAAGCGGCGACACCGGCAGTGGCGGGTTCCTAGCCGCGAGCTTTCCCCCATAGACTTCGCATATCTGCTTCACGTGGCTTGCAGCCTTCCGCCGCGGGGTTCTTAAACAACTGCAAGTTCGGCCCGGTCAACTTGAGCAACCAGCATATTTAGAGTAAAAGGCGCCCATAGCCACTGCCGGTAGAGTTTCCGTGCGTTTGCTGTGGGGATGCCTGTGCGCGTGTTGAAACAGATGGCCGGACTGGTGGCGGCGGGGCTTGGCCTCGCCGGTTGCGCCACCACGCAAGGGCCGCCGGCCCCGAGCGCGCCGCCGCCCGTCGCCGCCGCCGAACCCGAGGGCTATTTCAAGATCGGCACGCCCTATCAGGTGGACGGCAAGTGGTATTACCCCGCCGAGGACTACGCCTATGTGCAGGAAGGCATCGCCTCCTGGTACGGCCAGGACTTCCACGGCAAGAAGACCGCCAATGGCGAAAAATACGACATGAACGCCATCACCGCGGCCCATCCGACGCTGCCGATGCCGTCGGTGGTGCGCGTGACCAACCTGGACAACGGCCGCCAGCTCAACGTGCGCGTCAATGACCGCGGGCCATTTCATTCCAGCCGCATCATCGACCTGTCGCGCCGCGCGGCGCAGCTCTTGGGCTTCTACGAAGTCGGCACCGCCCATGTGCGGGTCGAGATCGACGCCACGGAAAGCCTGAACCTGAAAAACCTGACGCTCAAGGACCACCCGCCGGAAATGCCGCGCGTCGTCGCCGCCCCGCGCGAGGCGATCACGTCGGTCGCGCTGGCGCCGGTGACGGCGACCGCGGCGGTCGTCGCGCCGAAGGCGCCGCCGGCCGCCAAACAACCGCCCGCGCCCACCTCCAAACAATCCAACTCCAAAC
>JAIBCD010000184.1 GCA_019694335.1 Rhodospirillaceae bacterium | reverse complement strand
AGGCCGCAGGAACAGTTCCGCGCCGTCGGCGCCGACCCCGCGCGACGCCAGCACACGGGCCACCGCGTCGGAGACATCGGCCTGGCGCGTGAGCGCGGAAACGTCGGCGTCGGCGGCGGGCCTAAGGCGCCAGGACCGGCCCAGGATCGAACGGTCGATGCCGAGGAACGAGTCCAGCTCAGGCGCCTTCGTGCTCGAAGTGGTGATGGGCGTCGATATAGCGCACGGTGCGGGTCTTGGAGCGCATCACCAGGGAGTGCGTGATCGCGCCGCCCGCGAACCGCCGCACGCCCTTCAGCATCGGGCCGGTGGTGACGCCGGTGGCGGCAAACATCACGTTGCCCTTGGCTAGGTCGAGCAGCTTGTAGACCCGGTTCAGATCCTTGACGCCCCAACGCGAGGCCCGGCTCTTCTCATCGTCGTTGCGAAACAGGAGGCGCCCCTGCATCTGTCCGCCGATGCAACGCAAGGCCGCCGCGGCCAGGACGCCTTCCGGCGCACCGCCGGTGCCCATGTAGATATCCACGCCCGCGTCAGGCTGGGCGGTGGCGATCACGCCCGAGACGTCGCCGTCGGTGATCAGCATGATGCGGGCGCCCGCGGCGCGGGTCTTGGCGATCAATTCGGCATGGCGGGGTCGATCCAGGATGCAGACCAGAAGATCCTCGATCTCGCAATGCTTGGCCTTGGCGAGTTCCTTGAGGTTCTTTTCGGGGCTGGCGTCCAGGGAGACCACATCCTCGGGGAGGCCGGGGCCGACCGCGATCTTGTCCATGTAGACGTCGGGCGCGTTGAGGAAGCCGCCGGCCTCCGCCATGGCGATAACGGCCAGCGCGTTGGCGCCGCCCTTGGCGGTGATGGTGGTGCCTTCCAGGGGATCGAGCGCGATGTCGATCTTGGGGCCTTCGCCCGAGCCGACCTTCTCGCCGATATAAAGCATCGGGGCTTCGTCGCGTTCGCCCTCGCCGATCACGACGGTACCGTCGATATTGAGACCGTTGAGCGCCTGGCGCATGGCGTCCACCGCCGCCTGGTCGGCGGCCTTCTCGTCGCCGCGCCCCATCAGGCGCGAAGCCGACAGCGCCGCTGCCTCGGTGACGCGCACCACCTCCAGGGCCAGGTTGCGCTCGCGGACGTTGGTGTACGAGTTGTCGAACGTTTTCATTGATATCTCATTTCTGGTTTTCGATCCGCATCATATGCGGGGGTTCTTGCAGCGCGGCGTTGGCTTGCAGGCGCTTGAGGGCGCGCAGCACGGCCGGCTCCGGCGCTTCGTGGGTGATGATCACAACGTTGACCTTGGCGTCGGCGTTGCGCCCGCGCTGGAGCACGGATTCCATGGACACGGCTTCGTCGCGGAACGCGCCCGCGACATCCGCGAACACGCCGGGGCGGTCCGCCACCAGGAGGCGCACATAATATTCGCCGACATGCTGGTCGAGGGGCGCCGCCGGCAGCGTCCTCAGGCTGGCCGCGGGAATGCCAAACGTCGGCACGCGCCGGCCGCCGGCGATATCCATCAGATCCGACACCACCGCCGAGGCGGTCGGCCCGGCGCCCGCGCCGCGGCCTTCGTACATGGAACGGCCGACGAAATCGCCTTCCGCCAGCACCGCGTTGAACACCCCCTCGACCGCGGCCAGCGGACTCGCCGGGGTGATCAGGCACGGATAGACGCGCTGCATGATGGCGCCGTTCGCCAGGCGCTCGGCGACCCCCAGCAGCTTGATGCGGTACCCGAACTCGTCGGCGTACTTGATGTCGATGCTGGAGACGTGGCGGATGCCTTCGACATGCACCGTCTCGATGTCCACCGGCGTCCCGAACGCGACGCTGGTCAGCAAGGCCAGTTTATGCGCCGCGTCGACGCCGTCGATGTCGAACGACGGATCGGCCTCGGCATACCCCAGATCCTGCGCTTCCTTGAGCACGTCGGCGAAATCGCGGCCGGTCGCGCGCATGGTCGAGAGGATGTAGTTGCAGGTGCCGTTGAGGATACCGGTGATGCGGCTGATGGCGTTTCCGGCCAGCCCTTCGCGCAGCGCCTTGACGATCGGGATGCCGCCCGCCACCGCCGCCTCGAAGGCGAGGCTCACGCCCGCCGCCTCGGCGGTCTTGGCCAGCGCAACGCCGTGATGGGCGAGCAACGCCTTGTTGGCGGTGACCACATGCCGTTTGCGCGCCAGCGCGGCCTCGACCACGGCCTTGGCGTCGCCGTCGGAGCCGCCGATCAATTCCACGATCACATCGGCGTCGGCCTCCTTCGCGAGGTCCACAGCCTTGTCGAACCAGCGGAGGCCGTCGAGCGACACGCCCCGGTCCTTGCCTTTGTCGCGCGCGGACACCGCCGTGACCTTGATCTCGCGGCCGCAGCGGGCGCTGATCAAGGCCTGGTTGGCGGCCAACAGCTTGAGCACCCCGGCGCCGACGGTGCCGAGGCCGGCGATGGCGATTTTGAGCGGCGCGGCCATTATTTGGCCACGCGCAGCTCGGCGCGCTCCAGAACCGTGCTGGCATTGCCCATGAAGGTGCGGATATTGCGCACGGCCTGGCGGATGCGATGCTTGTTCTCGACCAGGGCGATGCGCACGAAGCCTTCGCCGTTCTCGCCGAAGCCGGTGCCGGGGGCGACCGCCACCTTGGCCTCGCTGATCAGCAGCTTGGAGAACTCGAGCGCGCCCAGGTGCTTGAACTGCGCCGGAATCGGCGCCCAGGCGAACATCGAGGCCTGCGGCGACGGAATATGCCACTGGCCCTGCCCCAGACCTTCCACCAGCACGTCGCGGCGCTCCTTGTAGATCTCGCGGATCTCGGCGACGCAATCCTGCGGTCCGTTGAGGGCGGCGGCGGCGGCCACCTGGATCGGCGTGAAGGCGCCGTAGTCCAGGTAGGACTTGATGCGGATCAGCGCGTTCATGAGGATCGGGTTGCCGGCGGCGAAGCCCACACGCCAGCCCGGCATGTTATAGGTCTTGCTCATCGACGTGAATTCGATGGCGATGTCCTTGGCGCCCGGGATCTGCAGGATCGACGGCGGCGGATCGATGTCGAAGTAGATCTCGGCGTAGGCCAGGTCCGACAGGATCCAGATGCCGTGGTGGCGGCAGAAATCCACCACCTGGCCGTAGAAGTCGAGGTCGGCGACCATGGCGGTCGGGTTGGACGGGTAGTTCAGCACCAGCGCCACCGGCTTCGGGGTCTGCATGCGCACGGCGCGCTCGAGCGCCACCAGGAAGTCGTTGTTGGGCTCGCACGGCAGCGAACGCACGGCGCCGTCGGCGATGATGAAACCGAACGGGTGGATCGGGTAGGCCGGATTGGGCGACAGGATCAGGTCGCCCGGGTTGGTGATGGCCGAGGCCAGGTTGGCCAGGCCTTCCTTCGAGCCCAGGGTGACGCAGACCTCCTTGTTGATATCGAGGTCCACGCCGAACCGGCGCTGGTAATAGTTAACGAACGCCTTGCGCAGGCCCTTGATGCCCTGGGACGCCGAATAGCGGTGCGCCTTCGGGTCGCCGGCGATCTCCTTCAGCTTCTCGACGATATGCGGCGGGGTAGGCAGGTCGGGATTGCCCATGCCGAAGTCGATGATGTCCTCGCCGGTGGCGCGCAGGCGCGCCTTCATGGCGTTCACCTCGGCGAAGACATAAGGGGGCAGGCGCTTGATGCGATGAAAATCGGTATGCATGGAATGGCCTAAAGGGCTGGCCGCCCCTCCCTATAAGGAGGAACGGCGGGGGACAATATCAGATCCCGCCAATCTTCCGTCTAGTAATGGACGAAGACCTCGGTGGGGCCCGACGCGGTTTCGCTGCCGGTGAAGATCTGGTCGCGGGGGACGCCGAGACGCTCCAGCTCCCGCGCGACCGTGGTAGCTCGATCCGCCGCCGAGGTCTTGGTCGGGCCATGGCCAATCACCCGGACCACGCCCCGGGTCTGCTTCTGCTTGTCGGCGGCGCCACCCAGCTCCGACCGCTCGGAGGCGCTCAAGGAGCCCGCCGGGAAGTCGAGGGTCGCCAGCAGGTGGCCGGCGCCGTAAATCGTCGAGTCAAATTCGGTCAAGGTGCGGTAGCCGTTGCCGGTCTGCGGTAGGGACGCGCGGGTGGGCGCACCCGGACCGGCCCGGCCGGCCTCGTCATCGTCGCCGCCGGCCGAAGGCCCGGTCGGCGCCACGCGGCGCGGCCCAATCATGGCGGCCACGGAGCGGGGCGCGGGACCGGCGCTGGGACCGATGGCGTCGGCCTGCGGCG
>JAIBCD010000053.1 GCA_019694335.1 Rhodospirillaceae bacterium | reverse complement strand
TAACCGATGAATGCAGCAAACCTCGCAGAGTTCGCCAACGGCCATGAGCCGGCCGTGCGGCTGGGCGCCTATCTCGGCGCAACGGCCGTGGTGGCCGCCTGGGAAGCCATCATGCCACGGCGCGCGCGGGTTCTGCCACGCCTGGGGCGGTGGCCGGGCAATCTCGGTATCGCCGCCGTGAATACCCTGGCGGCGCGCCTCGTCCTGCCGGCCGCCGCGGTGGGAATGTCGGGGTTGGCGGCAGAGCGGGGCTGGGGACTGTTTAACCTGTATGCGTTGCCGGACTGGGCAACGGTCGTTCTCTCCGTGATGCTGCTGGACTTGGCGATCTATGCCCAGCACGTCCTGTTCCATGCCATCCCGCCGTTATGGCGGCTGCACCGCATGCACCACACCGACCTGGACGTGGATGTCACCACCGGGGTGCGCTTCCACACCATCGAAATCCTGTTGTCGGTCCTCTTGAAAATGGGCGCGGTGGTGGCGCTCGGCGCCCCGGTGCTGGCGGTGATCGTGTTCGAGGTGCTCCTGAACACCGTCACGATGTTCAATCACGGCAATATCCGGATGCCGGCTGCGGTCGACCGGTTGCTGCGCTGGGTGATGGTGACGCCCGACATGCACCGCGTGCATCATTCAATCATCCCTCGGGAGACCAACTGCAACTACGGCTTCAATCTGCCGTGGTGGGACCGCCTGTTCGGAACCTACCGCGATCAACCGGCGGCCGGGCATGACGGCATGACGCTGGGCCTCGCAATCTTCCGCGACCCTGGTGAGCAACGGCTGGACCGAATGCTGGCCCAACCTTTCCGCGGATCGGGCAAATGATTCCGGTACGCCGGGTGGGGCTGGCCGTTGGATTGGGAGTCCTTAAGGCCAGCCGTCGCTTCAGCCGCGCGTACTCGCGCTCCGGATCCTTCATCCGCTTGGCCCGATCGCGTTCCGGGCCGCCGTATTCTTTCCGCTTCAGCGCGAGGCCGCATCCGCCGGGGAATGTGCGCTCTGCGCAATGGCCTTGGGCGGGTGCAAGATGAATACCTGCGTAAACCTAGCATCCAGCGCCGCGGAGATCGTGGTCATCCTTCCGGTCTTCGGGTCCGGATATCCGTCGGCCCGGGCCCGCAGCGAGCGCGCCAGGCCCGGTGGCGAAAGCTGGCCATAGGCCTCATGGTGGGTCGATTCCGCCTTCATTAACTGGCTATAGAAGTTCTCAATATCGACGTTGCCGGCCATAAGACCATCGGCGCCGGTTTCCCGCAGCTTGAGCTGAAAACGCAAGTCCTTGACGATCATGACCGTCGGCGTACCGAAGCCGGTCGTCCAGGGAAAGGTGAGATCCTTCCCTTCGGTCGTGAGCACCCCGTTTTCGATTCTACCCTTGAAAACCTGGTGGAAGCGTCCACCGCGTTTGACGTCGATGCGCTGCGAGCCGCCAGGGATGATGTTGTCACCGGTAGCATCGGTCAGCAACGGGTCGAGGCCGCGATAAACGGTCACGGTCACGTCCGGATCATTGGCGAGATCATCCACATTCGTGATCTCGATCATCATGCGGTTATAGTGATCGGTAACGATGGCCTTGCTGTCGAAAAACGTGGTCTGGCCATCCGGCAAACGATAATGAACCTGGCAGCCGATCACCCGGTAGAGTTCGTTATCAACGCCCTTCTCGCCCGTCGGGCTGGTGAAGTCGTTGGCGCCGATCTTGCCGTCGAGATTGAGACCGAGTGCGACCTTTCCCACGGCTTCGATATACGGAAACTTCTCGGGCTGGTCGCTCGGAAACCAGCCTTCGATTTCGCGCGCGAGATGAGACTCCTGCTCGGTCCATTTCTGCCCCTTGTCCTGCGGAAACAGCGCCTTGAAGGTTTCGCGCGGGCCCCATGTGTTGAAGCCTTGGGGGCACTCGTCCTTACCGTCCGGAGTTTGATAAACGGCCCAGTAAAGAGCCTTCAGCGCATAACCGATGGCCCCCTGCCTAACAGGAGAGTTGTCGGCCGCCAGTGCCGGCGCGGCCAGGCCAACGAGCGCGCCCACCGCGCAAAGCCGCTGCAATCTGCGAAACATGATCTTCATCCCCGCGTTGGCCCTAATCGGCTTTTCCGAAGTAGTCGTCGCGCACGAACAGGGCGTTAAATCCCTGCCGGGCGCCATTGAATTCGCCGCGGCTATCTCCATCGGTATCGCCGGCGAATTTGTCACCCGCGTAGGTGTAAACCGGCCGATCGCGGAACGTCCAAACGTGCAGCGCGCGCTTGTCTCCGGGCGCGGCCTCATGTCCCGTCGCCGGATCGAGGTACATCGTGCCCCAAGCGTTGCTGCCGCTTTTCGCGCCTTCCGGCGCCAATACCGGCGGGAACTCCCTCAGACACCGCGCTTGATCGCCACCCCCGCAAATCGCAATGCGATAGGCCTGCGAGGTTTTGGGATGGTCGCACAGCAATTGGTCCAGCGCGTCATCGGCACAAACATACTTGTAGACCGTCATGCCCCTTGAGTCGGCGACCACCGTGCCGGCATCGGTCTCCTTGAACGTAAAGCCGGGCGGCAGCGGCGGTGCCTTCATCGTATAGACGACGCTCCACCCCGGCTCGTCACCGCCCACCATGCTCATGCGCTCGATATCCGCCGCATGGCGGTACAGCGGCTGGCCGCGGAACGCCCATTGCTTCACACCGGGCGCCCGCTGGATTGTCGTCCACTCCCCTTTCGCCATGGCCGCCGCGGGCGCCAGCACTGGCGGAAAGCTTAACTCGCACTGTCCAGTGCATGCCGATGCCTTCGGCGTATCCTTGTCATAGACGTAAATGGACATCTTTCCCACGGTCACCAGCCTGCGGCCGGCGGCGGTGGTCGCAACAGTGATTCCAGACGGTGTTTTCTCGGGCGGCTGGATTGGCGTACGCCACGCGTAGTTTCCGGCGGCGCGCCCACTGCGCGTCGTGCCCCCCAGCACGTCACCAGGCCGGCGGTCGAAGAACGAGGTGTACAGCGGATGATCGTTGTACTGCCATTGCCGGATTCCGTCCTTGCGCATGACGATGCTGAAAGCTCCGACCGGCTTTGCATCGGCCGGCGCCACCGCTACGGGCCACGCCTCCGTACAGGTCGGGCGGGTATCGAGATCCGGCAGCAGAAGTCCAGGCGGATACGGGCTCATGAGGCCTGCGTTCTCGGTGCTCTTCTCGTTGAAGCAAGCCGGCACACCCTTAGCTTCGCCGGTATAACCGTTCCGCATACGGCGCGATGGCCATGTGTAGAGCGTGTGGCCGCGCGCGTCGGCAAACACAGGCCCCTCCAACTCCGTCACAACCACCTGGAATCCTGGTGGCATTGGTACGTTTTCATAATCCTCCACCGGCGCGGCGCGGCCGGCGGCCGTGGCGGAGGTCGCCAGCAGGGTAAGTCCGATTGCAAGCAACGCTAATCTGCCCATGAACGCTCCCGTGCGCCCGTCGCCAAAGTGAACTCGCGTCTGCCCGGCATCCGATGACTTCGCCCTAGACCAGAATTTCGCCGATCTCTTTTGAGGTCGTATTGCTCAACGTGCCCCACGACGGGATGTCGAGGCCGAGGGTTTTCATGGCCGTAAAGCCCACGCGTGTGCCGGGGCTCGCCGCACCGTCGATGTGCAGGCCGGTCTTGAGCTTGCCGCCCGCCCGGCCCGCCGTGAACATCGGAATGCCGTCCAGGGAATGAATCTTGGCGTAGGAGATATCCGACATCGCGTAGGCCAGCGTATGATCGAGAAGCGTACCGTCACCTTCCGGCGTCCTGGCAAAAGCCTCGACAAAATAGGCCCATTCTTCCATGGCGCGGCGCGTAAACCAGGACACCTCTTCCTGATATCCGCCCGGCCCCAACGGCTCCTCATGCGTCGCCGTATGGTGCGGCTTTTCATAGCCCGGCTTGGTGGTCGAGGCCGTTTCCGCAGCGTATCCCATATTGAACACGCGGGTCTGGTCGCACGCCAGGGCCATCACCATGACCTCGGTCATCAGTCGATGGCGCTTGGACACCAAGCCCGCATCGACGCCCGCCGCCGGATCGTCGGCCGGAGCCTTGATATGCTTGCAGGCAGCCAAAGGTGTCGGCTTGGTGAGCTGCAAGTCGAGCTGACGCTCCAGGTCGCGCAGCCCGGTAAAGTACTGGTCGAGACGCGCCCGGTCTTCGGCGCCAATTTTCTGTTGGAACGATTTCGCGCCCTCGAGCACGCCGGACAGAACGCTCTTTCTGATCATCACCTTTGGATTGGGTACGAAATCCGCCGCATTCGGATCCTGATAATCCGGGCCAAATACCTTCTGGTAGAAACGCACCGGCGACCAGTCCGGCGGATTGATCGAGTTGGTGCTCTCATAGGAATAGCTGTCGCGCACATCACCCGTCGCCGTGGACGACAAGATCTGGAACCGCGTTGTATTGCCGATGCGCTTGGCCACCGTTACGTCGATGGTCTCGCCGGGGCGCACGTTGGACGGCGATGGCGCCATGCCGGTGCGCAGAATCACCCAGCCCGTGTGATGACACATCAAGGGTGCGGCATCCTTGAAGGTATTGAAATTCGTAAACAGATTGATGTGCTGTTTCACATTCTTCAGGGACTCGATTTCCGGCGGCAGATCGAAATTCGCGCCGAGCTTCTTGGGCGTAAAGATGGCCGCGTTCATCCCCAGCCCCCACAGCCAGGTGCCGAAGCGGGTCGGGATCGGGTCACCCGAGGCCAGCGCTGTCCCGTTGCCGTTCAGAAAAACGTTCAGCAGAGGAAGCCCGACGGTGACGGCGCTTCCGCCGAGGATGCCCCGCAGGGCGCGGCGCCTGTTCATATTCTCGATCATCTCTCCATCCTCTACTTCGCCGACACCGTCTGAGCAGCTGCGGTGGGGATATCTGTCACGTCCGAGAAGGCCGCGCTCAATGCAATGGCGCGATAAAGGTCCGGCAGCTTGTAACCGCGGGCGCCGAACTGCTGCGTGAAGTGCGCGACCAATGACTTGCTGGCCGCGTCAATGGGGCCACCGGTGGCATAGGCATACACGCGCGATACCAGGCACGACGGCAACGAGGGATGATCGTGCAGCGCCTGCGCCAAGCCGGCGACATCATGAAATTCCTTGCCGTCAAAGCTTCCGCTGGCGTCAATCGCCGTTCCGCGTTCCGCCGCACGGTATTGGCCGGCGCCATCGAAATTCTCCAGTGCGAGGCCAATGGGATCGGTAATCCGATGACACCCGGCGCACACGGGGTTTTTCAGATGCACGGCCACCCGTTCACGGGCCGTGTGGAAGATCCCCTTGGGGTCTTCGACGGCGGAAAAGTCCACGTTTGGCGGCGGCAGGGGCACCGACTGACACAGGAGGACTTCGCGCATGGCCTTGCCGCGCCGTGTGGCGGAGCTTCGCGCTGGATGCGCATTCATCGCCAGAAAACTGACCTGGGTCAGGATGCCAATGCGCGGGCTGTCGGCCGGGAATTCGTAGGCATGCCAGCCCGGCGGCGACGGCACCCGATAGATCGCGGCCAACGACGGCGACATAAAGGTCGAGCGCGTCGTAAACAGGTCACGATAGTCCTTTTTTTGCGTCACCAAGTGATCGACCACCGTGCGTAACGTCTGGTCGCGGGCCTCAACCAAGGTCACGCCGGTGACGCCCGGATAAACAGAGGCGTCTTTGGCGAGGTTGTCGAAATTGTCGAAAACAAACATATCGTCGAAGAAAGCGCGTACGCCATCCGCCAACCGCGGGCTCGCGATCATGCGGTCAACCGTCTTGGCCAAACCCTTGGCCGTGTACAGTTCGCCTTTCTCAGCGGCCTCGAGCAGCGCGTCGTCCGGCGCGGCATCCCATAGGAAGAAGCTCAACCTCGAGGCCACCGAATAGCCGTCAAGCCTGCGCCTCCCCGGAGATTTCGGATCTGGCTCGAGGGTATCGGCGATGAACACCATTTCCGGACTGATCAGAAGTCCCTCGAGCGCATAAGCCAAGCCCTCGTAGAAATCATTCACGCGATTTGCGCTATCACGCGCCTCGGCCACCAGAAGGGAGAGCCGCGCCTCCTCCAGCGGTCGCCGGAAGAGACGCTTTCCGGTCGCGCGGAGGAATTTTTCCGCGCAAGCGTCGTCGGCCGCCGTCTTTGATGCGGGCTTGCACGGCACCAATGTGTCCCGGCGCCCCGGAATCCCAAGGTCCAAATCTTCCGCGCTCACGATTTGGTGAGCGATGGTCGCCGCCGATCTTTGAAACTGCTGAAGTTGACTCGAAGTCACGCCGGCGCTGGCGGCCCCCAACGCGAGCAGCCCGTTCGTCCGCGACAAGGGAGCAAATGGCGAGACTATGCTGATGTCATCGCCGAAAAAGTATTTAAGTGTGTTCGCGTACTGGGCTCCCGTCATTAAGCGGACGCGCAGCGGTTGAGTGGCGCGAGGCTCGGTGACGGCGGAGTCACTCATCTTTTGCGCGGCGGCATCCACGGCCGGCCGCGAGCAGGAGGAAAGGGTGACGACGCCGATCACCCCGATCGCAAAAGCCAAGGTGCGACTATTTCGCATTCCCCTCCAAGTCCCCTAACAGTCAATTGTTCCCTCGGAGCATGTGCCCAAAGACACACCGCTTCAATCGAATTTAATTGACCTTGTTTGTAGAATATTTGCGCCGCCATGGGACCGCGCCGATAAGGCAGGATCGTCAATTTAAGCTCACGCCCGCGCTATAGACGACCCAAGACGCACCGCGCCGGACCGGCGCACACCATCCTGGCTTGGCAGGAGGGACACGTCTGGAGTTAGGACTCCGGCCGGGGATCCGTGGGCTTGCAGCTCTCGCTCCACACCCGCGATTCCGTGTCGCCCTTGTAGGAGAGGTTCAGCATCCCGGTGGTGCGGTCCAGGCGCCCCTCCCACTGACTACCGCCGATTCCGCTGCTCGATCCCGACCAGCGAATATCCTGGTCCGACACGGCCCTGGCGCCGAGGTAGGCCAGGCGCTTTTGGCTGTCGGAATATTTGAACAGGTTACGGGCGTCGGGATCGTACACATAGATATCCTTCGCCGCCTCCTTGGCCGGGGCTCCGGCAGTGGGCGTGACGGTCACCTCGCCCGTGCACTCCAGCCATTGCGGACTGTACGCAAAGGCAGGCGCTGTGAGAATCAGGCAGGCGAAAGCGGTTGTGCTGAAGGCTAAGCGCGGCATCGGGAGCTCCTAAATCTGATGCGGTTGAACGACCTTCCTCCCGCTAGCGGAAGGGGATTGCTCCACACTTCGATCTAGAAACGGCCGGCGCGGACGCAACGCGCTTACAGGGATTTCATCTGGAAAAAAGAAGGCCGCCGGTTGCCCGGCGGCCAGAGGCGGAGTGAAACCCGAGGGTTTTCAGAAGTCCATGTCGGCGGTGTTCTGCGCGCCCGGAGCCGGCATCACCTTCTTCTCCGGCAGGTCGGCGATCATCGCCTCGGTGGTGATCAACAGACCGGCGACCGAGGCCGCGTCCTGCAACGCCACGCGCACGACCTTGGTCGGGTCGACAATGCCGCCTTCCACGAGATCCTTGTACTCGCCGGCTTGGGCGTCGAAGCCCCAGGTATTGCTCTTGGACTCCAGCAGCTTGCCCGACACCACCGCGCCGTCGAAGCCAGCATTGGTCGCGATCTGGCGTACGGGCGCCGAGAGGGCGCGCCGGACTATATCGATACCGACCTTCTGGTCCTCGTTGTCGTAGGCCGCGTCCTTCAACGCCTTGATGGCGTAGAGCAGCGCGACGCCGCCGCCCGGCACGATGCCTTCCTCGACCGCCGCGCGGGTGGCGTGGAGGGCGTCATCGACCCGGTCCTTCTTTTCCTTCACCTCGACCTCGGTGGCGCCTCCGACCTTGACCACCGCGACACCGCCCGCGATCTTGGCCAGGCGCTCCTGGAGCTTTTCCTTATCGTAGTCCGAGGTGGTGTCCTCGATCTGGCGGCGGATCTGCTCGCAGCGTGCGTTGATGTCCGCCTTCTTACCGGCCCCATTGACGATCGTGGTGTTGTCCTTGTCGATGGTGACATGTCCGGCCTTACCGAGCATGTCGAGGGTGACGTTCTCGAGCTTGATGCCAAGATCCTGCGAAATCACCTGGCCGCCGGTGAGCACCGCGATGTCTTCCAGCATGGCCTTGCGGCGGTCGCCGAAGCCCGGAGCCTTCACCGCCGCGACCCGCAGGCCGCCGCGCAGCTTATTGACCACCAGGGTGGCCAGAGCCTGCCCTTCGATCTCTTCGGCGATGATCAGCAGCGGCCGGGAGGCCTGCACCACCGATTCCAGCACCGGCAACAGGGGCTGCAGATCCTCCAGTTTCTTCTCGTGGATCAGGATCAGCGGGTTATCCAGCTCCACATGCATCTTGTCGGCGTTGGTGATGAAGTATGGCGAGGCGTAACCACGGTCGAACTGCATGCCTTCGACGACGTCCAGTTCGGTGTCGAGGCCCTTGGCTTCCTCGACGGTGATCACGCCTTCCTTGCCGACCTTATCCATGGCCTTGGCGATGATCTCGCCGATCTCCTTTTGGCCGTTGGCCGAGATGGTACCGACCTGCGCGATCTCGTCGCTGGTCTTGATTTTCTTGGACTGGCGCCGCACGTCGTCGACCACGATCTGCACGGCCTTGTCGATGCCGCGCTTCAAATCCATGGGGTTGACGCCGGCCGCCACGGCCTTGGCGCCTTCGCGCACGATCGCCTGGGCCAGCACGGTGGCGGTGGTGGTGCCGTCACCGGCGAGGTCGTTGGTCTTGGAAGCGACTTCCTTGACCATCTGCGCGCCCATGTTCTCGAACTTGTCCTTCAGTTCGATTTCCTTGGCGACGGTGACGCCGTCCTTGGTGATGCGCGGGGCGCCGAACGCCTTTTCGATCACCACGTTGCGGCCCTTGGGACCGAGGGTGACCTTCACCGCGTTGGCGAGGATGTCGACGCCGCGGAGCATGCGGTCACGCGCGTCGGAGGAGAATTTCACGTCTTTGGCAGCCATGTTCTGATGTCCTTCTCGAATGCCCGAAGCTTTAAGCGGCCTTCTTCATAGCCGGACGGCTTTCGACGATGCCGAGGATGTCGGATTCTTTCATAATCAGGAGTTCCTCGCCGTCGAGTTTCACTTCCGTGCCGGACCACTTGCCGAACAGGATCCGGTCGCCCGGCTTGACGTCGAGCGCGTGGAGAACGCCGTCCTCCCCGCGCACGCCGGGGCCGCAGGCGATCACCTCGCCCTCCATCGGCTTTTCCTTGGCGGTGTCGGGGATGATGATCCCGCCGGCGGAGCGTTCTTCGCCCGCCACGCGGCGCACCAGGACACGGTCATGGAGTGGTCTGAAAGTAGTTGTCATGGTCATTCCTTCCCTTAAGCAAATGACTGGGCCTCGTGCCTCCGGGAGTCCCGCAAGGCACTGGATTGATGACGAAAAGCCGCCGCAATCGGCAGCCGAGGACGAGTTAGGAAAGCGGATTTTTGACCGCAAGAGGGGGCCGCAAAATTTTTCCGGGCTGCGAGGCCGGTATTGTTAGCACCGCCCGGCGAACGCTGCTAACCCCTTGAACACAATAACGTTATTCCAGGAACGGCCGGCCGGGACTAGGATTTAAGGGAGAGAAGGATTTAAGGGAGAGAACAGCGCGCCTGTTCTCCCTGATGGCTATATCGAAAGGAGCGCGAATGACCGACCTGGAACTTCAGCTTCAGAACTACCGGCTCTGCACGGCCCAGATTTTCTACTACATGCCCGATCACCCCACCCTCCTGCAGGAATTCGTCTGGCAGCAGCTCGACATCGCGCCGCGTTTTCCGGCGCTCCACCGCTTCATCGAATTCTGGCAGCAGAGGCTGGATGCGAAATTGCATTCGGTGAAAGTGGCGAACACGGACCTTATTAAGCCCGCAGAATTCCGCCTGTTCAGCAATCCACTCATCGTTCACTGAAGCTGCACTACGGCGACCGGGCGGCGTCCAAGAGGACGCCGCCCTTTAATTTGCCGGCGTCCGCACCTGACGCTCCCGCAGCCATCCCAGAGATTGTAAAAAATTCAGAGAGCGCATCGGCGCAGGGCCTTGAAAATTTCCGGGCCGCACCCAGGAAAATAGCCGGCGCGCCACGCTGGCGAACCTTTGTCCAATCCGACCTAAGAAAGGTAGGTCCATATGCGCACTGCTTCCGCACGCTTCTTCGCTGCCGCTATCTTCGTCATTGGCTCGCTGGCTCAGGCCGCGAGCGCGAATGCCACTCCCGCCGAAAGCACTTCCCACCCCGCGGCACGGAATCAAGCCGTTCCATCCGCCACGGAAATGGTGGTCGCCAATCCGGGGGGCAAAGCGGCTGTGACGGCCATCATCGACTATCAGGGCCATCCCCTCCATCCGATGCGCGATCAGCTTTCGGCTTTTACCAAGGAAAATCCGGATATCGCGCTTGTGATCAAACCTTGGGCATCGGGCGGTCCGTTGTCCCGGTTTGCCGCCAAGGCAGCCTACGCCGCCGCGAAGCAGGGAAAATTGTCTGAATTCCACGCCGCCATGCTGTCCGATCTCGGACCTCACACTTGGTACTCGCTCCGCAATGCCGCCCCGGCCTTTGGATTGGATTGGAAACGGTTCGAGGCCGATTTTTCGAATGAGGCCCTGGATCGGCAAGTGGAGGAGGATGCACGTTCCATCGCCGCACTGAAGATCACCAATAGCCCCGCATTTGTCGCGGGAGGCCGCGTGTTCAATGATCCCTGGGACAAAATCAATTTCGCACAAATAGCTGAGGCCGCGCGCCACACCAAGGGGGCCGGTGCCGCAGCGGCGCGCGCGCAATAGCGGCGTCTCGCAAACACCGCCAACGACCGAAAGGGCTGCCGGACCAGGGCGGCCCTTTCCTTTTGCGGCGGACTATGTCCGTGCGCTGCAGGCGTTACAAAAGTTTCATTCCTTAAACCCGTTGACCCGCCCCCGAGCGGATTTTAGGTCGCCGAGGCGAAGCAAGCTTATTGGTTCGCCGGGCCGCCGCCGGCCCGATCACAAAGCCCTGATGAAAGGAGAAAAGCAATGTTTCGCCGTCTCGCTCTTGCCGCCGCTGTGTCCGTTCTGACCGCCGCTCCATTGGCGTTCGCATCTTGCAACACTCCCGAACCGGGGCGGTTCACAGCCAATGGAGAGGAGGTTTACGACAGCAAGACCGGCTTGACCTGGCAACGCTGCAGCATCGGTCAGACCTGGCAGCAGGATAAGTGTGCGGGATCGGTTCAGGCGCTGACCTGGGATCAGGCCAAAAAAAGAGCTGGCGGGAAGTGGCGGCTGCCTACCCGTGAAGAACTCGAGAGCCTGACCGACACGCCCTGCGGAACCTCGGAAGAAGTCAAAAAGCTCTTTCCGGATATGGATCCGCTCTATCCGATGTACTGGAGCGCCACGGCCCCCGACAACGGCCTTGCCTGGCTCGTGGGCTTCAACAACGGCTCTACCTTTAATGGCTTTCGGACAGCGCCCAACGGCGTGCGTCTGGTCCGAACGGGAAAATAAGCCAAAGACCTGGTCACGCACATGAACAAAGGAATAGTTGGAGCATTCGCCGCCGGCGCGCTGGTGGCCGCAGCCGCCGGGGCTCTGATTCTCGCCAAAGGGACGGGGCTCGACCTGCAACATCGCGCCCAGGCGCCCGCCGGAACCGAGGCCGTTGCATCTCCGCCGCCACCTGCGGGCGGAGGCCAGATCCCGGGAAATGCCGCCGCCCAGCCTAGCCTGGCGTCCCTGGTCGAGCGCGTGACGCCAGCCGTCGTCAATGTCGCCGTGAAGTCCATTTCGGAAGTTGATGTCGGGAACAATCCCCTGCTCCAGGATCCCGCCTTCCGCCGTTTCTTCGGCATTCCCGACCAGGCGCAGCGCCAGGAGCGCGCTTCGGTCGGGTCCGGCGTCATCGTTGATGCGCAGAAGGGCTACGTCATCACCAACTTCCACGTCGTGGACAAGGCTTCGGAGATCACCGTTACGCTGAAGGACCGCCGCGAGTTGCAGGCCAAGGTCATCGGCAAGGATAAAGAAACAGATGTCGCCCTGCTCCAGATCGACGCTGAGAACCTGGCGGCGCTTCCGTTCGGGGATCCGCGGGCGATGCGGGTGGGCGATTATGTCGTCGCGGTCGGCAATCCCTTTGGTCTCGGTCAGACGGTTACGTCCGAGATCATTTCGGCCGTCGGCCGCTCCGGCCTCAATATCGAGGGGTATGAAGACTTCATCCAGACCGACGCCGCCATCAATCCGGGTAATTCCGGGGGGCACTGGTCAACCTCAATGGCGAACTCATCGGCATCAACACCGCCATTGTCGGTCCCTCGGGCGGAAACGTAGGCATCGGGTTCGCGGTGCCGACCACCATGGTCCGCGCTGTCATGGATCAGTTGATCAAGGACGGCAAGGTGACCCGTGGCCGCATTGGCGTCGCGATCCAGGATCTGACTCCGTCTCTGGCCAAGAACCTGGGGATGGAGGAGCGGCAAGGCGCCCTGGTCAGCAAGGTCGAAAAGAGTTCGCCCGCCGAGGCCGCGGGCATTAAGGCCGGAGATGTCGTCACCGAAGTCGACCACCGCCCCATCGCCAGCTCGTCCGAATTGCGCAACAGCCTTGGAAACATGCCTCTCGGCCAGTTCGCCGCGCTGACCATTGTCAGGGACGGCGCGAAGCGGGAAATCAAAGTCGAGGTCGCCAAGATTCCGGAGCAACAAACCGCGCGAGACACCACTTCCCGGCTGGATGGCGCGACGCTCTCCAGCGCGCGGAATGGGGTCCGCGTCGTCGATGTTTTCTCGGAGAGCGCGGCCTACCGCGCCGGACTGCGCAAGGGCGACATCATTGTGGCGGTCAACAGAAGGCCGGTCAAAACCACCGAGGAATTGGACGATGCGATGGCTGAATCGACCCGGCAGACGGCGCTCTTCGTGCTGAGAGATGGGCAGGAGCTGGTTCTTATCGTTTGACCCATCGCTTGGGATCATTTTCGACGTTATCCGCACTCATTGCCCCGCGTGCGGATAACGTGTTCGTGACCGACCTTCCGCTCCTCATCTCCGCCACTGATCCAATTGCCAATTTCAGCCGTTCCCCGGCGGCGTCCTCTATCTTTCCGGTGAATACGGCATGACTCTAACTTTTAGTCGCGGGCTTTTCCTGCTGCTGATTTGCGTGATTGCTTCGGGACGGGTTCACGCGCGTGCGGCCTCGTCGTCCTTACCGGCGGCAGACTGGCAAATATCCGCAGGACTAGGCCTCCTGATTGGGCCGCGCTATCCCGGCGCGGCGACAGTCCGCGCCTTACCCATTCCGGCGTTCGACGCCCGCAATGGCGCGGTTTTCTTTAATGGCCGCGAAGGATTGGGCGTGGATCTTCTGGAAATCGAGGATTTACGTGGTGGGGCGGCGATGTTCTTCCGGTCCGGACGCAAGGAATCGGACGATCGCCTGCGGCTGGCCGGCCTCGCGGATATCGATGTCGTTCCGCAGGCACGTTTATTCGCGGTGCAAAGCTGGAGAGCGATTCAGGTCAGGGCCGTGGTGGGGCGGGATCTCGGCGGCGGTGATGGAACGACCTTGGACCTGGATGCCAGCCTGACGATCCGCCTGGGGGACCGCATAAGGCTCTCCGCGGGGCCGCAGGCCGCTTTCGGCGATGGGCGTTTTATGCGCACCTACTTCGGCATTGCGCCGGGAAGGGCGCGGCCGGCTTATGGGATGAATGCCGGCCTGTACCAAGCGGGCATGGGCGCGGGACTGTTTACCCGCGTGGGACAGCGTTGGGCCATGGGCGGAAGCGTGTCGGCCAACTGGCTTCAGGGACCGGCGGCTCGCAGCCCGGTGGTGGGGGCGCGCGCCCAGATCAGCGGCGGGCTTTTCCTGACTTATGCCTTCAAGACCGGTGATCCAGGCAATGGCCGCCCGCGTTATGGGCAATAGTCGCCCTGTTACGCGGATCAGTCATGACGATTGTTTATTCCTATGCCATCACGCTCGCCCTGTTTCTTGCCGCGGACATGGCTTGGTTAAGCGCCATGGTCGGGCGCTTTTATCGCCCCGTCATGGGCGACCTGCTGCTGGCCAAGCCCCACCCGGCTCCGGCGCTGCTCTTCTACCTGCTTTTTCCCGCCGGCCTCACGTTGTTTGTGGTGCTGCCCGCGGTGCGCGGCGGCGGGATCGCCCATGCCGCAATCTGGGGCGCGCTATTCGGGCTGTGTACTTACGGCACATACGACCTCACCAACCAGGCAACCCTGCGCAATTGGTCGCCGATGCTGACTATCGTGGACATGGCCTGGGGCACTCTTCTGAGCGCAGGCGCCGCCGCCGGCGCGTCATGGATAATCACCCGCCTAGCCACTTAGCTCAGCCCTGCTTGGGCGGCCAAGGAAAGAAGGCGCTGGTGCGCATGCGGTAAACCATGAACGCCGCGCCGCGCGAACGCATGAGATGCGTCTCCAGCGGCGGGATCCCCGAGACGTGCACGAGCAGCCAATACATCCATACGGGGCCCGCCAGCGCGGCATATCCCCATGGGTAGGCCCCATCAAGGTCGATCGCGATGAGCGGGTAGGACAGCCAGCACAGCCACTCGAAGAAATAATTGGGATGGCGCGACCACCGCCACAGTCCCCGGTCGCAGATTTTTCCGGCGTTTTCCACCTTGGCCTTGAATTGCCGGAGCTGCAGGTCGGCTATGGCCGATCCGACCAGCCCTGCGGTGAACAGGGTAAGGCCGGCGACATCCTCCACGCCCGGGAACGCCCCAGGCGCACGCGCAGCGATCAGGATGACGAGGGCCAGGATGAAACCCGCCCCCGCCTGCGCCTGGAGGAAGCCGAACAATTTGCGCTCGGCGGCCGCCCCCCAGTATTCCATGAGATCCCGGTACCGTGGATCGTCGCCGGCCCTGACCGTGCGCGCGAGCAGATATGTTGCCAGGCGCAGTGACCAGAGAGCCGCCATACCAGCAACCGCGAGCTGGCGCGTCGTCGGCGCGTCGTCGGCTGTAGTGAGGGCCAGGAGCACGGCGGTGAGCCCCACGCCGGCAGTCCAGATCACGTCGATCCATCCGGAATTGCCGGTGATTCGCCGAATCCACCAGGCGAGGGCCATCGATGCCGGCAAAATAGCGCATCCGGCTAGAACGCCGGCGACGATGCCCACGACCGCGCCCTCACAGACGCATGAGAGGCTGGAGGAGCCGCCCCAGGAGACCCGTGAGTTTCAACTCGCCCTGCATGGCCACGATGCTGACGCACGGCCCCTCACCTCCGATTTCGATGGCATGTTCGATGTCCGGCGTGCCGATATCCAGATCCCCTACGGCGTAGCGGTTACGGTCATGGCCGAAGCTGCCGGCAAGCACGCAAGTCATCTCGAAATCCGTATGCCTGTGGCGGAGGAACTTCGCGCCGGCGCGGGATTTGAGCAGGAATACGCGCGTCGCCGACGCCGGCCCGACCGACAGGCGCCGCACCTGGAGGCCCGGCGCGACCCAGGCCCACGTCTCGGCGGGAAGCCGGCGCACAAACGTCGGCAGACCAGGCACGTCCGCGATCCCCGCAGCCGGCAGTGGTGGCCGAGGGGACGCCGCGCGGTCGAGAATGGCCGTTGCCCGCGCGGAAGCATCGGCGGACATGGCCGACGGCGGCAATGCCGCCAACAGCTCCCCGCCGACATGTTCGAACGATGCTGCCTGCGCGCGACAGACCGGACAGTGATGCAGGTGCGTTGCCAAAACGACATGCCGCCCCTGGTCGAGAGTGCCGGCGGCAAAGCTTGCAAGCATGTCGGCGGGTGGATGGTGGTGGATGCTCATGTGCGAATGCTCATTCAAGGTCGCCCAACAGCCCGCGCAGCTTTGCCGTCGCAAGCCGCAGCCGGGACTTCACTGTACCGAGCGGTATACCCAGGGCTGCGGCGATCTCGCCGTGGGCCTGCTCGTGATAAAATGACAGCTCCACTACCCGCACTTGGTCGGCCGGGAGTGTCGCAAGGGCCGTGCGGACCCGGCTTTCCCGTTCGCCGGCCGCCACGACCGCGTCGGCGCTCACCGCGCTGTCCAGCAGGAACTCAGCGTCGATGTTGGAAGCTTCCTCCCCGCGTGCGCGGCGCAGGGCGTCGATGCGCAGGTTGCGCGCGATCGTAAAGATCCAGGCGGCGGCGCCCGTGGTCGATGGGTCGAACATATGGGCTTTGCGCCATACCACCAGCAAAGCTTCCTGGGCCAGTTCCTCGGCCGCGGCGTCTTCCAGCCCTGAGCGGCGCATCAGCGTCTTGATGCGCGGAGCGAAATGGGCGAACAGCTGCTCAAACGCCGCGCGATCACGCAATGCAGCGATGGCACCCAGGCACTGAGGCCAATCGGCCCCGTCAGCGTGATCAGGCATCGGTGACCTCCGCCGACATACGGTGGAAGCCTCTCTTCCCGCCGAACGGAATGCAGAGATAGCGTTCATGAGGATGAAAACGGCAACGCCGATAGTTTGGATCACCGGGTGATCCAAAACGGCTGCCAGTCCGTTCCCGGGATCGGACATTAAAGACTGGGCGGATATCGCCGGGGAAAGAGTTGCGGAGCATGCCAGGAGTATCGGGGTTTCGTCCTATGGCCGCCAGCGCCAAGCCCGGCGGCGAGCGCCTGCGGATCGCGGTCGTGGGCAGCGGCATATCCGGCCTGTCCACGGCCTGGCTTCTGAGCTCCCGCCATGACGTCGTTCTTTACGAACAGGCGCCGCGCCTGGGCGGCCATTCTCATACCGTGAAGGGGCCGGGCGACATCCCCGTGGACATGGGGTTTATCGTCTTCAACCGCCTCACCTATCCCAATCTCACGGCCTTGTTCGCCCATCTCGGGGTGGCCACCCGCAGTTCCGACATGTCGTTCGCCGCCAGTCTCGACGGCGGCGGCTTCGAGTACTCGGGCGCCGATCTCCGGGGATTGTTTGCGCAAAAGCGCAATCTCCTCCGGCCACGCTTCTGGTCCATGCTGTTGGGAATCCGAAGGTTCTATCGCAACGCCGAACGCCACGCCGCCCATGGCGCGGATCTCACCTTGGGCGAGATCCTCACCGACGGCAACTATGGTCCGGCATTCCGGGACGATCACCTGCTGCCGATGGCCAGCGCAATATGGTCCTCAACTCCTGCGGATATGCTGTCCTTCCCGGCGCTGGCATTCATCCGCTTCCACGCCAACCATGGCCTTCTGCAGATCACCGGCCGCCCGGTATGGGAGACTGTCTCGGGCGGGAGCATCGAATATGTAGACCGCATGGCGGCGTCCCTGCGTGGCTGTATCCGCACCGGCGCCGGGGCAGTATGCGTGTTGCGCACCTCGGCGGGAGCCGAGGTTATCGACGCTTTGGGAAATGGAGACACCTTCGACCAGGTCGTTATCGCCACCCACGCGGACCAGGCCCTGGCAATGCTGGCGGATCCCACCCCGGAGGAACGCGCCCTGCTTGGCGCCTTCCGTTACCAGCGCAACCGGGCGATCTTGCACCAGGATCCGCGTTTCATGCCGTGCCGTCGCGCGGCCTGGGCGAGCTGGAATTATATCGGCGGCCGCGGCCGCAGCGGGTGCTTCACTTATTGGATGAACCGTTTGCAGCACATACCGGAGACCACGCCTCTGTTCGTGACCTTGAATCCGCTGGAAGATCCGGCGCCGGACACGATCATTCACCGGGAGGATTACGATCATCCCGTGTTCGACGCAAAGGCGCTCGCGGCTCAAAGCCGGCTGTGGCAATTGCAGGGAACGCGCCGCACCTGGTTCTGCGGCGCGCATTTCGGCGCCGGCTTCCACGAAGACGGCCTGCAGGCCGGACTTGCTGTTGCGGAGCAGCTCGGAGGCGTGCGCCGGCCTTGGACCGTGCCAAACGAGTCGGGGCGCATCGCGCTGCTTCCGCGGACCGCGCCTGTTATGTACGACCCGGCGGCGTGAAGCCCATGACCGCGCGCGAACCGGCACTCTACACTGGCGCGGTGATGCACCGGCGCTTCTCACCTCGTCCTCACCGGTTTCGCTACCGCGGTTTCTGGCTGCTTGTGGATGTGGACAGGCTGCCGGAAATGCGGTTGGCCACCCTCTCCCACAACCGCTTCAACCTTTTCAGCCTGCTTGACCGCGACCACGGCGATGGCAGCGACCGGCCGCTTGGTGACCAAACGCGCACACACCTAGCGGCGCACGGCATTGACCTTAGCAGCGGCTCGATCACGCTGCTGTGTATGCCTCGCACCTTAGGATACAGCTTCAACCCCCTGAGCATCTATTTCTGCAGGTACGCGGATGGTAGGCCGGCGGCTCTTATTTACGAAGTGCATAACACTTTTGGGGAACGGCATAGCTATGTGCTGCCCGCGGCTCAGGAGCGCACGCATCATTCATGCGATAAGCGGTTCTACGTGTCACCGTTTCTAGAAATGGATCTGATGTACGATTTCACCGTTGCCTTCCCGGAGGAACGGCTCGCGATCAGCATCCAAGTGCGGCAGCGGGAGGCGCCCGTGATGTCGGCCTGTGTTGCCGCGAAACGCCGTTCCCTGACAGACGGTTGGCTGCTGATCTGCTTCTTCCTAATGCCGGTAATTACCTTGAAAGTGGTGGCCGCGATCCACTGGGAAGCCCTGCGGCTTTGGTATAAGGGTTTCCGGCTTGTGCCGCGCTCTACCGCCTCGAACGCCATCTCCGGGGACGCATGATCGACGAATCCCCAAAAGCCGGCCGCTTAGGGGCCGCGATATTGGCGATAGCCTCCGTAGGCCTAACATTGGCCGTCGGCCAAATAGCGACGATTAGCAAGTTGGTGCCCTGGTACGAGAGCCTCACCAAGCCGTCTTTTAGTCCTCCCAACTGGGTTTTCGCCCCAGTCTGGAGCACGCTATACCTCCTCATGACCGTCGCAATCTGGCGCGTGCTATGCCTGCCGCGAGGCACGCAAGGAAGGCGCTCCGCCGTTATTCTATTTTTCGCCCAGCTCTGCTTGAACGCAGCGTGGTCCTGGATGTTTTTTGGCGGCGAAAGTCCGTCCCTGGGCATGATCAATATCGTTCCCCAGGCTGTGTTGGTTTTCCTCGCCACCGCGGTTTTTTTGCGCCTCGATAGGCTGGCAGGATTCTGTCTTTTGCCGCTTTTGGTATGGATCACTTTTGCGGGTGTGCTGAATTACGAAGTTTGGAGGCTGAATAATTAGGAGAGCAGCCTTGACCTGATCGCTTTTTTGTACCGGGTCGAATGTTAGTCTACAGCATGGTTGGATGCGGATCGAGTGGCGTTGGGAACGGGCTCATGGTCACCGGCGCGCGCGGTGGAATCGGCTGACGCGAGCGTTAGGCATCGCTCATACGTTCGCGGTGAAGCGCTGCTGCAACCTTTGTCGGATGCGGGGCTGAAGGTTCTAGGTAACCGCTATCCGAATAGCGGTACCGCTGGCCGCATTGCGGCTGCCAGCATTTTGGGCGGAACGGCTATGATCAGCCCGGGGTCTGCCTTGGCCTTAGCATCAAGCGCTCTTGCTTATACGCCGGTTATGCAAAGGCTGATCGGGAATGTGCTCAATGGTCAACGCTCGCTGACGAGCCGGATCGCCGGCACCGCAATCCAGGCCGCCGCCCCATACGCTGGTGCCCGCGCCGCCCTTCTGACTGATACGCAGCCCTGACTTGATCCAGCCGCCGATTAGCATCGCCAGGACGGTCTGGAAAACAAATCGCAGCAATTCATCGCCTGCCATGTGGCCTCCTGGGGCCGATAGTGTTCAACTACGGTCCAAAGCGCGTGATCTTGGCGCCTGACTGGCACGGTGACCCGGGGAACTGGGTTGTGACGAGCTATGACCGCTCGAAGCCAAGAAAATAAAGCGCCTCGATGAACTGACCGGGTTTTTTCACCCCCGAGCGGCCTACGCACATCTGCCCGTGGTGACGACGTGCAGCGTGGGAGCGAGGCCCCATCAATGTAGGGCAAAAACGCCCAATTCCCAAGGGTCCGTAAGGCCCTGATCTGACTCACATATATATGTGCGCGCCGCCCCCCCCCTTTTCCCCGATCTGCCCGCCAGTGGGGCTCCTAAGGGGAATTAGGACAGCGTGACCGCCGATCTAGGACACTGGCTGCTGAATTAGGCCGGCACCGCCTGCCGCTTTGCCTCATGCGTAGACCTATTCATGAAGACAAGCCGGCCAACAGTGCGACCGCAAACATCCAAAAGGTTTCCCAGCGTTCCTCAAATTTGGACCTTGGTCTACTGACCATGTCTACATCTCGCATTCCAGGCGCGCCATCTTCCGCCACTGCGCCGGCGATACCCAGGTCATAGCCCAAATGCCTTCCTTGGCGCCCGACTGGGCACTGATGTATGCCAGCTTATCGGCCCTCCGGAGGAAGGTCTCGTACGCAACTGCCCAGCCATGGCTGAGCATCCACGGGCCGACCTGAATCTTGCCGACGCTGCATTCGCCGACAATACGATCATAGGACTTACCGCGGTCGGTGCGGATGACCTCTTTGCCGGTGAGCAGAGTCTCCAAGGCTTGGCGAGCCTCCTGGCCACATGGGACGCAGGATGACGGGTCTGGCGTGTGGATCGCATCGTCGCGGCACTGTTGCGCTAGCTCGGGCGCATCAATGCCGAAGATGCGACCTCGCCGGTGACCGTCGAGGGTGAAGGTGTCGCCATCATGAACTGCGGTGACCGTACCGGTGAAGGCGGTGGCTCCACCATTGACTGCGATCAAGATGGCGGCGACGAAAGGTGCGGTATGGATCGCGCTCATCAAGCGGGCTCCCCGCCAGATGTGACTGGCCTCTGGACCAAGTCTTGCTCCCGCTGGCAGTAGGGGCACACGATGCAATGCGCACCATCACGTTCATATATCGGCACCGGGCCGCGACTGGTGGCAAAATTGCATGGATAGTCTGCGCAACGAAGCCCTACGGGTAGCCTTATACTGTCCATCTGCGAGTCGCCCGGCAACGACAGAGCGACCAAATTGCGTGTCATAGTTCCCTCTTACCGCTCCTTCGGCGGATCAGAAAAGGAACGGAGTTGTAGGTAAGATTGTAGGTAGCCTAGCCACCACAAACCTAACTACTTGATTTAAAAACGCGAAAAAAAGTATTGGCGGACAGAGAGGGATTCGAACCCTCGGTATCGGTTTCCCAATACACTGGTTTAGCAAACCGATGAGGTCTGCGCGGAAAATGCCTGTATTATGCAAGATATTCCGTATTTATCGGCATAAAGTGGTGCGCGCGGTACGCGCGACACGCGCGAACAAAGCCGGTTCGCGAGGACACAAAAGGGGCACACCTACCGGCGGCTCACCGCCGGGCCCCTTCCCAGTACCAGGAAATCTAGGCTCCGCCCCGTGAGGCGGGCGACGTCTTCCACGAAATGCAATTCGGGCTCTCGCTTGCCATCCTCGATCTGGAGGTAGTGGGCAAGATCAACAGCCAGGTCCGCGGCAAAGCTTGCTGCTTCTTCGTAGCCGCAGGTAACGCGAGCGGCCCTTAAACGCCGCCCGAATTGTCGCAAATCCATAAGATGGCTCCCAGACAGGTTGAATTCCCTGGTGCCCATCCCCTGTTTTAACCCGCGAAAATACTAGCCGCCGACTTCAGCCCTAACAATTGAAATCGTTGTCTTTTCCACACGTTACTCGTGGTTGATCCCATCCCCGGTTCACACGTAATCGGACGTCTTTTTCGCGGTCGTGTGCGATTTTCTTGTGGATAAACGCAAAAAGGGCGCCACCGGCACGGAATAAAATCCCGGGCCGGTGACGCCAAGTTGGAGAAGGACCGAATTGCCGGGGGACTCGCCCCGCCA
>JAIBCD010000183.1 GCA_019694335.1 Rhodospirillaceae bacterium | reverse complement strand
CGCATATGGTCCGCGCCTTCTGCACCCCCCGGGCGTCCAGCCCGGTTCGATGCCGACGTAGCTCAGGGGTAGAGCAACTGATTCGTAATCAGTAGGCCCGCGGTTCAATTCCGCGCGTCGGCACCATTTTTATCCGAATCTCCTTAGTAATTGTGCGGGGCTCGTGTTCCGCGCCAAACGAACCTCGCGGCAGAAACCTGGGCCAAGAGCTCTTTTGCTTCCCTCGTTGACCGGAAATCAAAACCACTTATCTGATGGCGCGAAGTTTGTTCCTGGCATGTAGAGATCGCTATGCACGTCCAGCATGCTCCAACCGGCATGACCTTTCAGACGATCCTCCATGAGTTCGTTGTTCTCATAGATTGATCCGGGTTCAAACGCCTCATCATCCCGTGCGCTCCCCGATGGCTTGCGGGAAAGATCCCGACCCGATGTGGCAATCGAAGCGCATTGAAGATTGAGCCACCAGGCGGCAGCAACAGACCGCGTGTCGTATATGTCGCGGCCAACGCCGGATTCCACTGTCACGCGGCCACCTAGTTAAGCGCACAAAAAAGCCCGCACCTTTCGGTGCGGGCTTTGTCTCTGGGAACGGGGCCCGATTTAATCTCGACGGCCGCCCATGAAGTACAGCAGGAACTGGAACAGGTTGATGAAGTCCAGGTAGAGCGTCACCGCGCCCATGATCGCCGAGTGCTCGGCCATAGCGCCCTGTCCGGCGTAGAAGTAGGTGTTCTTGATGCGCTGGGTGTCGTAGGCGGTCATGCCCGCGAACAGCAGCACGCCCACCGCCGACATCACGAACTGCATGCCGGTGCTCTTCAGGAAGATGTTCACCAGCGAGGCCACCACCAGGCCGATCAGGCCCATCATCAGGAAAGTGGACATGCCCGAGAGGTCGCGCTTGGTGAGGTAGCCGAACAGCGACAGGCCGCCGAAGGAGATGGCGGTGATGAAGAACACGCGCGCGACGCTGACGCCGGTGTAGAGCAGCAGCACGGACGCGAGGCTGATGCCCATGGTGGCGACGAACGCCCAGTAGAGCGCCTGGAGCGTGCCGGCTTTCATGCGGGTGGCGCCAAAGCTCATGGCGAAGATCAGGCCGATAGGCGCGAACACCGCGATCATGCCGAGGCCGGTGTAGGAGGCGCGGCCCGAGGCGGTCTGCTGGAAGAACAGGCTGAGGATGGACTCGTTGTTGGCGGTCAACAGCGCCACCAGGCCGGCCAGGAACAGGCCCGAGGCCATGTAGTTATAGACGCGCAGCATGTACTGCCGCAGGCCGACATCGATTTCCGCCGCCGTGGCGCCGGCGCCGGCATAGGGGCGGGCATAGACGCTGCGATCGGTTTCGGTAGCCATTTGATCCCTCATTAAGTTTCGCATCCCTGCCAAAGCTTTCAGGGACTGCCGTTATATTGGGGCAAAGCCCTGTAGCTGCAATAGGAATCGGACCCCGCTCGCGAAGACGTAATGTAGGTTTCGCCGCGCTGGTTACACTGGAGTTACGGGCACTTACTCGTTACGCAGATGGGGTGCCGCCTTGGTGCCCATGGCGCGCCAGGTGCCGGTGAAGCCCGCGAGCAATGTGACAACGATACAACTTAAGATAACGCCTGCGATCAGCGGATAGTTGATCGCCCAGCCGATGCGCATCACCTGGGTCACCACCGCCCAGGCGGCCAGGCTGCCCACCACCGCCGCGATGGCCCCGGTGGCGGCGCCGAGCAGCAGGTATTCGAACACGAAGGCCTTGAGCACGTCGCGCCGCGTGGCGCCCAGCACCTTGAGCACGATGGACTCGTAAATCCGGCGCGCGTGGCCGGCGGCGATGGCGCCCGCCAGCACCAGGGCGCCCGCGACCAGCGCGACCGCCGCCGTCAACCGTACCGCGACACCGAGAGTCCCCAGCACCTTGCGCAGCATCTCGAGCGCCTCGCGCACCTGGATGACCGTCACGTTGGGCATGGACTTGATCACCGTGTCCTCGACTTTATCCTCGGCGCCGGCGTCGGTCTTGACGGTGGCGATGTAGTAGCCGGGCGCCCCTTCCAGGGCATTGGGCGAGAAGATCAGCGCGAAGTTCATGGCGGCCGATTGCCAGCGGATGTCGCGGGTGCTGGCCATCTTGGCGGTAATCTCGCGGCCCAGGATGTCGACGGTGATTTCGTCGCCCAGGGCAAGGTGCAGGTCGCGCGCCACGTTCTCGTCGATCGATACCAGATTGTCGCCGGTGTGATCCGGCGCCCACCATTCGCCCGCGGTGATCTTGGCGTTCTCGGGCACGGTGGCGGAATAGGACAGGCCGCGTTCGCCGCGAATCGCCCAGCGGCTATTGGGCTCCACCGGTGCATCCTCGGCCGGTACGCCTTTGATCTTGCTGATGCGCCCGCGGATCATCGCGGCGGCGATGACTTTGTTGACCCCCGGCAGGGGTTCGACCAGCTTTTTGAAATCGCCCACCTGCTGCGGCTGGATATCCACCAGGAACATGCTGGGTGCGTCGGCGGGCAGGCCGTTGTCGATCTGATTGCGCAGGTTGGTCTCCAACAGTGCGATAGCCACGAGCACCGAAAGTCCCAGCCCCAGGGACAACACGACGGTCGTGGTCGGGGCGCCGGGCCGGTAGAGGTTGGCGAGCGCAAGGCGCAGCGACGGCCGGCCAGCGGCGGGTCCGTGCGCGCCGGTGGACATGCGGGCCGCCAGGCGCATCACCAGCATCGCCGCCAGCCGGAACAGGGCCAGCGCGGCGGTGGCGCCGAGGACGAAGTAGAGCGCGAAGATTTCCCGGTCGGCCGTGGCGACGGTGAACACAGCGAGCGCCACCGCGACCACAGCCACCATCACCACATATTTGCGGCGCGGCCAGGCGGAGCCGGCGGCGAAGATATTGCGGAACAGCGCGACCGGCGGGATGTCGCGGGCGCGCGCCAGCGGCCACAGCCCGAACAAGGCCGACGTCAGAACGCCGAAGGCCGCGGCCTGGCCGAGGGCCGCCGGATACAGCCCGAACTTGATCTCCACCGGCAGCATGCCCGCGAGGCCCTGGGCGGCCGCCAGCGGCACGCCCGCGCCGAGCACGAGCCCCATGACGATCCCGGCGGTGGCGAGGATGCCGAGCTGGATCAGGTAGATCGCGAACACCGTGTCCGCCGGTGCGCCCATGCATTTCAAGGTGGCGATGGTGTTCATGCGGCTGGCGAGATGGGCACGCACGGCGTTGGCCACGCCGATTCCGCCGGTGAGCAGCGCGGTAAGGCCGATCAAGGTCAGGAACAGGGTGACGTTATCCAGAAAGCCGTCGAGCCCCTGCGCGGCCTGGTTCAGGCCACGGATGCGCCAGCCGGAGCGCGGGAATTCGGCGAGTAACCGGGTGCGCGCCTGGTCGCCGGTTTCCGGGCCGGTGAGGCGGACGTTATAGGTGTACTCGCCCAGGCTGCCGGTTTGCACCAGTTCGGTGGCGGGCAAGGCGTCGGTGGAAATCATCAGCCGCGGTCCGGCGGTGGCGAAGGTGATGGCCTTGTCGGGCTCGCGCGTGATGACGGCGCGCACCTGAATCGCGGCCTCGCCCACCTTCAGCAGATCCCCCACCTGGATATGCAGGCGCGTGAGCACGCCCGCGTCCACGGCCGCGCCCCAGTGGCCGTCTTTCTCGGCGAGCGCTTCGGCCAGCGGGATCGCCGGCTGAAGGTCGATGGAACCGTACAGAGGATAAGCGCGGTCGACCGCTTTCAGTTCGACCAGGGAGCGTCCGGTCACTTCGCCGGCTGAATCCTCGACCCGCGCCATGGAACGCATCTGCACCAGCGCGCTGACGTCGCCGGTGCGGTCGAGGGCGTCGTATTCCTCGGCGTTGACGGGGCGCGAAGCCAGGCGCGCCTGGATGTCGCCGCCGAGCAGCGGCTGGGCATCGCCCTCGATCCCGGCTTCCACCGACTGATTGAGCGACGTGGCGCCGGCAATGGCCGCGACGCCGATGGCGATACATGCCAGGAAAATCCGGAAACCTTTGACCCCGCCGCGCAGTTCCCTCAGCGCGAAGCGCAAGGGCAAGGGAAGCGAGCGGGCGAAGCTGCTCACGGCAAGCCCTCGCCGGCGATCACGCCGTCGGCAATGCGCACGATGCGCCCGCATTTGCGCGCGAGGCCCAGGTCGTGGGTGATGAGCACCAAAGTTGTGCCGTGATGCCGGTGCAGCGAGAACAACAGGTCGATGATCTGCTGGCCGGTGCCGCCGTCAAGGTTGCCGGTGGGTTCGTCGGCGAGCAGGATTTTCGGCCTGACCGCAAAGGCGCGCGCCAGCGCCACGCGCTGCTGCTCGCCGCCGGAAAGCTGGCCTGGGTAGTGA
>JAIBCD010000052.1 GCA_019694335.1 Rhodospirillaceae bacterium | reverse complement strand
ACGTTGCCCGCCAGCAGCACCGAGCCGCCCGTGGTCTGCATGTCGAAGGTGTCGTAGTTGTCCTTCAGCACGACTGGAATTCCATGCAGCGGCCCGCGCACCTTGCCGGCCTTGCGCTCGGCATCCATGGCCTTGGCTTGCTCCAGGGCCTTGGGGTTCAGCGTGATGACCGCGTGGAGTTTCGGGCCGTCGCGGTCGTAGGCCTTGATGCGCGCGAGGCACAATTCCATCAACTTCTCGGCGCTCAGCGTGCCCTTGGCCATGGCGGCCTCGAGTTCGGCGATGGTGGCCTGGTCGAACGGGATCTGTTTGGCGCGCGCAGGGTTAGCCATGGCGCCGAGCAATGCGGCGGTCAGCGCGGCGGCGCAGGCGTATTTGACGGCTTTGATCATCGGCGGTCCCCTCGTGAAAACGAAACTAGGCTGCCCCTTCTTGAGGAACAGCCTAGCCCGGGAGGAACGCGTTTGGAGGGAAAATTTCGGTGCGTACACCCGGCCGTGGGCGTAATAAACGGCCGGGTGCGACCTTACGCCCCCGCCCTTAAGCGGGTGCGATTTGCCCGAACCGACCGCTGTTGAAGTCGTCAACGGCCTGGCGGATCTCGGCCTGGGTGTTCATGACGAACGGCCCGTAGCCCACAACCGGTTCGGCGATCGGTTCGCCAGTGAGAACCAGCAGAAGGGCGTCACCATCCGCTTTCACCCGCACACCGCCACCGGTCCGGGCCAGGCGCGCGATCTCGGCTTCGCCGAAACCCTGCGAACCAATGGTCACATGGCCCGCCAGCACCGCGATCATGGCGGTGTGGCCTTCCGGCAGATCGAAGGTCACGTCCGCGCCGGCCGTGAGGCGCACGTCCCACAGGTTGATGGGCGTGGCGGTGCGCGCGGGGCCTTTCGAGCCGCGGAACTCACCCGCGATCACCCGCGCGGTGCCGGCCCCTTCGGGCAGCGCGACCTCGGGGATGTCGGCCTTGGTGATGCCCTGGTAGCCGGGCTGGCTCATCTTGGCCTTGGCCGGCAGGTTGACCCACAGCTGCACCATGCGGAACGGCCCGCCGGTCTTGGCAAACGCGGGCGAGTGGAATTCCTCATGGATGATGCCGCCGGCGGCGGTCATCCATTGCACGTCGCCGGGACCGATCACGCCGCCCTGGCCGGTGGAATCCTTATGGGCCACCTCGCCGTCGTAGACGATGGTCACGGTCTCGAAGCCGCGATGGGGATGCTGCCCCACGCCGCGCTGGCCGTGGGTGGGCTCGAACAGATGCGGCCCCGCGTAATCGAACAGCAGGAACGGGCTGGTATTCGCCGCACCCGCGTCATAGGAAAACAGCGTGCGCACGGGGAAGCCGTCGCCCACCCAATGGCGGGACAGCGGCCGTTTGGTTTCGATGATTTCTCTGACCTGATTGCTCATAACTCACCTTCCCTTGTTGCCCGCTTAAGTGTGGTGCGGCGGGAAAAAAGCAAGGTGCCCCCGCTAGAGCGGCCGCGTCATGAGGTCGTCGGCCAATTTTTCCACTTCCGGCAGCAGCTTATACATATGTTTGTACTGCATGATCTGGAGGCCGATCAGCCACAGGCGCGTGCGGAACGGCAGCACGACATGGGGATTGAGCAGCTTGCCCTGAAGCGAGGGAATGTCGCCGCGCTGGTATTCCACCGACATGCTGATCCGCGATTCCGTCGCATAGGCCGAGGTCTTGCCGCCCCAGTGCAGAATCGCCTGATTCCACATGAAGAAGTCGCCGGGCACGCCAGGCAGGGCCCGGACGCACTGGACATCGAACCGGTGCCGGTCCTCGTCCGGCGTGTTGTAGGTCTGGTCGTGCTGGGCGGGCACGAGATACATGCAGCCGTTGAGCGGCGTCGCGGGCGTCAGGGGAATCCAGGTGCTGATCGCACCGGCGGAGCCGTCGGGCAACAACGAGCGGCGCCCTTTGTCGCGGTGGGGCGCCCAGCCGGCCTCGGCGCGTTTCGGCTCCACATCCCAGATCCAGAAGGCCGGCAGCAGGGCATAGTTGCCCAGCAACATCTGGTAGACCGGCGTCAGCTTGCGGAACGGCACCCAGAATTCGTCGAATAAAAATCCGAACACCGGCGGCAAGGACACCGCCGACAGCCGCCGCACGGTCTCGACCATCAGCGGCAGGTCGAGTTGCCAATTCACACCGGACGCGTGGAAATAACCCTCTTCACGGAATTGCGCCTGGATGCGCGGGCTCTCCTGGTCGCTGAACCCGACGAAGCCGGCCTGCGGCAGCACGTTGGGGTCTTCGATGTGTAGGCCCGGCGCGAACGCGGCCCACATGGCGCGGTCCGTCAACCGTGTGATGTCGATGGGCGCGGGCGGCGGAGAGAGGGGTGTTTGACTGTTGGGCAATGCCATCTTTGGAGCGGCGCAGTGAGATGTGAGCGTGGGGGATGTGAGCGTGGGCCTACCTGATCGAGAGGCGCGCGAAAACCTAACAAACCCGCAGGCGGATCACAATTTGTAATCCCCTCACAAGCCCCTGGCGGCCCGCGCTTTTCCCGCGGTCGCGCGCCCTATTTGTCGGGCACTTCGATCATGCCGCCGGGCAGGACAGGCGTGTTCACCGGGCGCCGGAGCGCATGGGTGGCCTGCTCGAAGCTGTAACCGAGCGCCAGCAAGCGCGGCTCGCTGAACGCCTGGCCGAAGAACGATATCGTCACCGGCAGGTCGTCGGTGGTGAAGCCCGCGGGCACGATCAGGTCCGGGAATCCGGAGAGATTGGCGAGGCTGCGCGGCGATTTCACCGAACCCAACGGCGGCGCGGGGGGTGCTGCGATCTGCTCGGGCCGCGTGGTGGTGGTCGGGTACACGAAGGCGTCGAGTTTGTCCTTGGCGAAGGTGCCTTCCAGCAGCGCCCGGGTCATGGGCAGGTAGAAATCGTGCATGGCCTTATAGCTGGGGTCGTCGAGCGCCGCCGCCTTGGACTCCACGTTCTGGAAATACTGCCAGCGCGTGAGGTTTGGCCCGGCGCCGTCGGCACCCATGCTGCGGTACTCGTGGGCGGCGGCGATCAGCTGGTCGAGGTTCTTGGGATACTTGGGCCCGGTGGTCTTCAAATAGTCGGCGATCTGCACCTTGAATTCCGCCGGGTAGAGCGTGAACACAAACTGCGTCGCGGAATCCAGGAACCACTTGGGCAGACGCACATCGACCACGGTCGCGCCCTCCTTCTGCATCGCCATCACGGCGCTGTCGATGATCCAGTCCACGTCCGGGTCCGCGCCCATGTAGTCGCGCGCGACGCCGATGCGCGCGCCCTTGAGGCTGCCGGTTTTCAGGTACGGGGTGTAGTCCTTCTGGAACTTGCCTTCGCTCTTCTTGGTGAATGCGTCGGCAGGATCGATGCCGGTCATGGCGCCCAGCGACACCGCGATGTCCGAGACATTGCGCGCCATCGGCCCGCCCATGTCGAGGGTCAGCGCCAGCGGGATGATGCCGTCGTGGCTGAGCAAACCATGGGTGGGTTTCAGCCCGACGATGCCGTTCACGCTCGAAGGCCCGCGGATCGAACCGCCGGTATCGGTGCCGAGGCCAAGCGGCGCATACCCCGCCGCGATCGCCACACCCGTGCCACCCGAGGAGCCCGCCGGCGTGCGCGTGAGATCATGCGGATTGAGCGACTGGCCGCCGATGGACGACTGGTTGCCGTTGGCGAATTCGCCCAGGTTCACCTTGGCGAAGATGATCGCGCCGGCGTCGCGCAGGCGTTTCACCATATTGGCGTCGTCCGGCGCCATGTTGCCTTCCAGCAGCACGGAGCCGCCGGTGGTGGGCATGTCGGCGGTGTCGTAGTTGTCCTTCAGCACCACTGGAATGCCGTGCAGCGGCCCGCGCACCTTGCCGGCCTTGCGCTCCGCGTCCAGCGCGCGGGCAATCTCCAGCGCCTTGGGATTGAGCGAAATCACCGCGTGGAGCTTCGGCCCGGCGCGATCGAACGCCTGGATGCGCGCGAGGCACAGTTCGGTGAGTTTCTCGGCCGTGAGCGTGCCCGCCTTCATGGCCGCCGCCAGATCCAGGATGCTGGCCTGGTCGAAGGGCACCTGTTTCGCCGAAACCGGAGCCGCAACAAACGCGGCGGCCAGCGCCACGACGCCAAGAAGCCTGGAGCGGAATGCGGTCATGATGATCCCCCTGTGTTGAAGGTGGACACAGCCTAGCGGCTTCTTTGTTTTCCTGTCTCCGGCCTGTTTTCTCCTTTTTCGTCACCCTCGGGCTTGACCCGAGGGTCCAGAGTCATAAACGCGGGACTCCTACTTCCCCTGCCTCACCAGACGCACAGCATTCCGGAACACCGATCCACCATAAGTCCGCTCGCTGCCATCCGCGAAATTGATGTACCACTGCCGTGTCGGCCCATCGGACGTGCCGGTCCAATGGCCGGTGATCCCCAGATCGACTCCCGAAAAAGGCCGCAGCGTCAGCAGCTGGGCTGTTACGGAAGCCATGGCTCATGTGAAACACCGCCCCCATTATCAACTCCTTTCCCCTGCTTTATAAGGGTGCCTTGCCTTTTCCTGGGGAGGATCGCCATGAAGTCCGTGCTCGCTGTCGCGCTCGCGCTCACACTTTTTGTGTCCATTGACGCGGCACCCGCCATCGCCGCCGAGGCAACGCCGACCTTCGAGGTCGATCCGTTCTGGCCGAAAGCGCTCCCCAACCAATACCTCAACGGCGATCCGGGCGGCGTGTATGTGGATGCACAGGACCATGTGTGGATGATCCACCGTCCCAAGACCATCGCCAAGGACATGGGCACCGTCGGCGATCCCAAGAATCCCGCCGAGGCCGAATGCTGCCGGCCCGCGCCCTCGGTGATCGAGTTCGACGCCGACGGAAAATTCGTGCAGGCCTGGGGCGGCCCGAGCCCGGACGGCAAATACGACTGGCCGCAGCCCGAGCACGGTATCTTCGTGGACTACAAGAATAACGTCTGGCTGTGCGGCAACGGCGGCAACCAGTGCCTGAAGTTCACCCGCGACGGCAAATTCCTGCTGCAGATCGGCAAGGCCGGCCAGACCAAGGGCAGCCTGGACGAGACCAGCCTCAACCACCCCGCCGACGCCGCCGTGTGGCCGGCGACGAACGAGGTGTTCATCGCCGACGGTTACGCCAACCGCCGCGTGATCGTGTTCGACGCCGACACCGGCAAGTTCAAACGCATGTGGGGCGCCTACGGCAACAAGCCCGACGACTCAGCCCCGCGCGCCGAGCCGGCCAAGCGCGCGAGCGGCCCTGCGCCGCAGCAGTTCGACCTGGTGCACTGCCTGAAGATCGCCAAGGACGGTTTGGTCTACGTGTGCGACCGGCGCAACAACCGCATCCAGGTATTCACCATCGACGGCAAATTCGTGAAGGAAGGCTTCGTCGCCAAGGCGACACTGTCCTCCGGCGGCACGGTGTACAACTTGGGTTTCTCGGGCGATCCGGCGCAGAAGTATTTGGTGGTGGGCGATTTGGCGAACGGGCACTTGCGATTGCTGGACCGGCAGACATTGCAGGAAGTTCCCGGCAGCGCGTTTGGGCAAACGGGGCACGGCGTCGGCCAGTTCAACGGCCTGCATGCGTTGGCGACGGATTCAAAAGGGAACGTCTACGTCGCCGAAACGCGCGCCGCGCGGCTGCAGAAGTTTGTGATGAAGGGTGGGGGGAAGTAGCGAAAGCGGGGCAACGACAAGACCGCGACTTTCGCGAACTCATTTCGCATAGTGAACGAAAGCTGGAAATGGTGGGCGCACCAGGACTCGAACCTGGGACCCGCTGATTAAGAGTCAGCTGCTCTACCAACTGAGCTATGCGCCCGAACCAGGAAAGGCCTGGCCGGAAAGGGTCCGGAAGGGCGTGGTTATAGGGCCTCGCCCGGCCGTATACAAGCGCCGTTAATTGCCTCGGGAATCAGGTGTTTTAGGCCTGTGGATAACCGTCCAAGGCCGTTTTATTGGTCGCGTGTCCGGACGAAAAACCGGTTCCCGCTTTTCCTGGACACGCTCAGAAATCGATCCCGCCGCGCATGCTGATCTGGATGTCGCGGTGGACATGCACGTTCATCAAGATCCCCACGCATAGCATCAGGGTGAGCAAGGACGTGCCGCCGTAGGAAATAAACGGCAGGGTCACGCCCACCACCGGCAAGAGGCCCATCACCATGGCGATATTGATGAAGAAGAACAGGAAAAACCCGGTGGTCAGCCCCATGGCCACCAGGCGCCCGAACTGGTGCCGACATCGGAAGGCGATGGAGTAACCGTAGATCAGCACGATCACATAAAGCGCCAAGAGGCCCAGCGCCCCCACCATGCCCAACTCCTCGGCCAGCATGGTGAAGATGAAGTCGGTCTGTTTCTCGGGGAGGAAGTTGAGGCGGCTCTGGGTGCCGTCCATGAAGCCCTTGCCGAACAGCCCGCCGGAGCCCAGCGCGATCTTGGACTGGAGGATGTGATAGCCGTCACCGAGCGGGTCGCGCTCCGGGTTCAGGAAGGTCAGCACGCGGTTCTGCTGGTAGTCGTGCAGGAACGGCCAGATCACGGGGATGGCGCCCAGGCCAACCGCGATCACCAGGGCGAACTTCCACATGCGCACGCCCGCCATGAACAGCACGCCGGCCGCGCTCATCAGCACCAGGAGCGCGGTGCCCAGGTCCGGCTCCTTGATGATCAGTGCCACCGGCACCAGGGTCATGATCACCGGCACCAGCAGATTGATGGGCCGGCCTATGTCCTCGATCCCCACACCCTGGAAGTAGCGCGCGAGCGCCATGATCAGGGCGGGTTTCATCAGTTCGGACGGCTGCAGGGTGATGACGCCGAGATCGATCCAGCGCTGCGCGCCCATGCCGATGATACCCTTCACATCCACCACCACGAGCAGGATCAGCACCAGGCCGTAGAACACATAGGCGTATTGCAGGAGGATGCGGATATCCACCATCGCCACCACCAGCACGACGCCGACGCCGACGATGAATTTGACCAGCTGCGGCCCGGCCCACGGCTGGAGCGATCCGCCGCCCGCCGAATACAGCATGGCGAAGCCGAACGCGAAGATGCAGCACACCCAGAACAGCAGCGACCAGCTCAACTGGAACAGCTTTTCCGTGGGCGCCATGTCGCCGCGCCGCAGGCGGGCATTATAGAAACCGTCACTCATGGCCATCGCCTCCCGCCGGCTTGACGGGTGCGGCAGGCGCGGGCGCGGTAGATGTGGGCGCGATGGCGCCCCCGCCAGTCATGGCCGGGGCCGCGGCCACCACGTCCTCCTCCACGCGCGGTTTGCGCGAGGGGTCGTATTCCAGCACCTTCATCATGATGTCGCGGGCGATCGGCGAGGCGGTATCGGACCCGTGCGCGCCATGTTCCACGACGACCGACATGGCGTAGCGCGGTTGCTCGGTGGGCGCGTAAGCGATGAACAGCGCGTGGTCGCGTTCCTCCCACGGCAGTTCTTCCTGTTTCTTCACGCCGGCGTCGCGTTCGGCCTTGGTGATGCGATGGGTCTGCACCGACCCTGACTTGCCGCTCATGGTCCAGCCCTTGCGTTCGGGGTCGGTGAACTTGAGCTTGGCGAAGGTGCGCGCGGTGCCGCGCGCGCCGTTGATCACCTCGAACATGCCTTCGTGCACGACGGCCATGTTCTGCGGGCTGAAACCCAGGGATTCCAGCTGCGGCGCCTCGGCGCCCGCGGCTTTCTTGATCAGTGTCGGTTTCACCGCGAGGCCGCCGTTGGCGAAGCGCGCCGCCAGCTGCGCGAGCTGGATCGGCGTCACGGTCACCTGGCCCTGGCCGATGCCGATGTTCAGGTTTTCGCCCGGCTGCCACGGCTCGCCGGTGGCGGCCTTTTTCCAGGCCTCGGTCGGCATCAGGCCCTTCTGTTCGTTGGGCAGGCCGACGCCGGTGATGTCGCCGAGACCGAGTTTCTTGGCGACCAGTGCGACCCGGTCGACACCCAGGCGCCGCGCCATTTCATAGAAATAGCAGTCACAGGACTGGGCGATGGCCTGGACCATGTTGATGTTGCCGTGGGCGCGCGTGGGCTGGTTGAACGCCCAGCAGTACCAGCGACGGCCGCCGAACGTGGTGAAGCCCGGGCAGTTGACCGTGGCCTCGGGCCCGGCAACGCCGTGCTCGAGGGCGGCCAGCGCCACCACGCATTTGAAGGTCGAGCCCGGCGGATAGCGGCCGGCGATCGACTTGTTGATCATCGGCGCGTGAGAATCTGTCTGCAAAGCCTTCCACTCGGCGGGTGTCGCGCCGCGCGCGAATACATGCGGGTCGTAGCTGGGGTTCGACACCATCACCAGCATCTCGCCGGTATAGATGTCCATCACGTTGACCGAGGCGCTTTCGTCTTCCAGACGTTCGGCGGCGTAGCGCTGCAGGCGTTCGTCGATGGTCAGTGTCACGTCCGCGCCCGGTTCGCCTTCGTGGCGTTCCAGTTCGCGGATCGCGCGCCCGACCGCGTTCACTTCGACTTCACTGGTGCCGCCTTTGCCACGCAACTGCATGTCGTAGATTTTTTCCACGCCCAGCTTGCCGATCTTGAAACCCGGGAGCTGGAGGAGCGGATCGCCGGTGAGGTCGGCTTCGTCCACCGCCGCGACATAGCCGAGCAAGTGCGATGCGCCCCCCGCGAGCGGGTAATAGCGCGTGAGGCCCTCGTCTACGACGATTCCCGGCAGGTCGGGCGCGTTCACCTGGATGCGCGCCATTTCCTCCCAGGTCAGGTTCTGCTTGATGGTGACCGGCACGAACGAGCGCTTGCGGCGCACCTCTTTCAGGATGCGCTCGCGCTCATGGTCGGGCACGTCGATGAGCTGGGACAGGATCTCGAGCGTCTGGCCGATCTTGGGCGCCTGCTCGGGGATCACCATCACCTGGAACTGCTGCTTGTTGGCCGCCAGCGGCTGGCCGAAGCGGTCGAGGATGCGCCCGCGCGGCGGCGGCAGCAGCTGGATATTGATGCGGTTTTCGTCGGCCAGCGTGCGGTAGCGCTCGGCCTGCAGTACCTGCAGGTAATACATGCGCCCCACCAGGGTCGCGACCATGACGGCCTGCGCGCCGCCCAGGATCGCGGCGCGGCGATTGAACATTTTCGTCCAGTCGCTGTCCCTTGTGGCAATCATTGTGTGGCCAGCAGTTTCATCTGCGCCTTGGCCATCACCCAGGCGGCGATGGGATAAACCGCGACGGTCATCAGGTAGCCGGCGATCATGGTGCTGAACGGCGTGAAACCCCACGGCCCCGCCAGCCCCACGCATACCCAGCGCAGAAGCGAGGCGCCCAGCGCCAGCAACGCGAAGGCCGCCCAGATCAGGCCGAACGGCCGGCTGTTGAAGAACTTCTGCTGACTGAACACCGCGCGCTGGCAGATCAGGAGGATCAGCGCACTGGAGCCCACCGGTGTGCCGGCGAGCAGGTCTTCCAGTATGCCGATGAAGAACACGGTGCCGTAGCCCAACAGATCGGGCCGGTAGATCGACCAGAAGTACACCGCCATGAAGGCGTACATGGGCGTGATATGCGAGAGGCCCGTGATGTAGGTGGGCGTCATCGCGAACAGCATGAGGGTGAGCGTGATGCCGAAAGGCATCAACCGCCGGGCACCCAAGTCCACGCGCTGGAGGAACGTGGGGCCCATGGCGCTATTTCTTGGCTTGCGGCGTTGCGGGCGGCGGCTGGTCGGCCAGGATGCCGGCCAGGCCGAAATCCACCACGCGCACGTGCTGCAGCTTGTCGCGCACCACGAACGGTTCCACTTCCACCACGCCGTCATCGACACGCGTCACTTGACCGATCGGCAAGCCGGGTGGAAAGGCCTCGGCATCGCCCGAGGTGACCACCTTGTCGCCGGCCACCGCCGCGGTGCGGTTGCCGAGGTAGCGCAGGCGCGGGCGCATCGAATTGTCGCCGGCCATGATGGCGCGGTTGCCGGCGTCGCCGACCAGCACGGGAATGCGCGAGTTGATATCGGTGATCAGCAGCACGCGGGATGAATACAGCCCCGCCTGCATCACGCGGCCCACCACGCCCTCGCCGGTCATGACCACCTGGCCCTTGCGCACGCCGGACTGGGTGCCGGCGGTGATGATGATCGACTGGGCGAAGGCGCCGCCAGTATCGGCCACCACGCGGGCGGTGACGAAGGTGGCAGACGGCTCGGGCACCAGGGAGAGCAGATTCCGCAGGGACTGGTTGTCGGATTCCAGCCGCTGGGCCGCCGCCTGCCATTGCAACAGGCGGGCGTTGGCCTCGCGCAGCTGGGCGTTCTCCTCGCGGATCGCGGCCAGCTCGTGGATGTTATTGATGAAGTTGGCGATCAGGCCGGCGGGTTCGGACATCACACGCAGGATCGGGGTCACGGCGTCGGTGACCGCGACGCGGGCTCGGTCCACCAGGACCGTGTCGGCCTTGCCGATCAGCATCAGCGCGAAGGTGATGCCGATCAGCGACAGGAACGCAAATCGCTGCAGCAGCGATTTGAGCGTACCGAAACGGGAAATCGGTCCCGTCGTCTGCCGCACGTGCGTTACTCCCTCGTCCCTGCGCGGAGATTCATGCTCTCCGCGTCATTCGTTTGTCGCGACGCTTCTAGTACATCGTCGAAAGAACGTTTCTCAGCTTCTTCATTTCCTCGAGCGCCTTGCCCGTGCCCAGCGCCACGCAGCACAGCGGGTCGTCGGCGATCGAGACCGGCAGGCCGGTGGCATGGCGCAGCACGAAATCCAGGTTGTGCAGCATGGCGCCGCCGCCGGTGAGCACGATGCCCTTATCGACGATATCGGCCGCCAGTTCCGGCGCGGTGTGTTCGAGCGCCACTTTCACCGCATCGATGATGGCGGTGACGGGTTCCGCGAGGCTCTCGGCGATCTGGCGCTGGCTGATGACGATTTCCTTGGGCACGCCGTTCATCAGGTCGCGGCCCTTGATCTCCATGGTCTCGCCGTCGCCCTGTTCGGGCGGGCAGGCGCAGCCGATTTCCTTCTTGATGCGTTCGGCCGAGCTTTCGCCCACCAGCAGGTTATGGTGACGGCGGATGTAGTTGATGATGGCTTCGTCCATCATGTCGCCGCCGACGCGCACCGAGCGCGCATAGACGATGCCGCCCAGTGATAAAACCGCGACTTCGGTGGTACCGCCGCCGATGTCCACCACCATCGAGCCGGTGGGTTCGGTGACGGGCAGGCCGGCGCCGATGGCGGCCGCCATGGGCTCCTCGATCAGGTAGACCTTGCGGGCGCCCGCGGCCTCGGCGGATTCCTGAATGGCGCGGCGCTCGACGGCGGTGGAGCCGGAGGGCACGCACACGATCACCAGCGGGCTCGCGAAGCTGCGCCGGTTGTGAACCTTGCGGATGAAGTGCTTGATCATCTCTTCGGCCACTTCGAAGTCGGCGATCACGCCGTCACGAAGGGGGCGAATCGCCTGGATGTTGCCGGGCGTGCGGCCCAGCATCTGCTTGGCCTCGTTGCCGACCGCCAGCACCTGTTTGCGGCCTTTGACCTCCGCCAGCGCCACCACCGACGGCTCGTTCAACACGATGCCGCGGCCTTTCACATAGACCAGGGTGTTCGCTGTCCCCAGGTCGATCGCCATATCGGCGGACAGCCAGCCAGTCAGTCTCGAAAACATCTAGTTCACGCGTCCTCTCGCCAGAGAATGGAAAGCTGATCCGCTCACGGCGAGAGCCCTCCCCTTTAAGTCATTTCGGTCTTTCATCCGGCTCACCTCCGTCGCCCTGGAGCGGCAGCAGCGCCTTGATGATCGTCAATCTCGCGGCAGGTTGAAACGCCCCGTTCCGCTTGTATTTCCGCACGCACCCACGACTCGCGCTTCCGCCGAAAAGGCGGTGCGGAGGATCGCAGAGCGGGTGATGTTCATGGTTCTTCTCACGCCTGGGGCCCGAATAGCGTCAGCGAACGTAAGCGACCGCTTGAACCTGGCCCCTGGAGCGATCCGCCAACAGACAAACCTGCGGGAAGACCCTGGGGGTAAGAAGTCGCGAGACCCCGGTCCGTAAGACGCGTGGCAAACCCAGTCCCGACCCGCACCAACGCCATGAAACCGTAATGGTTGCCGCCCGGTTCCAGGCCTTTGCACGGAAGGAGGGGAAAACCCCGAAAGCAATCCTCTTGTGCGCCGCGTTTCTTCAGTGTTATCAGATAGTTACACTGATATTCTCAAGTGATCTGGGAATATCCGTGTTCTTTTCTGCCGCGACCGCGTTAATTTGTCATGAAGGCAGGCGGATGGGAAGGGGTTTAACCCGCAAAAACTGTACCTTCGCAGACTTTCATAATGATTAATTTTGCCAGTTATCCACAGATTGTAACAGCGCTTCCCTGACCTTTTGGACCACTGCTGCCCGCGCGCCGTCGTGGAAGATTTCCGCGACCGCCACATCCGCCTCCCACTGATTGCGGAACCAGGTGGACTGGCGCTTGGCGTACTGGCGCGTGGCGGCCTGTGCGAGGGTGATCGCGTCGTCCAGGGTGCGTTCGCCCGCCAAAAAATCCGCGATCTGCGCGGCGCCGAGAATGCGCATCACCGGCGCATCGCGCGCAACACCGCCACCAAGCAGTGCGCGCACCTCATCGACGGCGCCGGCGGCGATCATGGCGTTGAAGCGCGTATCGCAAGCCGCGATCACATCGGCGCGCGGCGGCAACACCAGGATATTGAACGTGCGTAGCGGAAAGCGTGCCGTGTTGCCGCGCCGTTGCCACTCCCACAACGACACGCCGCTGGACTCCAGCACTTCATAGGCGCGCAGATTGCGTTGCGTATCGCCGGCACCGAGGCGCGCGGCGTTCGGATCGCGCGCCACCAGGCGCGCATGAAATGCGTCGTTGCCGATCTCATCCATCAACGCACGGGTCGCAACACGCACGTCATCCGGCACCGGCGGGATATAGGCCAGGCCCTCTGTGAGCGCCCGCAAATAAAGGCCCGTTCCACCGACAAGAATGGGCAGCGCATCGCCCACGCCGCGGATTTCCGCTTCGGCGCGCGCGGCCCAATCGGCGGCGGAGCTGCTGTCGTCGGGGCCGAGGTCCGCGAACAGACGATGCGGCGCCGCAGCCATCTCGGCATCGTTGGGGCGCGCGGTGAGGATGGGAAGATCGCGGTAACGCTGCTGGCTGTCGGCGTTGATGATCACGCCGCCGCAGGCGCGCGCGAGCGCCAAGGCCAACGCCGACTTACCGCCGGCCGTGGGGCCGGCGATCACCACCGCGCGATGGGGTTTCTCGGCAAGCACGGGGCGACTTTCTCCAAGGGACTGTGGCCGCTGTACTAGAGCGTGACGTTATCCCGCTCTAGTCTTTTTGTTTTTCGCGTGGCCGGGCAGAAACCCGGTTTTCCCTTTTCTTGGCCACGCTGAGAGCTCTGCATGGGCTTTGTGAAGCGCCTGGCGGCGGCAACCACCGCGCGGGGTCACGGAAAGGCAATCACGTTGCGGTTGCGGCACCCCCCTCTCCTAGGGTTATGCTTGCGAAACCTCAAGGCGAATGGAAGAGCGGAACCATGTCCAAAAGCAAAGCCGAGATCCGCAACGACATCGAGGATTTCATCGCCCGCCACGGCGGCAAGTATAAGGAATGGTTCGTGGGCACCGCCGCCGACCCCAAGTCGCAGTTATTCAAGACCCACGGCTTCAAGGCCGGTGACAAAGGCCTCTACCGCCAGGCCGGTTCGGAGATTCAGGCCGGCGAAGTGGTCGAGTATTTCACCGAGCTCGGCACCCACGGCAACAACACCGTGATCCGCGACGCGGACTATGTGTACGCCTATAAGCGCGCGGGACATACGAAGCCCTGAGTCGCGCACTCAAGGCCGGCGGGCTGCGGCATACACAATGCAATCAGTAGCGCCCTTTCTACAGCCCGTCGCCGTTGCTGCTCTGAGTTCGACGCCTTCCGGCGTCAAACGGATCAAGTCCGAGGGCGACGGGCTTATTTCTCGTAGTTTTCCGCGATGAAGCGGTTGAGCAGCCGCACGCCGTAGCCGGTCGCGCCGCCGGGGGCGAGCGCGGTGCCCTTCTCGTTCCAGACCACGCCGGCGATATCGAGGTGCGCCCAGGGCGTGCCCGCCTTGATGAACCGCTGCAGGAACTGCGCGGCGGTGATGCTCCCGGCCTTGCCGCCGCCGATGTTTTTCATATCGGCAATGGGAGACCGCAAATCCTTGTCGTACTCGTCGCCCATCGGGAAGCGCCACAGGCGCTCGCCCACCGCCTTGCCGGCGGCGGCGAGCTGCTCGGAGAGCGCGTCGTTGTTGGAGAACAACCCCGCGTAGTGCTCCGCCAGCGCCATGATGATCGCGCCGGTGAGGGTCGCGAGATCGACGATGGCCTTGGGCTTGAAACGATCCTGGGCGTACCACAGCACGTCGGCCAGCACCAAACGCCCTTCGGCGTCGGTGTTGAGAACTTCGATGGTCTGGCCCGACATGGAGGTCACCACGTCGCCCGGACGCTGAGCGTTGCCGTCGGGCATGTTCTCGACCAGGCCGCACAGGCCCACCACGTTCACGGGCGCCTTGCGCTGCGCCAATGCGCGCATCAGGCCGACGACGATGCCGGCGCCGCCCATGTCCCACTTCATGTCCCACATGCCGGAGGGCTGCTTCAGGCTGATGCCGCCGGTATCGAAACACACACCCTTGCCGACAATCGCCAGCGGCGCGGCTTTCTTGTCAGCCGCGCCGTCCCAGCGCAGCACCAGCAATTGTGAATCGCGCACCGATCCCTGGCCGACGCCGAGCAAGGCGCCCATGCCGAGTTTCTTCATGGCGGCGACACCGAGCACGTCGATCTTGACGCCGTCGGCGGCCAGATCCTTGGCGCGGGCGACGAAGGATTCCGGGTAGATGATGTTGGCGGGTTCGGTAATCAGGTCGCGGGTGATGCCGACACCCGCCACCACCGCGCCCACGGCGACGTAGCTTTTCTTCGCCGCGGCCGGATCGTCGGTCTGGATCGTGACGGTCTTGATGCGCGGCTTGGCGTCGTTGTCTTCTTTCGTTCGGTACTTGGTGAAGCGGTAGGACTTCAGCGCCGCGCCACCGCCGACATGGGCGGCGAGACCGGCGACCGTTGCCGTGGCCCCACCGAGGCCTTCCAGGATCACCGCCGCGGCGGCATCGCGTTGCACGGCGTCGTAGATCACCGCGCCGATGCGCTCGGCGGCGGTCTCGTCCAGGGTCTTGGGATTACCGAGGCCCACCAGCACCGCGCGGTTCACCTTGGCGCCGGCGGGCGCCACGATCACCAGGGTCTTTTCACGCTTGCCGGTGAATTCCGCGGCCTTGATGGCACGGCTGAGCGCGCCCTTGGTCTGTTTGTCGAATTTGGCCGCCGCGGGCGGGAGCTTCACGCCGCTCTTGGTGCCTTCGGGAACCCCGAATACCACCGCACCTTGGGCCGGCACGGCGATTTTGGCGAAGGTGATATTCATAGGCTGCAACTCCCAAGGCGGTGGATAAGCCTTAAACCTAAAGGGCTTTTTCGCGCTTTGGTACAGCGAAGTAAGAGAATGTCTCCCTGGCCTTGCCTCTCACGGCGGGGTGGCTATGGTGCTCCCTGTCTTCAATGAAAGGCCCTGTTCATGGGTAAGTTCGGCATCGGGCAAGCCATCCGCCGCGTCGAGGACCAGCGCTTCCTCACCGGCAAGGGGCGCTATACCGACGACATCAGCGTCACGGGGCAGAAGTGGCTGTACGTGTTGCGCGCGCCTCACGGCCACGCCGACATCCTGTCGCTGGATGTGGAAGCGGCGCGCACGGCCCCCGGCGTCGTAGGTGTGCTGACGCACGCCGACATGGACGCCGCCAATGTCGGGCCGCTGCCGGTGGAAGGCATCCCGCCTGCCGCCGACGGCAAGTCGCCCGCGCCGCCCTATCGGCCCGCGCTGGCCAAGGGCCGCGTGCGCTATGTCGGCGAACCTGTCGCCGCGGTGATCGCCGATACCCTGACGCAAGCCAAGGACGCGGCGGAATTGATCGCCGTGGAATACCGCGACCTGCCGGCGGTGTCCCTGCCGGCCGATGCTATCGCGCCGGGCGCACCGCAACTGCATGACAATGCGCCGGGCAATGTGCTGGTGCACTGGTTCCTGGGCGACCGCGCCAAGGTCGATCAGGCTTTCGCCAAAGCCCACAAGATCGTGTCCATCGACCTGATCAACAACCGCCTGGTGCCCACGGCCATGGAGCCGCGCGGCGCCATCGCGGAATTCGACCGGGAGACCGGGCGCTTCACCCTGACCATCGGCTGCCAGGGCGTGCACAAGATGCGCGACTGGGCGTCCAAGGCGTTCCACATCGCGCCCGAGAAAATCCAAGTGCTGTCGCCGGACGTGGGCGGCGGCTTCGGCATGCGCTTCTTCCTCTACAACGAGACGGTGCTGTGCATGCAGGCGGCGCGGCAGTTCGGCGTACCGGTGAAATGGACCGCCGACAGGTCCGAGAGTTTCCTCTCCGACGGCCACGGCCGCGATCAGGTCAATCATGCCGAGCTGGCGCTCGACAAGGACGGCCTGTTCCTCGGCCTCAAGGTCTCCAACCTCGGCAATGTCGGCGCCTACCTCTCCCAGTACGCCGCCTTTGTGCAGACCATGGCCGGCTGCGGCATGGCCTGCGGCGCCTATCGTATCCCGGCCGCCTGCGTGGATGTGAAAGTGGTGCTGACCAACACCGCGCCCGTCGATGCCTATCGCGGCGCAGGGCGGCCCGAATCCGCTTACGCGATCGAGCGCCTGGTGGAGAAGGCCGCGCGCGAGATGGGAATCCCCTCGACCGAGCTGCGCCGGCGCAATTTCATCCCGCCCGAGGCGTTTCCTTACAAAACCCCGATCGGCCCCAAGTACGACACCGGCCGTTACGCCGAGCTGATGGACCAGGCGCTGACGCGCGCCGGCGCGAGCGGCATCGCCGCGCGCCGGGCCGAAGCCAAGAAACGCGGCAAGCTGCGCGGCCTGGGCGTGAGCTATTACGTCGAGGCCTGCGCCGGCGGCAGCAACGAACAGCCGCAGTTGCGCTTCGAGAAAGACGGCCGCCTCACCATCCTGATCGGCACCCAGTCCAACGGCCAGGGCCACGAAACCGCTTACGGCCAGATCGCAGCCGCCACGCTCGGCATTCCCCTGGACCGCATCACGGTCAAGCAGGGCGACAGCGACGCCATTCCGACCGGTGGCGGCACGGGCGGCTCACGCTCCATTCCCATCGGCGGCAGCGCGGTGATGACCAACGGCCTCAAGATGATCGACCAGGGCAAGAGCCTGGCCGCCGACATTTTGGAAGCAGCCGCCATCGACGTTGAGTTCGATGCGGGAAAGTTCCGCATCGCCGGCACCGACCGCGCCGTCGCCTGGGACCAGGTGGTGGCCGCGTCCTATGCCGACCAACGCCCCGAGGGCGTGCAGCCCGGCCTGTTCGTGACCGAGGACTACAATCCCGAGGGCGCCACCTTCCCCAATGGCTGCCATGTCTGCGAGATCGACATCGACGCCGCCACCGGCGTGGTGGAATTCGTGCGCTACACCATCCAGGACGATCTGGGCCACACCCTCAACCCGCTGTTGGCGGAAGGGCAGATCGTCGGCGGCGCCGTGCAGGGCCTGGGTCAGGCGCTATACGAACACGCGGTCTACGACGAGAACGGCCAGCTGGTCACCGGGTCGTTCATGGATTACTGCATGCCGCGCGCCGACAGCACGCCGTCCTTCGACTTCGCCTACACCGAGGTGCCGACGCCGCGCAACGCCATGGGCATCAAGGGCGCGGGCGAGGCCGGCACCATCGGCGCGACGCCGGCCGTGGTCAACGCGGTGCTGGATGCGCTCTCGCCGCTCGGCGTGACGCATCTCGACATGCCGCTGACGCCGCTCAAGCTGTGGCAGGCGATCCAGGCATCGAAGACCGCCGCGTAATGGATTTTGCCGCGCTTGAAAACTGGATGGAGCAACTGCTGCCGGCGGTGGAAGCCGCGGGCCGCGCCATTCTCGACGTGCGCGCCAAGGGGTTCGATGTCGTCACCAAGGCCGACGCCTCGCCGGTGACCGCCGCCGACCAGGCGGCCGAGCACATCGTGCTCGAGGTGGTCGAAAAATTCTCGCCCGTCTTCCCGGTGGTGGCCGAGGAGCGTGTCGCCGCGGGACACATGCCGACATGTGGAGAGGCATTCTGGCTGGTGGACGCCCTCGACGGCACCAAGGAGTTCATCAAGGGCGGCAGCGATTTCACCGTCAATGTCGGCTTCATCCAGGACGGATTGCCGGTGATGGGCCTGGTGCACGCGCCGGCACGCCATGAAACCTATCTCGGCGCGATTTCTGGCGGCGCGCATAAAGCCTTCGTCGTGCGGGGCGGCAAGCGCGCGGCCATTGCCGCACGCCCGCGCCCGGCCAAGGTCGTGATCACGGGTAGCAAATCCCACGAAGTGCCGGAGCTGATGGACCCGTTCCTCGCCACGCTCGATGTGGCGGAGAAAGTTGTCATCGGTTCGTCGCTGAAGTTCTGCCTGGTGGCGGAAGGCAAGGCCGACCTTTATCCGCGCTTTGGCCCCACCAGCGAGTGGGACACCGCCGCCGGCCATGCGGTCTTGCGCGCGGCGGGCGGGCGCGTGCATGACTTCCATGGCGCGGAGATCCGCTACAACAAACCCAAGTTCCTGAACGGCGTGTTCCTGGCCGACGGTGGAGCATGAGCGTTGTCGCGGCCGACCCCGCGGGCATCGCGCGCGCGGCGCAGATCCTGCGCGACGGCGGGCTGGTGGCCTTTCCCACGGAGACCGTGTACGGCCTCGGCGCCGACGCCACCAACGGCCAGGCGGTGGCGCGGATTTTCGAAGCCAAGGGCCGGCCGTCGTTCAATCCGTTGATCGTGCATATCGCCGAGGCCGGCGACGTGCATGCGTTCGCGGTGGCGCCCGATCATTTCGCCGCTCTGGCCAAAGCGTTTTGGCCCGGCCCTCTGACTCTGGTCATGCGGCGCAAACCGGCGTCGCCGGTTTCGGACCTGGTCTCGGCGGGCGGATCGACCATTGCCTTGCGCATGCCCGATGCCGCCGCGGCCACCGCGCTGCTGCGCGCGACCGGCAGGCCGCTGGCAGCGCCCAGCGCCAACCGCTCGGGCGGTATCAGCCCGACGCGCGCGGAACACGTTGCCGCATCCTTGGGCAAGCGCATCGACCTGATCCTGGACGCCGGCCCATGCCGGGTCGGGCTGGAGTCCACCGTGCTCGACATCACCCGGGCAACGCCCGCCATCTTGCGGCCCGGTTCGGTGACACGCGAACAGATCGCCGCCGTCATCGGCGCCGTTGTCGCGGGCGCCGACGATCCCAGCGCTCCGAAGTCTCCCGGCACGCAACTCAGCCATTACGCGCCGTCGTTGCCGCTTCGGATAAATGCCAGCGCGGTCCGCCCAAGCGAGGCGTTCCTCGGGTTTGGGCCGGGTGCGGCGACGCTGAATCTAAGCCCCACGGGCGATTTGCGCGAAGCCGCCGCCAATCTGTTCGCCATGCTGCGCGCCCTCGACGATGCGAACCGGTTCACCGGGATCGCGGTCGCGGCCATTCCCGACCGGGACGTGGGTGTGGCAATCAACGACCGTTTGCGCCGGGCCGCGCACCAAAACCCTTGAGGATTCTGGCGATTCCGGGAATTGCACTTCCCGGCCGCCTGCCCCATCTTGGCGCCACATAAGATCAGGACTTACCGATGCCCCTCGACCAATCCTTGCGCGACCGGCTACTCGACATCGTCGGCGCCAAAGCCGTGATCTCCGATGCCGGCGCCATGGAGCCTTACCTGCGCGAGGAGCGCGGCAACTACCGGGGCAAGGCGGCGCTGGTGGTGCGTCCCGGATCCACGCAGGAAGTGGCGGCCATCGTCGCGGCCTGCGCGGCGGCCAATGTTCCCATCGTGCCGCAAGGCGGGAACACCGGCCTGTGCGGCGGCGCGGTCGCCACCGATGACGTCAACGAAATCGTCCTGAATCTCGGCCGGATGAATGCGATCCGCGCCATCGACCCGGTCAATTTCACCATCAGCGTCGATGCCGGCTGCATTCTCGCGGACGTACAGAAGGCGGCCGACGAAAAGAACTGCCTGTTCCCCTTGAGTCTCGCGGCCGAAGGCAGCTGCCAGATCGGCGGCAACCTTTCCACCAACGCCGGCGGCATCAATGTGCTGCGCTACGGCAATGCCCGCGATCTGGTGCTGGGGCTGGAAGTGGTGCTGCCCGACGGCCGCATCTGGAACGGCATGCGCGCCCTGGGCAAGGACAATACCGGCTACGCGCTGCGCCACATTTTCGTGGGCGCCGAAGGCACCCTCGGCATCATCACCGGCGCGGTGTTGAAGCTGTTCCCCAAGCCGTTGGAGAAAGCCACCGCTTTCTGCGGCTTCGACAAGATCGAGAACGCGACCTTGCTGCTCAACCGCGCCCGGGCGCTGTCGGGCGACGCGGTCACCGCCTTCGAGCTGATGCCGCGCATCGGCATCGAGTTCTGCCTCGCCCATGTCGCCGGGAACGTGGACCCCTTGTCGGCACCGCATCCCTGGTATGTGCTGATGGAACTGTCGTCTTCGCGCCCGAATTCCGGCATCCGCGAATCATTCGAGGCGATCCTGGAGAGCGCCTTCGAGGATGGCATCATCACCGACGCGGTGGTGGCGGAAAGCCAGGCGCAGGCCAACGCGATCTGGCGTTTGCGCGAGACCTTGCCCGAAGCCCAGAAGCCCGAGGGCGGCAGCATCAAACACGACGTCTCGGTGCCGGTGTCGAGCGTGCCCGCGCTGTTGACCGAAGGCATGGCCGCCGTGACCAGACGCTTCCCCGGCACGCGGCCGGTGCCGTTCGGCCATCTCGGCGACGGCAACATTCATTTCAACATCACCCAGCCCAAGGGCGCCGACCCCAGGGCCTACCTGGAAGTGCGTGAGGAGATGAACCGCATCGTCCACGACATCGTGGTCAGGATGGGCGGATCGATTTCGGCCGAACACGGCATCGGCCTCCTCAAGGTCGATGAGATGGTCCACTACAAAGACCCGGTCGAGCTGGAGTTGATGCGCCGGCTCAAACATGCCTTTGATCCGGCCAACCTGATGAACCCGGGAAAGATCGTCAGGTAGGGCGTTCAGCCAAACCACGGCCGAACAATGAAAATGGGGGATAAACGCGAAGCGGCCATGCCCCATTTCGCGCATTCCGGAAAATTTCCGGCGCGATGAAACCTTTCCCCGAGTCCGCGCGTTTCTGCAACCGCCTGTCGTGCGTCCGCGCGCGAATGCGTTGCGTGTGCGCCACACCCGTTACCGTTTCGTCGCTTTGTCGATCACGCGCGCTTGCTGTACGCGCGGCGCGTATCCATGTTGGCGCCGATTGAACGCGGATATTCCCCCGAACATCCGCGCATTTTTCTCGGAGCTTTTTAAAATGAAGATTAGACTCCTGCTGGCCGCGACCGCGGCCGGCATCGCGCTCGCCTCGGCGGCGCACGCATCGGAACCGGGCATGTATGTCGGCATCGGCGCCGGCATGTTCGCTCCCGAGCACGACACCGTGGATACGCGCATTCTCGGCCGTCCGTTCGCGCAGCCGGACATCACCTACAACATCGGCTGGGGCGTCCTCGGCTCCGTCGGCTACAAGTGGGACCAGGGCTATCGCACCGAACTCGAGGTCAGCTATCGCCAGGCGGCCTTCAACGATTTCGCCGGCGCCGGCACTTCGGGCCACCTCGGGTCGACCAGCGTCATGGCCAACGCGCTGTTCAACGTCGGCGGCGGCGGCGGCTTCCAGCCGTACCTCGGCATCGGCGCGGGCGCGGCCTTCGCCAAATGGCATCACTTCCAGGGCGGCCGCTCCGGGACGTTCCCGCTCGGCACCCCGATGGTCGATGACAGCAGCCCCGCCGCCTTTCAGTACCAGGGCATCGCCGGCATCGAATTCCCGCTGTCGCCGAACACGGACATGTTCGTCGACTACCGCTACGTCGCCAGCCTGAACCACAAGTTCTGGAGCACCACGCCGGCCGGATCGGCGTTCAGCAACATCGACAACACCAGCCACAACGTGATGGTCGGCCTGCGCTTCTCGTTCGGTGCACCGCCGGTGAAGCAGGTGGCCGCGGCGGCTCCGCCCCCGCCGCCTCCCCCGCCCCCGCCCCCGCCGCCGCCCCCGCCTCCTCCCCCGCCGCCGCCGGTGCCGCAGAAGTTCCTGGTGTTCTTCGACTTCGACCGGTCGAACGTCAATACCGCCGCCGCCGCGATCGTCCAGCAGG
>JAIBCD010000051.1 GCA_019694335.1 Rhodospirillaceae bacterium | reverse complement strand
GCGCCGCCGGCCTTCTTCGGCGGGATGAAGCCCTGGATCTGCTTCACCGCGTAGGCGACCTTGGTGTCAAACATCAGCTTGCCGAGTTCGACGGTCGAGGGGCGCGCATCGCCCATGATGCCGTTCTTGGGGCCGTCGCCGGCCGGCTTGCCGTCCGGGGTGAGCGGAATGCCGACGGCGTTCTTGAGCTCATCCTTGCGCACCCAGTCATCGCCATGGCCCTTCTCGAGGTACATCATCTCCGAGGTGTCGGAGATGCCGGCATGGGCGCCGAGCGGCAGGCCCTTGGCGGTGGTGATGCGGTCGAACTCGGCGTTGGCCGGGGCGTAGACCTGGTCGCAGTAGTAGACGTGGATGCCCTGCGGCGCGTACTTGGCGTCGAGCTTCTTGGCCACGGTGTCATAGACGTTCTTGGGGCCGAGCGGGCCCTGGCCGCCGCCGTGGTCGCCCATCAGCACCACGTTCTTGAAGCCGGACTGGATCGACTGCTCGGCGATGCGCTCCAGGACCAGGCCGAGAATGTCGGGGGTCAGCCCGATGGTACCCGGCAGTTCGGCGCTGGCGTTGTTCGGCGTGTAGGACAGCACCGGCATGGCGATGGCGTTGCCGAGCTTCTCGGCGATCGCCTTCACGGTGTACTTGCCGAGCAGGGTGTGGCCGCCGTTGACGTTCTGCGGGCCGCGCTGTTCGGTGCCGCCGGTGTAGACCAGCGCCGTGGTCTTGCCCGCGGCGATCGCCGCCTTCACTTCCGGCCAGGTCATCATCTCGAATTCGACCAGGTTGGAAGGTGCCGCCGCCGCAAAAGCGGGCGCGTGTCCGAAGGTCAGGACCAGCGCGAGGGCTGCGCTCGCGGCCAGTGTTTTCTTCATGGTGTCTCCCCAGGATGTAAGTGTTCCGCGAATTGCGGCGAGCCGATCTTACAGGTTTGGACGGCCGATTTAAGGCGGCAAAAGCTTGGGCCTCATTGCTTGCGCGAAGGTTTCAGACGGCACTTTCCAAACGCCGCAAGGCATTGGTGGTCCATTCCAGGTCGCCCGCCAGGGTGCGGCCGCACCAATTGGTTTCCGGGGCAACACCCTGCCGGAACGCCAGGAACCCGGCGGCGCAAAGGGCATTGTGAAGGAACACCCGGCGGCGATCGAGCGTAAGCCCCAGCGCCTTTTCGTAGCCGGCGCGTGCCGCTTCAAACAACGGTTCGCCGTCGATATCGAGGATCGTGTAACGGAAGTCGATATGGCGGTCGGCCCAGGCGGCGCCGTCATAGTCGAACACGCCGCGCGGCAGCAGGGTCTCGGGATCATAAGCGCGATTGTGCAGGCCGAGGTCGCCATGCACCAGCACGCGGTCCTCAGGGTTCACTTTGATCGCGGCGCATTCATCGAATAGCGCCGCGATCCGTGCGGTCAGCGCGGCATCGTCCGTGACCGACGGCAGGCGTTCCATCACCCAATCCCGAGGCGGCGGCCATTCGGGCGTATCGGGCAGCGTGGCCGCCAGGTCATCGCGTTTGATGCGCGTATGCTGCTCGACCAGCAACGCGGCCGTGATGTCGCCGATGCGGGCCGCCAGCCCATGATCCTGTTTGAGGCGCGCGAGGATCGGCCAGGGATCGACAATCCCGGGAACGATCTCGCGCAAGTCCCATCCTTCGCCCTCATGCACAAAGCGCGGCACACGGAACGTGCAACGCCGGGCGATCGCCTTGAGGGTCGCGCGCTCGTTCGCGAGGCGCAGCGCTCCTTCCTCTGAACCGGGAAACCACGCCACGCGGTCGCCCGGCAGATGTGCCAGCCAGCGCTGCTCGCGCGGCTCAACCGAAACCTGCCCGGACGCGAGAACGACGCCTGCCTCCCGGAGCAGCCGGCAGACATCCTCGGGCGTGAGCGTGGGAAAAACCGGGCCGGAGGCCGTCATGTCCATCCGGCCCGGCGCACTACGGCTCCAGCGATGCCAAATAGGCGGAGATGTTCAGAACATCGTCGGGTGTGAGTTTTTCGATCACCGGCGCCATCAGCGGCATCCAGGCGCCGATGCGGTTGCCGTGCTGCATGTCGTAGAGCTGGCGCGCGACATAGCTGGGCGAGCGGTTGGCCAGGCGCGGCACCGGACCGAGACCGCGCAGGTCGGCGCCGTGGCAGACGGTGCAGGCGGTGGTCTTGCCGCCGCCGGTGGTCACCAGCGCCTTGCCCTTGGCGACGCTGCCCTGCGGCACATAGGCGACGAATCCCGAGTGGGGATTCCGCCACTTCTCGAAATCGTCGTTGTTGAGCGGCATTTCGATGATGCGCGCGCCGAGCGGCTCGGTGCCGGCTTCCTTGCCTTCCAGGGCGAAGAACACGCCGCCGGCGGTGCGGGTCTTGGGCACGGTCGCGCTCTCGACCACCTTGATCCAGGGTGTGGCCGGGATCGCGGCGAAATAGGCCGCAGCCTGTTTCATCTCGTCCTCGGTCATCGCGCGCGTGAAGCTCTCCATCACCGACGTGTTGGTCTTGCGCGGGTCCGACGAGCGGCGGTGGCCGGCCTTGAAGTCCTCCAGCTGGCGCAGGATGTAGTCATACGGCAGCGCGTTCACCGCCGCGTTCTCGGGCCGCCCGTGGCCGTTGGGCATGTGGCACAAGGCGCAGGCGTAAATCGTCGGGTTGGCATTCTCGCGGCCGTGAGAAACAATCGGCGGCATCGCCGGATGGTCTTCCGGGAACCAGTCGGCGGGCGCATAGCGGTTGTTGGCCTCGCCGCGGCTGAACGAGAACTTGGAGCCCGGGAGGGTGTGTTTGGGGTCGTCCGCCTTCAAGGGCGCGGCCGGCGGCTGGGGCGTGAACTCGGTGGGCGGGCCGGGAGGTGCCGGGGTGGTGTAGCCCCAGGCCCAGGGCGGCGGGCCATCTTGAACGTTGGGGGCCTGGGTTTTCGGGGCCTCGGCCGCCCACGCCGCCCCGGACGCCAGCACAACACCCAGCAAAACATGCTTTTTCATGAACCCCTCCCCAGAGATCGCGCCGGAAATGTACCATCACGGGGGCGTTTTGGAACATGAGGCGTGGTAGGCGGGGGGCTGGCGAAAGCTTCCCCTATAACCGGCGGCCCAAGGGTGTCAGGATCAATGCCCGCTTCTGGGGAGGAGCCCACCATGACCGCCGAGAGCCAGACCGCGCCCGCCTCGCAGGCCTCCACCGGGCCACACGCGCCGCAGAAACTGTGGAAGAGCGTGTGCATCGTCGCCTCGGGCAACTTCCTCGAGATGTACGACTTCATGGTGTTCGGCTTCTACGCCACCATCATCGCCACCGTGCATTTCCCGGGCGGCAACGAATATGCCTCGCTGATGCTGACCCTGATGACCTTCGGCGCCGGGTTCCTGATGCGCCCCATCGGCGCGCTGGTGCTCGGCGCCTATCTCGACCGCTATGGCCGCCGCGACGGCCTGCTCATCACCCTGGGCCTGATGGCGGTCGGCACGCTCACCATCGCCGTCACGCCGTCCTACATGTCGATCGGCCTCGCCGCGCCGTTCCTGATCCTGATCGGACGCCTGGTGCAGGGGCTTTCGGCGGGCGTCGAACTCGGCGGCGTGTCGGTCTACCTGTCGGAAATCGCGCCGCCGGGACGCAAGGGCTTCTTCGTCGCCTGGCAGTCGGCCAGCCAACAGCTCGCCATCGTGTTCGCCGCGCTGCTCGGGATCACGCTCGCCACCAGCCTCTCGCCCGAGGAGATGAAGGATTGGGGCTGGCGCGTGCCGTTCATCGCCGGCTGCATGCTGATTCCGTTCCTGTTCGCGATCCGCCGCCGCCTGGTGGAGACACCGGCCTTCACCGCGCGCCGCCACCACCCGACCTTCGCCGAGATCTACCGCTCGCTCTCCAAGTCGGCGGGCCTGGTGATCACCGGCATGATGCTGGTGACCATGACCACGGTGTCGTTCTACATGATCACCGCCTACACCCCGACCTTCGGCACCCAGGAACTGCACCTCACGCGCCTCGACAGCCTGATCGTCACACTGTGCGTGGCTTTTTCCAATTTTCTGCTGCTGCCGACCATGGGCGCACTCTCGGACAAGATCGGGCGCAAGCCGATCCTTCTGGCCGCCACCACCCTGATGGTGCTCACCGCCTACCCCGCCATGCTGTGGCTGGTGGATGGGCCGTCGTTCGCGCGCCTGCTGGGTGTGCTGTTGTGGTTCTCGCTGCTCTACGGCAGCTACAACGGCGCGATGGTGGTGTTCCTGACCGAACTGATGCCGCCCGCGGTGCGCACCGCTGGCTTCTCGCTCGCCTACAGCCTCGCCACCGCCATCTTCGGCGGATTCACGCCGGCGATCGCGACCTCGCTGATCCACGAAACCGGCAACAAGGCGATCCCCGGCGCCTGGCTCTCCTGCGCCGCCCTGCTCGGCTTGATCGCGGCGCTGATCGCCACACGCCGCCAGACCGTGCCGGGCGGATTGGCGGCGGCGCCCGCCGGCGAATAGCCGGCAAAATCAAAAAGCCGGGCGACTAGCGCCTGGATAGAGAACGCCGCCGCCGCTGCGCGTTCCACGGGGTGCCCGGCGCGTTGTGTTTATCGCGGCGCGTCCCGATAATAAGCCCATCCGCGATCCCTGGCCCGGCTTGCCGCAAAGGCATTCGGGTTCCGAAAGCATCCATGGACGACCACGTACCGCCTCCCGCGCAGCCGGCGCGCATCGATGCCAGCGACGACGCCCGTTATCGGCTTCTGGTCGAGGCGATCACCGACTACGCCATCTACATGCTCGACGAGCGCGGCTATGTCTCGAACTGGAACGCGGGCGCGCGCCGTTTCAAGGGCTACGACGCGGCCGAGATCATCGGCCAGCACTTCTCCCGCTTCTACACCGAGGACGAGCGGGCGGCGGACATACCCGCGCGCAATCTCGCCACCGCGGCACGCGAGGGCCGCTTCGAAGGCGAGGGCTGGCGCCTGCGGAAGGACGGTACGCGCTTCTGGGTGCATGCGATCATCGACCCGATCCGCGATCCCTCCGGCGCGCTGGTGGGCTACGCCAAGATCACCCGCGACCTGACCGAGCGGCGCGAAACCCGGCTGGCCCTGGAACACGCGCGCGAGGCCCTGTTCCAGGCCCAGAAGATGGAGGCGATCGGCCAGCTCACCGGCGGCATCGCCCATGACTTCAACAACCTCCTGATGGCGGTGCTGGGCAGCCTGGAACTGCTCAGGAGCCGCGTTCCCGCCGACGACAAGACCCGCATGCTGCTCGAGAACGCCTTCCTGGGCGCGCAACGCGGCGTGGCGCTGACCCAGCGCATGCTGGCCTTCGCCCGCCGCCAGGAGCTGGCCCTGACCTCGGCCAACCTGCGGCGTCTGGTGGACGGCATGAGCGATCTACTGCAGCGCTCCCTCGGCCCCGGCATCGCCGTCGAGAACACCATCCCGCGCGATCTGCCGCCGGTGAAGGTCGATGTCAATCAGCTCGAGAACGCACTCCTCAATCTTGCGGTCAACGCCCGCGACGCCATGCCGGCGGGCGGCGTCATCCGGTTGTCCGCGCACGCCGCCGAGATCACGGCCGCCGCGCCCGGCGAACTGCCGCCCGGCCGCTACCTGCGCTTCGCGGTCGGCGACACCGGCGAAGGCATGGACGCGGCCACCTTGGCCCGGGCGATGGAACCGTTCTTCACCACCAAGGGCGCCGGCAAGGGCGCCGGCAAGGGCACCGGGCTTGGCCTCTCCATGATCCACGGCATGGCCGAACAGATCGGCGGGCGGCTCACGCTCGCCAGTGAACCGGGCAAGGGCACCTCCGCCGTATTGTGGCTGCCGGTGGCCGAAACCGGCGCCGGTGCGGAGACCGCGCCGCCCACCGCCACCCCCGCCACCCGCAAGGCGCTCACGATTCTGGTGGTGGACGACGACCTGCTGGTGCTGGTGAGCACTTGCGCCATGATCGAGCAGTTGGGCCACAAGGTGGTGGAGGCCGCCTCCGGACGCGAAGCCCTCGCCTATGTCGCGAACGGCGGCCCCCTGGATATGGTGGTTACCGACCACGCCATGCCGCAGATGTCGGGGATGCAACTGGCCGAAGCCATCCGGGCGCTCAAGCCGGAAATGCCGGTGCTCTTGGTCTCGGGCTATGCCGAACTGCCGCCCGGAACCGCCGCCACCCTGCCCCGGCTGACAAAACCGTTCTCCCTCGAAGACTTGGCGGCGGCCGTGGCCAAGTCCGCCCCGGGCTAACGGAACCCATTGAAATTGGGCCTTAAATACCTTAATTATGTCATGTCGGCTCGCTATGGGTTGACCTGTTCAGCTCCGATTTCGAGAGCCTACTCGGTCCCGCCCGTTTTGAAGTTAGGCCCAAGTTCCGTGCATGTTGGACGGAGCGTAAATCTCGATTGGAGCAAAGTGATATGGCTACAGGCACCGTGAAGTGGTTCAACGCCACGAAGGGTTATGGTTTCATTCAGCCGGATGACGGTTCGAAGGACGTGTTCGTGCACATTTCGGCCGTTGAGCGCGCGGGCCTCGCCCGTCTCGACGAAGGCCAGAAGGTGAGCTTCGACATCCTCCAGGAGCGCGGCAAGTCGGCCGCCGGCAACCTGAAGGCCGTCTAAGTCCTAGACGTCTTGAGACCTGGAAAAGGGCGGCATGCGAATGCCGCCCTTTTTCATGCGCTGAACGAACCCGCGAGGTCGATCGAGATTTGCTTGCGGTCGTGGCGGACGATCAGCTTCACCACGTCGCCGGCCTTGACCGCGACCGGCGCCGGGAAGCGGTAGACGATATGCACCCAGGTGGCGCCGCTGGCCTGGGGCGACGGGCGGTTTTCGTAAACGGTGTCGGCGTCGAGCTGCAGCCGCAGCCATTGCGCCACGCCGACGCATTCGCCCGCGGCCGTCGCGGTGATGCTCACCGGTGCGGCCGCCGCGAGGACCGCCTGCTGGACCAGGTCGAAGCCGATCAACTCCACGTCCCGCGAGAGGATTTCGTGCGGCTCGTGATCGAGGCACAGCCCGACCTTGGCGGGGGCGAAGGCGGCGAAGGGCGTGAGGTCGAAGCCCGCGGCACGATCGACATGCAGCTTGTCGCGCAAGGACCGGCCGCCGATGAGGTAGCCACGCGCCGACGCGGCCCTGGGGATCACGACACCGCCCGGCGCGAGCAGCGCGGCGTTGGCGTGCTCCATGGTGGCCAGGATGCCCTCGCCCATCAATCCGCTGGAAAAGGTTTCGGTCACGATCACGTCGAAACGCCCCCCCAGGTCCTCGGCCGTGAAAGTAGTCGATGCGCCGCCGACGATCCTGACCTTGTCCGCGTAGCCGTTCCGCAAAATGATCTCGCGCGCGTGGTCGGCCACCAGGTCGACCATTTCACAGGTCACGACCTCCTTGGCCCCGGCGCGCGCCGCCATCATCGCCAGCAAACCCGCGCCCGTTCCGATGTCGAGCACGCGCTTGCCTTTGACGACGCGGGCCAGCGCCCGTTCGTAAGCCGCGTTGCGCGGCGCGTCGTTCATCATGGCGAAGTGCCAGGACGGCACTACGTCGCCGTAAGCCGCGCGCAGGTTTTCGGCGGCCACGGTGTAGTCGGGCTGCAATTCCACCGCCCGACGGAAGGCCATGACCGCCTCCCGGGTGCGCCCGGCTTCCTTGTAGAGCGAACCGAGGTTGTTGAACGCCTCGGCGTATTCGGGGCGGATGGTGAGCGCCTTCATGAAGGCCTCGGCGGCGGCGGCGATCTCGCCCAGGCCGTGCAACGTCACGCCGTAATTGTTGTGCATCTCGGGCGTCGCGTCGCCGGCGGCGGTCGCGGCCGCCAGGAAGGTCCGGGCCTTCGCCATCTGGCCATGCTGGGCCAGGATCATGCCGAGCAGGTGGTTGGCTTCGGCGTGCTGGGGATCGGCCGCCAACACCTTTTGATACAGGGACACCGCCGTGGCGAAGTCCCCGGCGCCATGGCGCGCGACAGCCTGGTGGAAAATTTCGTCGGTCATGACGCGTCGCCTGCGGGGAGAGCGGGAACGTCAGGCCCAGACGGCGCGGACCAGGGGCTGCCGCTCCGGTTCCGGCGGGGTGCCCTGGCGGCCGCCGCGATGGTCGTCGCGACGCGGTTGCTGTCCACGCGGGTTGCGGTCTTTGTCACGGGCCTCTTTCTCCGGCGCGCGCTGGATCATCTGGTTTCGCGCCGGCGGCGGCTGCAACGCGGCGATCGCGCTCTGTCTGGTCAGCTGAGCGTGAACCATTTCGTTGAATCCGCCAATGGGGTTGCGCGTGCCCTGGTCGCGGCTCACCGGCGGCCCGGACAGAATCCGGTGCCACAAGGCCGGGCTCGGAAACTGGATCTGCATGCCCATGGCTTATTCCTCCGCCGCGGTTACGGCGCCAACGCCGTCGGTTGCCTCGCCCCCGCCCGCGCTTTCGAGCAGGCTCATGATGTTCTGTGTGACGCTGGCGATGGCGTCGCCGCTGGCGGCGCTGCCGGTCATGGCCGCGAGCACGGACTGAAGCTGCGCCGCGTCCATGGTGGAAAGATCGGGCGTGGACAGGCCGGGTTGCGCCGCCTGGAGCGCCTGCTGCGCCTTGATCTGGCCCATCACCTGCGCCAGCGGATCCTGGCCCTGGCCCTGTCCGCCGCCGAGGGCATCGCGCAGCGGATCGCCCGTGGAATTCCCGGCATTCCCGAACAACAGGACATCGTCGGATGCCTTGGTCTGGGCTTCCTGGATATCCAGGAGAGTCTTGATGGTGGAGGCGTCCAGCGTCGGCTTGGCGGGCGTGAGTTGGGCACCAGGGGCGGCTTGTTCTTCCGCCTGGGGCTGGTCGCCGGGCAGATTCTGCCCGGTCGGATCGGGCGTGCCCGCCTGGTCGGCGGCGGCCGCCTCCGGGTCCGCGGCCCCCAGGGACTGCTGTTGCAGCAGCTGCATAATCTGCTGCAACGACAAGGTATTGCCGATGGATTGCAGGCTCATGTTCGTTCTCCCGATGCGCCGGGAGGCCCGCCTTCATGGCGGCAGCCCTCTACCCCGGCATCGCGGCGCGATACCGGGAGCGGAGCAAGAACGGGGCCAAATGCCCGCTTCTTAGGGTGCGCGCCGTCCGCGCGCGGCGGCCTTAGGCAAGGTTAAGGGTGGCCAGCGCGATGGCGCTGAGCATGCACAACAGGCCGACCGCCGCGATCAGCCAGCCGAGGCCCATGAGGGGGTCGGAACCCGCGCCCGGAAGGGGCGCATCTAAACCCGCGCCCGGAAGGGGCGCATCCGAATAGGTATCGATATGGGCCGCCGGGTGGGGGGCGGAAGGCTGGTCGGCCCGCCGATCTCTCGGATAAATCAGGATATTGCTCATTTTGTCGCGTTTCCGGCTGCTCCCGTCGCTGTGTCAAACGCACGAGCCGGGCCATTTCCTACGCAGGAAGGCGCTTCAATCCCCGTTCGATATTGTGGCGGGCGCGCGGGGACCGGATCCGGTTGAGGGACGCGCGCCCGCGATAGGAAACAGGGGGAAACATGCTGCTTATCGCCGCCTTTCTGCGGGCCACCGCACTGGTCATCGCCGGTTACTTCGTCTGGTTCGCCGCCAGCAAGGCCGACGACCGGCTCAAGGCCGTCGGCAAATACATCGCCATCTGGTGCGCCGCCTTCGCGGCCGTGCTGGTGGTCATCGGGATCGCAACGGCCTTTATGCGACCGATGGGGTTTCATGGACCTCGCCCCGGCATGATGCATGGTGGAATGATGCACGGTGGAATGATGCACGGTGGGATGATGCCGGGGCCCATGATGCGGGGCGGCATGTTCCCGGGGGGTGGCCCGCGCTTCCGGTTCCGCGACCGGATGGCGCCGCCGGATGCGAAGCCCGAACCCAACGCCGAAACCCCCGCGCCAAAGTCGTAAGAACCGCGCCGGCTGTTCTGCTAATCTCGCGTCTCCTGAAGAAGGAGGCGCGAGATGCATATCCAGCCGGCGACCGGGGAACGGCGCGCGTTCCTGAAAGCCGCCGCGGCCGCGGCGCTGATCACACCCGCCGGCGCGGACGCAGCCGACGCGCCCGCGCCCATCGCCAAGGCCGCCGTGCCGCTCAATATGCTGATCCTCGGCGGAACCGGTTTTACCGGGCCCGAACAGGTGCGCTACGCCCTCGCCCGCGGCCACAAGGTCACGCTGCTCAACCGCAACACCCGCGCGCCCGGCATGTTCGCGGACCAGGTCGCGCAGCTGGTGGGCGACCTGAACGCCGACGTCAGCGCGCTTCACGGCAAGAGCTTCGACGTGGTGATCGACAATCCCACCACCCTGCCCGCCTGGGTGCGCAACGCCGCGCAGTATCTGCGGGGCAACTGCCGGCACTACATCTTCATCTCGACGATCTCGGCCTATCGGGACGCCGACCGGCCCGGCGCCGACGAAACCGCCGAGACCCATCCGCTGCCGGCGGACGTGGCCCCCTATACCCTGGTCCCCGACCACATGTTCCGCTTCTACGGCATCCTCAAGGCCGAGGCCGAACGCGAAGTGAACCGGCACTACGCCGGGATCTCCACCATCATCCGGCCCGGCCTGATCGTCGGGCCCCAGGACCAGACCGACCGCTTCACCTATTGGCCGGTGCGCATCGCGCGCGGCGGCCGCGTGCTGGCGCCGGGCACCACGTTCGACCCCGTGCAGTACATCGACGCCCGCGACATCGCCGAATGGACCGTGCGCATGGCGGAACAGCGGGCGTTCGGCATCTATAACGCGGTCGGGCCGGCGAAGGAGCTGGGCATGGGCGCGATGCTCGACGGCATCAAGGCCGCGCTCGGCGCCAAAGCCGAATTCACCTGGGTGCCGGCGGACGTCCTCGCGGAACAGAAAGTCAGCGCCTGGGGCAACATGCCGGTGTGGGTGCCGCCCGTGGGCGAGAGCGCCGGGTTCACGCGCCGCAGCAATGCCAGGGCGCTGGCGAAGGGGCTGACCTTCCGCCCCATCGCGGTCACCGCGCGCGATACCTTGGCCTGGCACAAGACCCGCCCGGCGGAGGCACAAAAACGCCAGGCCGACGGCGCCAGCGCCGGCCTCTCGGCCGCGCGCGAGGCCGAGGTGCTGGCGGCCTGGGACGCGAACACGAAGAAGAAGCTGGCCTGATCTCATGGCGCTGCCGCCCGTCCTTCCGATGGAGACCACGGCCGGGCGCTTCCTGGTGTTCGCCGGCCGCGACATCATCAACCGGAGCATCGGCAAAACCGGAACCTGGGAGCCCTGGACCGTGGACGTCGCGCACGCGCTGCTCACGCAAGCGGACCCGCGGCCGGGCACGATCGTCGATGCCGGCGCCAACCTCGGCGCCATCGCCATCCCCCTCGCGCGCCGGCTGCCGCGCGCCTACACCTTCCACTGCTTCGAGATGCAGCGCATCGTTTACTACCAGCTGTGCGGCAATATCGTGCTCAACGGACTGGAGAACGTCCACGCTCACCTGCTTGGACTGGGCGCCGCCGACGAGACCGTCGATGTCCCAAGGCCGGATTATCTCACCGACGAAAACATTGGCGCGGTCTCCGCGAGTCAAACGGTGCGCGCGCAACGCGGCTCCATGGCCACCGACAGGACCGGCGTGGCGACGGAGCCCGTGCGCTTCTCCCGTCTCGACTCCCTGAACCTTCAGGATGTGCGCCTAATCAAAGCCGACGTCGAGGGCATGGAACGCGACGTCCTGAAAGGCGCTGGCCTGACCCTGGCGCGCAATGACTATCCGCCGCTGATCCTGGAAATCTGGAAATCCGGAACACCAGGTGCTCATACCGCCGAAGCCGAGGCGTTGCTCAACCACATCGCGGCCTTGGGATACGGCTTCCAGGTGGCGGGATCGTTGTGCATCGCGCAGCACACGCGCCGCCCCTGGCTGAAGGCCACCTGGGACGCGCAGGCCCAGACCTTCCGCACGGCGTTGCAGCAGCCTTAGCCGATTTTCACCGCGGCCGGCGTCCAGTTGCGGGCGCGGCGCGCGAGGCGGCTTTCCACGTTCTCGCCTTCAAAGTCCGACGGCGCGGTCTTGGTGAACACATCGGGCGTGTCCAGGCACCAGACGCTGATCACCGCCCTGAGACCTGCCGGCGTCTCGCCCACCGCGCCCATGTAGCCGTCGCATTTTGTGCAGATCATGAAGTCGCAGGTGCCGGTGCCGAAGCGGTGCTTGTTCCACAGGCTTTCGTCCTTGACCGCGATCGCGACACTGCCGGCGGGGTCGGAGACATGCCGTCCCTTGCGGCTGACGCAGAAAGAGCAACCGCATTCGCGGGCGACGAATTCCCCCGGCGCCTTGGACAGCGTGAGCGTGACCGTGAAGTTCCCGCAACGGCATCCGCCGGTGAGTATGTGCATGGCGCCCTCCCTGAGGGGACCAATGCTGCCCGACAAGGCCCTCACCGTCACCCTCGCGCTCGACCCGAGGGTCCAGGGTTTTGGCAATGGAGGGCTGAGCAAAACGCGCTGGTTGCCGCATGGCACAAACGAAAACGGCTGTACCTGGTACAGCCGTCCTTCGTTCCTGCTCTGGGCCCTCGGGTCGCGCGCGAAGACGCGCGCGATTCAAACGTAGCGGGCCTTCGCCCGCGAGCCCGAGGGCGACACGGTGAGTCTTAGCCAACCACCTTCAGCACTTCATCGAGGATCTCGCCCGACTTCACCAGCGCCGCCATGGCGTTGTGGTCCGGGTACAGTGGGCGGTCGACATGCAGGTGGGCGACGTACTTGCGGATGATTTCGCGCGCCTTCTGGGTGCCCTTGCCGGGGGTGAATTCGCGGAAGTCCAGCGCCTGCGCCGCGGCCATGAACTCGATCCCGAGCACGCCGCAGGCGTTTTCCAGGATCTGGCCGTTCTTCAGCGCGGTGTTCATGCCCATGGAGACGAAGTCTTCCTGGTCGGCCGCGGCCGGGATCGACTGGATCGAAGCCGGCGCCGAGAGGATGCGCTGTTCCACGATCAGGTGATCGGCGGTGTATTGGCTCAACATGAGCCCCGAGTAGAAGCCCGGTTCGTGCGCCAGGAAGTCCGGCAGGCCCTGGCTGAGCGCCGGGTTGGTGAGGCGGTTCATGCGGCGTTCGGACAGCACCGACACCATGGTGATGGCCGCGCCCGCCATGTCCATGGGCAGCGCCACCGGCGTGCCCTGGAAGTTGGCGCCGGTGAGGGTGAGGTTCTCTTCCGGCACGAAGATCGGGTTGTCGGCCACGCCGTTGAGTTCGATCTCGACCTGGCTGCGGGCGTAGGCGATGGCGTCGCGCGCGGCGCCGATCACCTGCGGCGTCGAGCGCATCGAGTAGGCGTCCTGCACCTTGGTCTTCATCTTGCCGGTCATGAGGTCCGAACCGGCTACGACTTTCGAGATGAACGCGGCGGACTCGATCGCGCCCTTGAAGCCGCGCAGTTCATGCAGCTTCGGGCCGTAAGGCTTCATATTGCCGAGCAGCGCCTCGATGCTCATGGCGGCGCAGATCTCGGCCTGCTTCAGCCAGCGCTCCATGTCGTAGATGTGCAGGGCGCTCATGCCGGTGAGCACGTTGGAGCCGTTGATGGCGGCCAAGCCGTCGCGGGCCTCGAGGCCCGGGATCGGGATGCCGGCGCGCTTCATGGCTTCGCCGCCCTTGAGGCGCTCGCCCTTATAGAAGGCCTCGCCTTCGCCCATCATCAGCAGGGTAAGCTGGGCCATAGGGGCCAGGTCGCCGCAGGCGCCGACCGAGCCCTTCTTGGAGATCACCGGCGTCACGCCCTTGTTGAGCATCTCGACGAAGGTGAGCGTGATGTCCGGGCGGCAACCCGAGTTGCCGTGGGCGTGCACGTTGATGCGGCCCGCCATGGCGGCACGCACATGTTCGATCGGCGCGGGCTCACCGATGCCGGCGGCGTGGTTGTAGATCAGGTACTTCTGGAAATCCTTCACCTGTTCGTCGGTGAGCTTGGTCTCGGAGAACTCGCCGATGCCGGTGTTGATGCCGTACATCGTTTCCTTCGCGGCGATCTTCTTCTCGAGCATCGCGCGGCACACCTTGATGCGCTCCAGCGCCTTGGGATCGAGCGAGACCTGCTCATTATTGCGGGCGATCGCGACAAGCTTTTCGATGGTCAGCGACGCGCCGTCGAGGACGATAGGCATGTGGGAACTCACTGTTGCGGAAGGGAAACCTGAATCGGCGTTATCTCTATTATGTATAGTCATAAGTGTAAAGCAGCCGGCGTCCGGCTGGAGGCCGGCCATTGGGTGGCCAGCGCCCGAGTCCGGTTCCTCCGCGGATTTTTTTGGCTAAACGGCTTGATTCGCCTGGCTTGCCCCCCCACCTCGCACCTCTAACGGGGGAAAATGTGCGGGGCATTTAAGCAACAGCGGCGTGAGATCGGCAGCGGCGGCCACCCGGCCATGAAATTATGTGTCGAGCGGGTGACTGGCCGTCCGACCGAAAAACGCGGTCCGTTCGTCGTATTTTCAAAGCCTTAGAGCAATCCCAGGTGTAGGCGCCCCTACGCCAAAGCCGCTTGTCGCCGCCAATCCGTAACGACTCTGGCGGGGCCAGGGGTTTGTGTTTGAGCGGCGCAAACGCTAAAAGCAGGCCCGTTTTTGCAGGGCCCATCGAAGGAAAAAAGACTTTGCTTAAAAAGGCTTCCAGGGTGAACCGGCCCCATTTCAAAGGTGTGGGTACTGCGGCGCTGCGAAACGCCGCCGCGGGCCTCACGTTGCCCCTCCTCCTCTCCGCCTGCGCCGTCGGCCCGGACTGGTTCCGGCCCACGGCTCCGGACAACGCCGGCCTGACCGCCGAACCCCTGCCCGCGACCACCGTCGAGGCCGCCCCCGGCGCGCCCGCCGGCGGCGCGCAGAAATTCGTGAGCGGCGCGCCGGTCACCGCCGACTGGTGGTCCCTGTTCGGGTCGCCCCAGCTGGACGCCCTGGTGGCCGAAGCCCTGAAGCACAGCCCGACCCTGGAAGCCGCCGACGCCACCATGCGCCAGGCCCAGGAACTGTATGAGTCGCAGTTCGGCTCCCTGTTCCCGAGCGTGGACGGCAGCTTCAGCCAGACCCGCCAGAAGACGGCCAACACCTTCCCCGGCCGCCCCGCCACCACGGCACCTTATAGTGTGTCGACCGCCCAGGTGCAGGTGAGTTACGCCATCGACCTGTTTGGCGAGGCGCGGCGCGCGGCTGAGTCCACCAAGGCCCAGGCCGAACGCGCCAAGTTCCAGAAAGAGGCGGCACAGCTGTCGCTCACCGCCAATGTGGTCACCGCCGCCATCCAGAACGCGGCCTTGCGCGCCCAGATCCAGGCGACCGAAGCGGTGCTCGACGCGCTCAACCAGCAGCTTGGCCTGTTGCGCCGCCAATTGGAACTCGGCGCCGTGGCCGAAGCCGACGTGGTGACGGAATCCGTGCTGGTCGCCCAGACCCAGGCGCAGCTGCCGCCGTTGCAGCGCGCGCTCGCCCAGAACCGCAACCTGCTGCTCGCGCTGGTCGGCCGCTATCCCAGCGAGGCCCTGCCGGGTGAAACGGGACGGAACGGCTTCGACATCGCGTCGATCCGCCTGCCCGAACAGCTGCCGGTCAGCCTGCCGTCGCAGCTCGTCGACCAGCGCCCGGACGTCCGCGTCGCCGAGGCCGCGCTGCACGCCGCCAGCGCCGACATCGGCGTCGCCACCGCGGAACTGCTGCCCAAGATCCCCCTCACCGCCTCGTTCGGCACGTCGTCCAACGACATCGGCGACCTGTTCCAGAGCGGCACCGGCTTCTGGAACCTGGGCCTGTCGGCGTTGCAGCCGATCTTCCGGGGCGGCGCGCTGCTGCACCAGAAGAAGGCCGCCGAAGCCGCCTTCGATGCCGCCCGCGCCCAGTATCGCGGCACCGTCATCGGCGCCTTCCAGAACGTCGCCGACAGCTTGCGCGCGCTCGAAGCCGACGCCCATACGCTGCGTGCCCAGACCGAGGCCGAGCGCGCCGCCGCCAGCAACCTCGAGATCGCCAAGAACGCCTACGACACGGGCGCCACGAGCTTCCTGAACCTGCTCGACGCCCAGCGCACCTATCAATCCGCCCGCGTCGCCCTGGTCCAGGCCCAGGCCAACCGCTACGCCGACACCGCCGCGCTGTTCGCGGCCCTCGGCGGCGGCTGGTGGAACCGCCCCGACGCTCCTTCGAACGACTCAAGCGATCAACCCCGTAAAGCAGAGGCCGCACAATGAACCCGAATCCCACCCGCAAGCGCATGATCATCATGCTGGTCGTGGTCCTGGGTTTCCTGGGCCTCGTCTTCGGCTTCAAGATCTTCATGGGCGGTTTCGTCAAGAAGATGATCTCCGGCAACATCCCGGTGCAGACCGTCTCGACCACCGTCGCCAAGGCCGAGGACTGGCAGCCGAGCCTGTCGGCCGTCGGCTCCTTACGCGCCGTGCGCGGCGCCGATCTGGCGTTCGAAGTGTCGGGCATCGTCGATGAAATCGACTTCAACTCCGGCGACGAGGTGAAGGCCGGCACCGTGCTTGCGCGCCTGCGGTCCGAAGACGACCAGGCGCGCCTGGCCTCGCTCCAGGCCGCGGCGGATCTCGCCAACATCACACTGGCGCGCGACCGCAAGCAGCTCGAAGCCAAGGCCATCTCCCAGGCCGCGCTCGATGCCGCCGCGTCGAACGCCAAGACCAGCCAGGCCGCCGTCGCCGAAGCCCGCGCCACGCTCAATAAAAAGACCATCCGCGCGCCGTTCGACGGCAAGGTCGGCGTGCGCCTGGTCGACGTGGGCCAGTACCTCAACCCGGGCACCGCCGTGGTGACCCTGCAGTCGCTGGATCCGATCTACGCCGACTTCTACATGCCGCCGCAGCAGGCCTCGCAGCTCGCCGTGGCGCAGAAGGCCATGGTGCGCCTCGACGCCGACGCCGACACCCACCTCGACGGCGAGATCAGCGCCATCAACCCGAAAGTGGAAACCAGCAGCCGCAACGTGCTGGTGCGCGCGACCCTGCACAACCCGGGCTCGAAGCTCCTGCCCGGCACCTCGGTCAACATCGAGGTCAACTCCGGCAAGCCCTCGCGCTACATCACGATCCCGCAGACCGCGGTCACCTTCAATCCCTACGGCAACACCGTGTACCTCGCGGTCGAACAGAAGGACGACAAAGGCCAGGTGGTGAAGGACGAAAAGGGACAGCCGAAGCTGGTCGCGCGCCAGGCGTTCGTGGTCACCGGCCCGACCCGCGGCGACCAGGTGGCGGTGTTCGAAGGCATCAAGGAAGGCGACACCATCGTCACCGCCGGCCAGCTCAAGATCCAGAACGGCACCCTGCTCGCGGTCAACAACAGCGTGCAGCCGGCCAACAATCCGAAACCGAAGCCCGTCGACGAATAGACGCGCCGACGCGCACCGCCGGTTTCCAACCAATAAGTTGAAGTCAGGTTCCCCATGAACTTCACCGACATCTTCGTCAAACGCCCCGTGCTGGCGAGCGTCGTCAGCCTGATGATCCTCGTGCTCGGCTTGCGCGCGGTGTTCTCGCTGCCGGTGCAGCAGTACCCGCAATCGGAAAGCGCGGTGGTGACGGTCATGACCGCGTATTACGGCGCCGACCCGGACGTGGTGGCGGGCTTCATCACCACGCCGCTCGAGAAGGTGATCGCCCAAGCCAACGGCATCGACTACATGACCTCGACCAGCCGTTCGGGCGTGTCGACCATCACCGTGCAGCTGCGCCTGAACTACGACGCCAACAAGGCGCTGACCGAAATCAACACCAAGATCAATTCGGTGCTGAACCAGCTGCCGCCGGAATCCCAGCAGCCGGTGATGACCATCACGGTCGGCGCCGGCATCGACGCCATGTACATGGGCTTCGCCTCGACCGTGCTGCCGCAGAACAAGATCACCGACTACCTGGTGCGCGTGGTGGTGCCGAAGTTCCAGGCGCTACAGGGCGTGCAGACCGCCGAAATCCTGGGCGCCAAGAATTTCGCGCTGCGCGTCTGGATGGACCCGGACAAGCTGGCGTCGGTCGGCGTGACCGCCGCCGACGTCCGCCAGGCCTTGGCCGCGAACGACTACATCTCCGGCCTCGGCAACACCAAGGGCCAGATGGTGCAGGTGTCGCTGACCGCCTCGACCGGCCTGCACACGGTCGAGGAGTTCGAAAACCTGGTCGTGAAGCAGAACGGCGACGCCATCGTGCGCCTGGCCGACGTCGCCAAGATCGCGCTCGGCTCGGAGGACTATGACTCGGCCTTCATCTTCGACGGCAACAACAGCGTCTCGATCGGCATCCAGGTGGCGCCCGGCGCCAACCTGCTCGAGGTCACCAAGCGCGTGCGCGACACCTTCCCCGAGGTCGCGGCCCAGCTGCCGGAAGGCCTGACCGGCGAGATCGTCTACGACTCCACCGCCTTCGTGAACGCCTCGATCAACGAGGTGGTCCGCACCCTGGTGGAAGCGCTGGTGATCGTCACCATCGTCGTGTTCGCCTTCATGGGATCCCCGCGCGCCGTCATCATCCCGGTCATCGCCATGCCGTTGTCGCTGGTCGGCACCTTCGCGATGATGCTGCTGTTCGGGTTCTCCATCAACCTGCTCACCCTGCTGGCCATCGTGCTCGCCATCGGCCTGGTGGTGGACGACGCCATCATCGTGGTGGAGAACGTCACCCGCCACCTCGAGGAAGGCATGACGCCGTTCGACGCCGCCACCACCGCGGCGCGCGAACTCGGCGGCCCGATCATCGCGATGACCATCGTGCTGGTCGCGGTGTTCGTGCCGATCGGCTTCCAGGGCGGCCTGACCGGCTCGCTGTTCGTGGAATTCGCCCTCACCCTGGTCGGCGCGGTGACCATCTCGGCGATCATCGCGCTGACGCTGTCGCCGATGATGTGCTCGCGCATGTTGCGGGCGCACGAGCCCGGGGTCGAGACCTGGGAAACCCGCACGGTCGCCTATATCGACCGCACGTTCGGCCGCATCCACACGCGTTATATGCGCATGCTGCGCTCCAGCCTCGATACGCTGCCGGTGACCCTGACCTTCGCCGGCATCATCCTGGTGAGCATCTATTTCCTGTACTCCACCGCCAACAACGAGCTGGCGCCGGAAGAGGACCAGAGCTTCTTCATCGCGTCGGCCACCTTCGCCAGCAACTCGACCTTCGAACAGTCCCTGCTGTACGGCCGGCAGATGCGCGAGATGTCGACGAAGTATCCCGAGATCGCCCACACCTTCCAGTTCATGTCGCCCGGCAATTCGTTCTCGGGTTACGTCATGAAGCCATGGGAGGACCGCAAGCGCTCGGCCAAGGACATCTCCCAGGCTCTGCAGCAGGACTTCAACCAGGTCGCGGGCGCGCAGATCGGCGTGTTCTCGCCGCCGGCCCTGCCCGGCGCCTTCGGCCTGCCGATCCAGGTCGCGATCTCGACCACGCAGCCCTTCAGCCAGCTGGCCGAGGTCTCCAACGCCTTCCTGCAGGAAGCCCAGAAGAGCGGCATGTTCATCTTCCTGAACTCCGACCTGCGCGTGAGCTTCCCGGAAGCCCAGGTGGACATCGACCGCGACAAGGCGGCGCAGCTCGGCCTGTCCATGTCCGATGTCGGCAACGCGCTCGCTTCGATGCTGGGCGGCGGCTACGTCAACTACTTCAGCCTGGAAGGCCGCTCGTACCGCGTGATCCCGCAGGTACAGCAGCGTTCGCGCCTCAACGTCGACCAGCTCCTGAACTACCAGATCCGTACGCCCAAAGGCGATATGCTGCCGCTCTCGACCATCGCCAAGATCACCACCAAGACCATCCCTGAGTCGCTGAACCACTTCCAGCAGCTCAACGCCGCCACCATCGGCGGCGTGCCGATGGTCGGCGTACCGCTCGGCGACGCGATCAAGTACCTCCAGACCCTGGCCGCGAAAACCTTGCCGTCGGGCTATTACCTCGACTACGGCGGCTCCTCGCGCCAGTACGTCAAGGAGTCCTCGGGCTTCCTGGTGACCTTCGGCTTCGCGCTGATCGTGATCTACCTGTCGCTGGCGGCGCTGTTCGAGAGCTTCCGCGACCCGGTCATCATCCTGGTGTCGGTGCCGATGTCGATCGCGGGCGCCTTGCTGTTTGTGTCGCTCGGCTCGGCTTTCGGCATCGCCTCGCTCAACATCTACACCCAGGTGGGTCTGGTGACGCTCATGGGCGTGATCTCGAAGCACGGGATTCTACTGGTGGAGTTCGCCAACGAAGCCCAGGAGCGCGGCGTGAACAAGCGCGAAGCCATGGAAGAGGCCGCCAGCATCCGCCTGCGCCCGATCCTCATGACCACCGCCGCCATGGTGTTCGGCGTGCTGCCGCTGGTCATCGCCAGCGGCGCCGGTGCCGCCGCGCGCTTCGCCATCGGCCTGGTGATCGCCAGCGGCATCTCGATCGGCACCCTGTTCACGCTGTTCGTGGTGCCGGCGGTATACCTGCTGCTTGCCACCGACCACAGCGCCAAACCGGCCGGCAGCCACCTACCGCAACCGGCGGAATAAAGAAGCGGTTCAGACGCAAACGGCCCGGTCCAAGACCGGGCCGTTTTTCTTTACGGACAGCCGTTATGAGCGGCAGGAGCCACCAGGATGGTGCCGTATCGCGCGGCGGCGGCCGTCACGGCACGGTGTAGGCCGTCATGGACAGCGAGCCCATGGCGTAGCCGTCCACCAGCACCTCGGCCGGCCGGCCGGCCGCCTTGGCGACACCCGCGATATAGAGCAGCGGCAGGAAGTGCTCCGGGGTCGGAACCGAGAGGTGATAGTCGGCATGGCCCGCGAGCTTGACCACATCGGCGGGCGCGGTGGTCATCAGCCGCCGCGCTTCTTCGTCGAACTGCCGGGCCCAGTCGAACGCCGCGTCGGGCTGCTGCCAGTTCATGCGGTAGAGGTTGTGCACCACATTGCCGCTGGCCGCGAGCAGGATGCCCTTTTCCCGCAGAGGGGCGAGCCGCGCGCCCAGCTCCAGGTGTTCGGCGAAGGACTTCTTGGCGTCGAGCGACAGCTGCAACACCGGAACGTCGGCCTTGGGGAAAGCATGCACCAGCACCGACCATGTGCCGTGGTCCAGGCCCCACGACGTGTCGGGCGTGGCGCCCACCCGATCGGCGACTTCCCGGGCCACCTCGGGGGCGCCCGGCGCATCGTAGCGCACCGCCGAAAGCTCCGGCGGGAAGCCATTGAAGTCATAGATGGTGCGCGGCTTCGCCGTGGCGGTGACGCGCGTGCCATCCCGCAGCCAATGGGCGGACACCATGAGGATGGCGCGCGGCCTGGGGATGCTTTCCCCGAAAGTGCGCCACGCCTCGGTATAGCGATTGCGTTCCAGGGCGTTCATGGGCGAACCGTGGCCGAAGAACACGGCGGGAAGGGTCTGGGTCATGGGGACAATGTAGGCGGCGCAGCCGCGCCGCGCCACGGGCCACGGCTGTCATTGGCGGAAAACGCGCAGGTTTAATTTGTTTCATGTGAAACAATTGACGCCCGTGTTCCACGCCGCGTCAGGTCGACCCTTTCCCTGGAGCACCGGCGCGCCGCGCGCTTCTTTATGGGCACTGGAAATGACGCCGCCGGCTTCCGGCAACAGCGATGCGACCAACCGACAGGCGCGGGCCTCGCGCGCGATGCTCCTGCCTTCAAGCGTGCTGGTGAGCCAGTCCGGCCCTGGTCACGCGCTTTGCGACGTTGCGGATCGGCACATAGACCACCGGCGTCAGGCACAGGCGGTCGATGAAGAATTTTGAAAGGCGCATGGGAATATCCGGGCAGAAAAATGGGCCGCCAAAATGGCCGCCCATGCGGTGGCGGGGAGAAGCCGTTCTTGCCGTTGAACGCGAGCTTCCGGGCGGCCCGGACTGCGGTCGGCTGCACGGTGGCGTTGGGGCGCACATGCCGCGGGCCATGTTCGAGCAGTTGACCGATAAGTCAAATTTCGGTCAAAAAACGCCGCGGGGTGCGCGGCGAAAAACAAAAGCGGCTGGGTATTCCCCAGGCGCGGGTTTAGGCGACGCGTTTGGCTTGCACTTCGGCGACCCCGAGAACCTTGAACATCCCGGCCTTGAGATTGCGCGTCAGCGCGACCAGGTCGTTCTGGATCCGGGCGACGGTCAATTGCCCGACGATGAAAGTGGAGAGTTCCGCCGCCTTGGCTTTGGCGTCGGTATCGGGCGGAATCAGGTTTTCGGCGATCAGGTCGCGGATGGCGTTTTCGTAGTAGCGTTCCTTGCGCGCGAAGATCTGGTCGAGCGCCTGGCGCACGGCCGCTTCCTGGCCGGCCATCTCCGAACCCAGCGAAATACAAGGACAACCGCACACCTTGCCGAAGCGCTTGGCCGCGTCTTCCTGGCCGGCGATCATATGCGCGGCGAGGTC
>JAIBCD010000050.1 GCA_019694335.1 Rhodospirillaceae bacterium | reverse complement strand
GTGGCCGGGCTGCCGCCGTTCTGGATCAGGTTGTCGCCGAGACCGGCGCTGGTGCCGTTTATTGGAATCGTTGCTACGAACCCGCGGCGATCCGCCGCGACAGCGCGATCAAGAAGGAACTGGCGGCGCGCGGGGTCGTGGCCGAGAGCTTCAACGGCGCGCTGCTGTTCGAGCCTTGGGAACTCAAAACCCAAAGCGGTGGCCCGTTCAAGGTATACACGCCGTTTTCCACGGCGGCGTTCAAACAGACCGTGCGGGCTCCGCGCGCGGCGCCACGAAAACTGACCGGCGCTCCGGCGGTCGCAGGCGATGTGTTGGTGTCATGGAGTCTGCGGCCGACCAAGCCGGATTGGGCGGGTGGACTGCGCGAAGGCTGGACGCCCGGCGAGGCCGCCGCGCAAAAGCGTTGGGCGGCGTTTTTCGCGGAAGCCATCGGCGGCTACGCCAAGGCGCGCGATATCCCCGGCGTTCCCGGTACGTCGCGCCTGTCGCCGCACCTGCATTTCGGCGAAATATCGGTGCACCAACTGTGGGCGGAGTGCGGGCGGCTGGAGCCCACCGCCGGGGTCGTCACTTTCCAGCGCGAACTGTTGTGGCGGGAGTTCACACACCATCTCCTGTTCCATTTCCCATCGATGCCCGAACAGCCGCTGCGCCCGGCGTTCGCGGACTTCCCATGGCGCGCGGACAGAAAGCTGCTCGTGGCCTGGCAACGGGGCCGCACCGGCTATCCCATCGTCGACGCCGGCATGCGTGAGCTGTGGCACACCGGCTGGATGCATAACCGCGTGCGGATGATCGTGGCGTCGTTTCTGGTGAAGCATCTGCTCCAGCCATGGCAGGCGGGCGCGGCCTGGTTCTGGGATACCTTGGTGGACGCCGACCTCGCCAATAACAGCGCGAGCTGGCAATGGGTGGCTGGCTGCGGCATGGACGCGGCGCCCTATTTCCGCGTGTTCAACCCGGTGCTGCAGGGCGCCAAGTTCGATGCCGACGGCGCCTACGTGCGGCGCTGGGTGCCCGAGATCGCGGGCCTGCCCGACGATCACATCCACGCACCGTGGGAGGCGCCGGCCGTGGTGCTTGCGGCGGCGTGCGTAAAGCTCGGGGGTACATACCCCGCTCCGGTCGTTGACCATAAGGGCGCCCGCGACCGGGCCTTGGCCGCGTTCAAGGCGCTGCGAAGCGATTGATGGGAAGGAAGTGCCCATGACCGCCGGTAAAGCTGTGTTCGAACAAGCCCCCATGGTGCGCTTCGAGCGCCTGCTGGCCGGGCCGATCGAACGGGTGTGGATGTTCCTGAGCGAACCAAGGCATATGCCGAACTGGTTCGGTGACGGGGTCATCGAACCGAAACCTGGTGGCGCGGTGACGCTCATGAGCGGCCATATCAAGGGGGTCGTGACGCAGTGGGATCCACCGCACAAGATCGCCTATACCTGGAATGTCGTCAGCCCGGGCCAGGCGCAATCCCCGTACCCCGAATCCTATCTGACCCTGGCCCTCGCGCCGAAAGGAAGCGGGATCCTGCTGACTCTCACCCATCTTCCGGTGCTGGAGCGGTTCGAAAGGCAGAACGCCATGGGCTGGCACAGCTACCTGGATATGCTGGCCGCCGCGCTGCGGGGCGAGGCGCCCCAGCCGCGCAAAGCTTATATGGAGCGCAATGCCGCCCTGTATGGCGTGGATTTGAACAACCTGGCCCATTGATCCTTGGTCTAATGATCCCTGGTTTGCCCCGGCGCTCCGGCGTTCTATGGTTGGGTGGGGCAAAATTGGGGAAGGCGTAGGCCATGCAGGACCAGGCGACGGAAGCTGAACTCACCCTGCGCGGCCTGGTGCTGGGAGTCGCGATCACCTTCCTGTTCACCGCCGCCAACGTCTACCTCGGCCTCAAGGTCGGGTTGACCTTCGCCACATCGATCCCCGCCGCGGTGATTTCGATGGCCCTGCTGCGGCCGTTCAAGGACGCCGGCATCCGCGAGAACAATATCGTCCAGACGGTAGCCTCCGCCGCCGGTACCCAGGCCTCGATCATCTTCGTGCTGCCCGGCCTGGTCATGGTGGGCTGGTGGATGAACTTCCCGTTCTGGGAATCCTTCGGCGCCTGCGCGACGGGAGGCGTGCTCGGGATCATGTTCTCCATCCCCCTGCGCCGCGCCATGGTGGTGGGCTCGAACCTGCCGTACCCCGAAGGCGTCGCCGCCGCCGAAGTGCTCAAGGTTGGTATCGGTTCGCGCGAGGGCGCGGCCGAGGCGCGGATCGGTCTCGCCATGATCGTGTGGAGTTCGCTGGCGTCGGGCGCTTTCGCCGCGTTGACGGCGTCGCGCCTGTTCGTGGAGGAGATCTCGGGCTATTTCCGCATCGGCAAGAGCGCCACCGGCGCCGGTACCGGCCTATCGCTGGCGTTGATCGGCGCGGGCCACCTGGTGGGGTTCTCGGTGGGCCTCGCCATGTTCATCGGCTTCTCAATGGCCTGGGGGATCGCCACGCCGGTATTGACGGCATTGCAGGACACCCCCGGTGAGGCCGCCAAGGCCGCGCGTACCGTGTGGGCAAGCCAGGTCCGGTTCCTGGGCGCGGGCGCGATCGGCGTCGCGGCGTTGTGGAAGCTGGGCGAACTGGTGGCGCCGATCATGCACGGGATCACCCAGGCGCTCGCGGCCCGGCGCAACCAGGCCGCCGCGGCGGTGTCGCGCGTGGAGCAGGACATGCCGATGGGTATCGTCGGCGCCATCATGCTGGCGCTCATTCCGCCCATGGCGGTGCTGCTGGTGGTGTTCATGCAAGGCGGCGCGCTGAACCGGATCATCCTGCCGTTGGTGATCCTGGGCCTGGTTTACATCTTCATCGTCGGCGCCTTCATCTCGGCCATCTGCGGCTACATGGCGGGGCTGATCGGCTCGTCCAACAGCCCTGTGTCTGGCGTCGGCATTCTTGCCGTGTTGGGGGCGGGCCTTCTGTTGGCGCTGTTCGCGTTACCCATCGCTGGCGACGCCGCGCGACCCCATCTCGTGGCTTATGCCTTGTTCGTTACCGCCATCGTGTTCTCCGCCGCCACCATCGCCAACGACAATCTCCAGGACTTGAAGACCGGCGAACTGGTTGGTGCCACGCCCTGGCGGCAGCAGGCGGCGCTGATCGTCGGCGCCTTGGCCGGTGCGGTGATCATTCCGCCGATCCTCAATCTGCTCAACGACGCCTACGGATTTGCCGGTGTCGCCCGCGCGCCGGGCGGGCCGGAAACCCAGCCGCTGCCGGCGCCGCAGGCAACCTTGATCTCGGCGCTTGCGCGCGGCGTCCTGGGCGACTCCCTCGACTGGAGTCTGATCGGCACCGGCGCCGCGGTGGGCGTGTTGCTGATTTTGCTCGATGCCGGCCTCGCGCGTAAGGGCTGGTTGCGCCTGCCGCCGCTGGCCGTCGGTATCGGTATCTACCTGCCGCCGGGCGTGACTTTGCCGGTGATGGCCGGCGCGATCCTGTGCAAGGTCTACCAGCGCCGCATCGCCGGCAAACCCAACGCCGAAACCGCGCGGCGCATGGGCGTGCTGATGGCCTCCGGGTTGATCGTGGGGGAAAGCCTGTTCGGCGTATTGCTGGCGGGATTGATCGTCGGCACCGGCAACGGCGCGCCCTTGGCCGTGGTCGGCGAGGACTTCAAACCCTTCGATATCGTGTTGGGGCTCGTGGCCTTTGCGGCCATCCTGTATGCCCTTTACCGCAAGGCCGCCAAAGTAACCGTTTAATGATCGAACGTATTATCGTTTTCCTGACCGGCATCACCGTCGCCGTGATCTCCGCCGGCGGCTATGTCGGCATCGCGCTTCTGATGGCGATCGAATCGGCCTGTATCCCGCTGCCGTCCGAAATCATCATGCCGTTCGCGGGCTATCTGGTATCCACCGGCGAGCTCGACCTGTTCTGGGTGGCGACCGCGGGCGCCATCGGCTGCAACCTCGGGTCCGTGGTCGCCTACGCCGTGGGGCGTTACGGCGGGTTGCCGTTCGTCAAGCGGTGGGGGCGCTACATTTTGATTACGCCCAAGGAAGTCGAGCATGCGCACCGGTTCTTCGAGAAGTGGGGCAGCATCACCGTGTTCGTGGGGCGCCTCCTGCCGGTGATCCGCACGTTCATCGCCCTGCCGGCCGGTGTCGCCGCCATGCCGCTGCTGCGTTTCCATCTCTATACCTTCGCGGGATCCTGGCCCTGGTGTTACGGCCTTGCCTGGATCGGCAAGGAACTGGGCGAGCGCTGGAACAGTGATCCGCGGCTGAAGGCGGTCTTCCACAGCGCCGACGTGGTGATCGGCGCGATCATCGTCATTGCCGGCGTGTGGTTCGTGCGCTCGCGGTTGAAGGCCTTGCGGGAGGACGCATCGTGACACTGTGTATGCCGGCGGCCGATCCCGCCGTCATGGTGCGGCGCGCGTCGATCGCCGAAGCGCTGCGGGGTTTGGTGCCGCCCGCCAACGTCATCACCGAAGAAGAAACGCTCAGGGCCTATGATTCCGACGGCCTGACCGCCTATCGCCAGCCGCCAATGATCGTGGTGCTGCCGGAAACCACGGCCCAAGTTTCCGCGATCCTGAAATATTGCGCGCGCGAGGGTATCAAGGTGGTGCCGCGCGGCTCCGGTACGGGCCTTTCGGGCGGTGCGCTGCCGTTGGCCGACGGCATCACCCTGGGTCTTGGAAAGTTCAAGCGTATCCTGGAAATCGATTATCCCAACCGCTGCATCCGCGCGCAGCCAGGTGTGACAAATCTGGCGCTTACCCAGGCGGTGCAGCATGCCGGCTTTTATTATGCGCCCGATCCTTCCAGCCAGATCGCCTGTTCCATCGGCGGCAATGTCGCGGAGAATTCCGGCGGCGTGCACTGCCTGAAGTACGGCGTCACCAGCAACAACATCCTGGGGCTGGAGGCGGTACTGATCGACGGGACGGTGGTGACCATCGGCGGCAAGCATTTGGACGCGGGCGGTTATGACCTGCTCGGGGTCATGACCGGCTCCGAGGGCCTGCTGGCGGTGATCACCGAAGTGACGGTGCGCATCCTGCCCAAACCGACGGCCGCCAAAGCCTTGCTGTTGGGATTTCCCTCCAACGAAGCGGCGGGCATCTGCGTGAGCGCGGTGATCGCGGGCGGCATCATTCCCGCCGGCATGGAAATGATGGACCGGCCTGCGATCCATGCGGTCGAGAACTTCGTCCACGCCGGATACCCCTTGGATGTCGAAGCCATCCTGATCGTGGAACTGGACGGGCCGCCCTCGGAGGTCGAGGAACTGATCGCGCGCGTGGCTGCGTTGGCGCGGGAAGCCGGCGCCTGCTATTGCCGGATTTCGGCGAACGAGGCCGAGCGCCTGGCGTTCTGGTCGGGCCGCAAAAACGCCTTCCCGGCGGCGGGCCGCATCTCGCCCGATTACTACTGCATGGACGGGACCATCCCGCGCGGCGCGCTCGCCAAGGTGCTGGCGCGTATCCGCGAGATGGAAACGCGCTTTGGCCTCTCGGTCGCCAATGTCTTCCACGCCGGTGACGGCAACCTGCACCCCTTGATCCTATATGACGCTAACAAGCCGGGCGAACTCGCGCGCGCCGAGGCGTTTGGCGCGGAAATCCTCAAGCTGTGCGTTGAAGTGGGCGGCGTGCTCACCGGCGAGCACGGCGTGGGCGTGGAAAAGCGCGACCTGATGCCGGCGATGTTCAACGACATCGACCTCGCCCAGCAGCAACGCCTGAAATGCGCCTTCGACCCCGAGGGTTTGCTCAACCCGGGCAAGGTATTCCCAACCCTGCACCGCTGCGCCGAGCTGGGGCGCATGCATGTCCACGGCGGCAAGACCGCCTTCGCCGGCCTGCCGCGGTTCTGATGACGAACATCTCGATTGCCAGTGAAGCGCACCTGGTCGAAGCGATTGCTTCGGCGACCGGCCCCTTAAATGTGGAAGGTCGCGGCACCAAACGTGGCTTCGGCCGCCCGGCGCCGTCTCGCCCGACCCTCAGCCTTGCGGGGCTCGCGGGTGTGACGGCTTACGAACCGGCGGAACTGGTGCTCGACGTGAAGCCCGGGACCACGGTGGCGGAAATCACGCGCCTGCTCGCGGAAAGGAATCAGGAACTGGCTTTCGAGCCGCCCGACCTCGGACCGCTGTTCGGCATGGCCCCTGACTCCGGCTCCATCGGCGGCGCCATCGCCTGCAATCTCGCCGGGCCGCGGCGGTTCAAGGCCGGCGGCGCCCGCGATCACCTGCTCGGTTTCTCCGCGGTTTCGGGCCGCGGCGAGGCCTTCAAGGCCGGCGGCCGCGTGGTGAAGAACGTCACCGGCTACGATCTTTGCAAGCTCATGGCAGGGTCTTTCGGCACGCTCGCGGTGATGACCGCGCTCAGCATCAAAGCGCTTCCCGCGCCCGAAAAGGTCCGCACACTTTTATTGCTGGGTTTGGACCGGACGGCGGCCTGGGAAGCCATGGTCAAGGCGCTATCGTCAGGCCACGAGGTTTCCGGCGCGGGCTTTGTGCCGGCCAGTCTCGCGCCGGCATTCGGCGAGGAGCGGCTGAGCAGCGGTGTCACGGTGACGGCGCTGCGGCTCGAGGGAACGGCCCGGTCGGTCGCGGACCGGATGACGGCGTTGCGTGCGCTCTTGGGCGGCCGGAGCGAGGAGCTGCATACCGCGAATTCGCGGACATTCTGGAAGCGGGTCGGCGATGTGCAGCCGTTCGCCGGCGACAATCGTGCGGTATGGCGGATTTCCGTGCCGCCGACACGCGGGCCGGACATCGCGGAAATCGTCGAAAGCATCCCCGGTGCCGACGCCTACTTCGATTGGGGCGGGGCGCTGGCCTGGGCGGCGGTGCCAAATGCGGACGCGAAGTCCGCCGAAGCGATCCGCACGGGCGTCGCGGCCGGCGGGCACGCCACTTTGGTGCGTGCGCCCGACGAAATCCGCGCCGCGGTCGCGCCGTTCCAGCCACTGCCGCCGTCATTGGCGGCTCTGGAGCTGCGTATCAAGCAGCAGTTCGATCCGCGCGGCATACTCAATCCGGGCCGCATGTGGGCCGAGACCGGCTGATGCAGACCCATTTCTCGCCGCGACAGCTGGCCGACCCCGCGCTCGCCGAAGCCAACAGCATCCTGCGCGCCTGCGTTCATTGCGGCTTTTGTACCGCCACCTGTCCGACCTATGTGTTGCTGGGCGACGAATTGGACAGTCCGCGCGGGCGCATCTCGCTGGTCAAGGAGATGCTGGAGCAGGACAAACCCGCCACTGCCGCCGTGGCCACCCATCTCGACCGCTGCCTGTCGTGCTTCGCCTGCATGTCCACCTGCCCCTCGGGCGTCGACTACATGCATTTGATCGATACCGGCCGCGCCCATGTCGAGCGCACCTATCGCCGACCCTGGGCGGAACGCGCCTTGCGGGCGACGGTGGGGGCAGTGCTTAGCCACCCCGGCCGATTGCGCATTGCCCTGGCGCTGGCGTGGTTCGCGCGGCCGTTCGCCGGCCTTTTGCCGGCGCGGTTGCGCAACATGCTGAAGTTGGCGCCAAAGCGGCCCGGCGTCACTGCGACCGGACCGGGCACCTATCCCGCCGCCGGTCCCAGGCGCATGCGGGTCGCGCTGCTTACGGGCTGTGTACAAAGCGTGATGGAAGACAGCATCAACGCCGCCACCGTGCGGCTGCTCACGCGTCATGGCGTCGAGGTGGTGGTGTCCAAGGGCGCCAGCTGCTGCGGTGCCCTGGAACATCATCTTGGCCGCCTTGATTCCGCGCGTGCGGCGGCTGTGGCCAGCATTCGCGCCTGGTGCGCCGAGATCGACGGCAAGGGGCTGGATGCGATTGTCGCCAATACCTCCGGCTGCGGCACGCTGGTCAAGGACTATGGCCACCTGTTCCGCGGCGATCCTGCACTGGTGGCGGACGCGACGCGGGTTTCGGAGCTGGTCAAGGACATCAGCGAAATCCTCGCGACCTTGCCGCTGAAGTTTGATGCCGTCCAAGCCCTGCGCGTGGTTTATCACAGCGCCTGCTCGTTGCAGCATGGGCAGCGCATCACCGCGCAGCCAGTGAAACTGCTAACGGACGCGGGCTTTGATGTGCGGCAGCCTGCGGAAAGCCATCTCTGCTGCGGTTCCGCCGGCAGCTATAACATCCTCCAGCCGGAAATCGCCGCGGCCTTGCGCGACCGCAAGGCCGCCAATCTCGCCGCCGTGCAGCCTGAAGTAATCTGCGCCGGCAATGTTGGCTGCCTGGTGCAGATCAGGTCGGGAGCGAAAGTTCCGGTCGTGCACACCGTCGAACTGCTGGATTGGGCCACGGGCGGTCCGGCACCGGAAGGCTTGGCGGCAGGGCGCTGATCCTCGCGGCTCGCCGTCTCGCGAACCGCAGGAGTATTGCCGCTATGCCGCGGCTTGTTGCGTCAGCGTGGCGCGATCGGGATGCCCGCGATCAAGGAAATCAGCGGCAAAATCAGTACGATATTCATGGTCATGGAATGCCCCCAGGGATCGCATTCTTGAAAACGGCGAAGCGGGCAAATAGTTCGTTCAGCTTCCGGATGATCAGTGAAAATCACGGCTCGCGAGCCGCATCTCGGCGGCCGCGCCCGGAAGCGCCACGGACATTTCTTCAGGATCTTGCGCCAACGCCTTCAACCAGTGACTGAGATCGAACAACTCACGCACCACGACATGAACGACGTTGCCTTCGGTCTGTACCTTGCCGCTGCAGGCGAGCAGGCGGCTGGTCATCACCTCGCTGCGATAGCGCTCGAACACCGTCGACCACACGACGAGATTGGCATGGGTGAACTCGTCTTCCATGGTGACGAACACCACGCCGGTGGCCGTGCCGGGGCGCTGGCGCACCAGCACCAGTCCGGCGATGTTCACATACGCGCCGTCTTTCTTGTTTTTGAGGCTGTCGAGGGACATCCAGCCGTGTTTGCGTAATTTCTCGCGCAGGAAGCTCAAGGGATGCGCACGCAAGGACAGCGCGAGGTGCACATAATCCTCCGCCACTTCTCCGCCCAAGGTCAGCGGCCGCAGGACAGCCTCCGGTTCGGCGAACTCCGGCCCGCCGGAAGGCGCCGCGTCGAACAGCGGCAGCGATCCGTCGCGCAAGGCCTTCACGCTCCAGATGGCGTCGCGACGGCCGAATCCCAAGGACGCGAACGCATCTCCTTCGGCCAGATGCACTACCTGGGTCACCGCAACCCCGCTTCGCCGCCATAAGTCCCGGGGGCTGACGTAAGGGCGCTCGCGCGCGGCCACCAGCGCGGCGACGGGCTCCTCCTTCATCCCGGTGATCAGCCGGAATCCCAGGCGCACAGCCAGATACCCCTTGGGGTTGCCCGGATCGAGTTCCAGCACCGAATCCCAGCGGCTGGCGTTCACGTCCACCGGGCGCACGGTCACGCCGTGTTCCCGGGCGTCGCGCACCAGCTGCGCCGGTTGGTAGAATCCCATGGGCTGGGCGTTGAGGATGGCGCACAGGAACACATCCGGGTGATGGCATTTGATCCACGAGGACGCGCACACCAGGATCGCGAATGACGCGGCGTGGCTCTCGGGGAAGCCATAGGTGCCGAAACCCTTGATCTGCTCGAAACAGCGCTCGGCGAAATCCTTTTCGTAGCCATTCCTGGTCATGCCGCCGATGAACCGGTCGGCGAACTCGTGGATGCGCCCATCGTTGCGGAAGGTCGCCATGGCGCGGCGCAGGGCGTCGGCCTCGCTGGGCGTGAATTTGGCCGCGACGATGGCAATCTCCATCGCCTGCTCCTGGAACAGCGGCACACCCATGGTGCGGGTCAACACCGCTCGCAGTTCCTCGGACGGATATGTCTCGGGGTCGATTTTCTGCCTGCGTTTGAGATAAGGGTGCACCATGCCGCCCTGGATCGGGCCGGGACGCACGATTGCCACCTCCACCACCAGGTCGTAATAGCAGCGTGGCTTCAGGCGCGGCAGCATGTTCATCTGGGCGCGGCTTTCCACCTGGAACACGCCCACGCTGTCGGCCTTGCACAGCATGTCGTAGAGCGCGGGGTCGTCGCGCGGGATGCCGGCGATGGTCTGGTGGATGCCTTTATGGTCCCGCAGCAGATCGAACGCCCGGCGCAGGCATCCCAGCATTCCGAGGCCGAGGACATCCACCTTCATCATGCTCAAAGTTTCGATGTCGTCCTTGTCCCACTCGATGACGGTGCGGTCTTCCATGCTGGCGTTCTCGATCGGCACCAGGTCGTCGAGGCGATCCTTGGAGATGACGAAGCCGCCGGGGTGCTGTGACAGATGGCGCGGAAAGCCGATCAGCTGCTTGGAAAGACGGATCAGCAGTTTGAGGCGCCAGTCGTTGGGGTCGAGGCCAAGCGCCCGCGCGCGGTCTTCACCGACGCCCGACTCGCTCCATCCCCAGATTGCCGCCACCAGGCCGGCGGCGATGTCCTCGGGCAGGGCCAAGGCTTTCGCGACCTCGCGCACGGCGCGGCGTGAGCGGTAGTGGATTACGGTCGCCGTCATGGCGGCGTGGTCACGGCCGTAGGTGTTGTAAATCCACTGGATGATCTCTTCCCGCCGTTCGTGCTCGAAATCGACGTCGATATCCGGCGGTTCCCCGCGATCCTCGGAGATGAACCGTTCGAACAGCAGTTTCTGTTCGTCGGGATTGATCGGCGTGACGCCCAGGCAGTAGCACACCGCCGAATTGGCGGCGCTGCCGCGGCCCTGGCAGAGGATGCCGATTTTCCGGGCCTGCTTCACGATCCGCCAGACGGTGAGGAAGTACGGCGCGTATTTGAGCTTGCCGATGATCGCCATTTCATAGGCGATCTGGCGTTTCACTTTTTCCGGTACCCCTTGGGGGTAGCGTTCGGCGGCGCCCTCATGGGTGAGTTTCTCCAGGGCTTCCTGCGCCGTCAGTTCCGGAATCAGGTTCTCGTCGGGATACTGATAAGCGAGTTCGCCAAGCGAGAAAGAACAGCGCGCGGCGATGGCCTGGGTGTGTTCCACGGCTTCCGGATAACGGCTGAATAAGCGCGCCATTTCCGCGGGGGGTTTGAGGAATCGGTCCGCGGACCACTCCCGGTCATGGCCCAGGGTGTCGATGGTCTTGCCCAGGCGGATGCAGGTGACCACGTCCTGGAGGATGCGGCGGTCAGACTTATGAAACAGCACGTCGTTGGTCGCGACCGTGGGGATACGGCAGTCCCGCGCCAGTTCCGCGAGCGCCTCGAGGCGCGGGGTTTCGTTGGGGCGGAAGCGGCGCGTGAGCGCGAGATAGGTCTGATGGCGGAAATCGCCCTTCAGCCGCGTGAGGAAGTTCCGCAAGCTTTCGTCGGGAAAATCGCCTAGGGCTGCGTCGGCGAGGGCGATGAAGATTTGGCCTTCGCCATGCGTGGCCACATCATCATATGTGAGATGGCACTGGCCTTTTTCGACACGCCGTTTGCCGAGGGTGAGCAGGCGTACCAGGCGGCTATAGGCCTCCCGGTTCTGGGGATAGCACAACAAGCTCCGCCCGCAGGCGAGGTCGAGGCGGCAGCCGGTGATGAATTTGATTTCCTGTCCGGTCTTTTTCTTGTGATCCGTGGCGGCGGCATAAGCCTTCACCACGCCGGCCAGGCTGTTGCGATCGGTCACGGCGATGGCGGACAGCCCCAGGTCCGCGGCCTGCATCACCAGTTCCCGCGGATAGGACGCGCCGCGCAGGAAGGAGTAATTGGTGGTGACCTGAAGTTCGGCGTAGCCGGTCATGCGAACACCCCATGCAGGAACCAGAGGTGGCTCTGGTTGGGTGTCAGCCGGTTGTCGCGGAACAGCCAGTAACGGGCGCCGTCCTGGTCCTCGACGCGGAAATAATCCCGGATCTCGGCGACCTCGTCCCGGTTCAGCCACCATTCGCCGCACACGCGTTCGGGCCCGTCGGCGCAGCGCACCTTGCGCAAGGTGCCGCGCCAGACGAAGCGCGCCGGCGGATGATCGGGCAGGAGCGACACCACTTCCACCGGTTCGGGCGGCGAGAACATGCGCACCGGCCGCGGCAGGCAGGTGGGCCACGCGCTCGCGGGGATGTCTTCCGCGGGCGCCGCGCGGTTTTGCGCGCGCTCGGGGATATGGGTGGCCGCCGGGGCGAGGCGATAAACCGCACTCTCGCCCAAACGGTTGGCGAGGTGATCGGTGAGCTGCGCGAGATCGCCCGCGTGCTGGCCGCCGCCATCGCTGTCGGTCTGGGTGGGAAACAGGGGCGCGTATTTCCAGGCGGTGAGCACCGCCTTGTCGATACCGAATCCCGGCGCGACCGTGTCCATATGCTCGGCGAACAGTTTGAGGATGTGTTTGAGGTCGCGGCTCGGGCGGCCGGCGCCGACCCGGATCGCCTGGTGCGAATTGTCGGTGCGCATGAACACCAGATCCAGTTTGCGGGCACCCTCTTGGCGTTTTTCCAGATCCTCGCACAGGCCGCGCACCAGCTTTTCCGTGCAGCGGCGGATGTCCTCGGCCGTGCTGATGGGGTCGGCGAAAACGATTGCGCGGCGGCGTGCTTCCTGCGGCACTATGCAGTCGATCGATTCGGGCGCATGGCCCAAGGCCTGATCGAGCCGTGTGACCAGCAGTTTGCCGAAGCGCAAGGGCAGGGTGGCGCGCGGGATCGCCTTCAAGGCGGCAATGGTCTTGATACCCACGCGCCACAAGCTGCGCGCGGTGCCGGCATCCAGGCGCAAGGCCATCACCGGCAAGGGATCGAGATCGTGCGTGGATGTGGAGACGCATACCGGCGCGCGGCCGTGGCGTGCCAATGCCCAGGCGGCGCCGGGCGTGGCGGCCATGGCGATGCGCGCCGTCAGGCCGCTTTTGGCCAGCACGCGGGCGATGCGCGCGACCATTCTATCTTCGCCGCCGAACAGATGCGAAACGCCGGTGGCGTCGATCCAAATGCCATCCGCTCCACACGGTGCGACCCAGGGGCTGAAGCGGAAGCAGCCGGTGGATAAAGCAGCGAGGGCCCCGGCATCGTCGAGCGGCGCTGCATGCGCCGTTCCCACCGCCGGCAGGATGGCGCGCGCATGGGTCAGCGACATTCCGGGCGTGAGGCCCTCGGCCTCCGCCGCGCGGTTGACCGCCGTAAGAATCTGTTTTTGTCCGTCCTGGCCGATGATGACGAAAGGCGCGTCAGGCGACGTTTTGCCAGACCGGTGCGCCCAGGCTTCGATCGGCCAGTAAGGCAGGAAGACGGAGATGACCCTGCGCATCGGGTGCCTCGACAATCCAGGAGCCGTGCGCGCCGCAGCGCGCGCGGATGAGTTCAAGCCGCCACGGACGGGCGGCGGGAATCTGATAAAAGTCCTGCGCACCGCTTCCGGGCGCGGGGCCCACCCGCCAGCGGCTTGCGGCGGTGATGGGCGCCGGTGTCGCGCGCTTGCCTGGCCGGCGTAGTACCAGCGCCGTGCAGCCGGTCTTTTCGGCCGCGAGTTGCAGGCGGCGGCTGGCGGTGAGGTCGATGCGTTCCACTTCGCCCACCACCGCGGCCAGAACGCCTGCGCGTAATCCTTCCTCCATGGCCGCGAGCAGATCCTTGTCGTTGCGTGCTTCGGCGACGATCAGGCGCTGCGCGGCCAAGCCCACGCCGGCGAGGCCGGGCCCGTATAATTCGTGCCCGCGCGCGCACCACAGTACCGGCGCGTTCGGGCGGCCGGCGCCCAACCGACCAGCAATGGACGCGGTGAAAGCGGTGGCGGCGGCGAAACCACCGGCATCGGCGCTCGCGCCCGCGATCTCGTGCAGCGCGCCGCGCGGCAGGCCGCCCTCGGGCCAAAGGGAATCGAGCGCCGCGATTCCGAATGGCAGCGCCGCCTGGCCGGTCTTGGCCCGGAAGCCTTCGGCGCGCTCAAGGCCGCGCAAGGTCTCCTTCAGATGCCCCAGCGTCAGGTGCCGAAGAGCGGCAGATGTTCTGCCGTTTTGCATAAGCTGTGCGTCCCAGAGTTTGAGGAGTTCTTAGAATTATTTGTTCTAGTTTTGTTCTCATCTGGGGTGGAGTCAAGCCAGGACCGAAATTGCCGCTCAACCTATTGATCTTAATTTGTTATTTAGCGGAATCGGCGCAGATATCGACCCACGCGGCCTGGGGCAGAGCCGCCAGGCGCCGCCGTGGCCAGCGCAACGGTCGCGGTGCTGGCTTCAAGCGCGATCACCACGATGTCGGGTGCGTGAGCGGCGAAGAGCGTGTGGACGGACTCGCGGCTCACAGCGCGATGGCTTCGGCCAGCATGTCCGCCGAGCGGGCCTTGAGCTGCGTTGCGGCGGCGGTATAGCCGCCGTCACCGCCGTCGATGAAGTGCACATGCTGGTTGTCTTCGTAGGACGCCACCAGACATGTCATCACCGCGTGATCGGAGATATGCAGGCCGTAGGTAAGTTCACCCTTGTTGGTCCGCTGATCGAGATAGGCGCGCAAAGCCTCGATCCGGTTCTCGGGGCAATCGAACACCAGGCACAGGTTCTCGCCGGAGCGGGCGAAGTTGACGGCGTTCTGCACCATCTCGGCCTTGTATTTATCGGTGTTGAAGCCGGCGACATTCAGCCGGAAACGGATGATCACAAAGGCGAGGAAAGTCTCGTAGGCGACCCGCAGCACCATGCGCAATAACGACGCGCCGCGGCGGCGCGCCTTGGCTTCGCGCATCAGGCCTTTGGGCGGCCAGCGCGCGTCGAGGTTGGCGAGCGACGCCGCGTTCAAGGCCTCGACACCGGCGATCCTGGCGAGCTCGGCATGCAGTTCGCCGTGGTCGGCGCCGCGCACCACCAGCGACACCATCTTGCCGTGGGCCGAGCGCAGCGGCGTCCAACGGCAAGATAGGCCGGTCAGGTCGGGTGGCTCATGTTCGCCATCTTCGGCGCCGATCAGCGCGAGGTCGCGTAAGCCGTCATCGCCGCGGTCCTTGATGGCGCGCTCCAGCCGTTCGATGCCGTCGCCCAGGAACACGGCGTAGGCATTGCCGGGCGAAGGCTCGTAGCGGCCGACCAGCACCGCGAGCTTGCGTTCCGCGAGCGCGGCTACCGTCACCAAGCCGACCCGCAGGTTCAGTTTGAACTCGCGCGCCGCCAGGCTGCGGGTCTGGGCCAGAGCGCGGCGCGCGGCCGCGGTGAATTCCGGCGGGATCAGCGCCACTGCGCCGTCGCCGCCAAACTGGTATGGGATGGCGCCGCACAGATTGGTCAGCGCCGCGATCATGGCGGCGGCGGCGAAATTGACGTCGGAGTGGTTGCCGGCCTGGACCGCGGCGGTGGAACCCTGGATGTCGGACACCGCGATCAGCCAGTCAGCCGGGGCCTGGGCGTAGTTGCCCTGGTCGAACACCGCACGCGGGGTCCGCATCGGAGGCAGGCTGTCGTAGAAATGCCCGGTCTGATTGATCGTTTTGTCCATGCTCTCCTTATACGATAGTGAAGTAGATCAAATTTTCGCCCCAGATTTTGGTATTCTACCATCATGACAGCCCGCTTCGCGCTCATTCCCACGCTCATCATCGTGATGGGCGTGACAGGCACGGTTGCAATCGCGGCGCCCGCGATCGCGCCGGAGACGGTCGCGCCCGGATCCGCGACTCATGCCGTGGTGGCGGGGATCGAGGACCGCTGGGTGGACATCCGCTACGTCATGACCGACAGCGGCGAACGTCTGGCGGCGGCCCGCGCCTTGCGCAAGGAGACCGCGGCGCTGATGGCGAACAATCCCGCCAATCTCGAGTTCAAGTTCTGGCACGCCATGGTGCTGCTGCTGGAAGCCGAGTACAAGCGCGAGCTCGGGTCTTTGCGTTTCGTGCGCGAAGCCAAGCGCCTGTTCGAGGAAATCGAGGCCGAGGATTCCGGGCTGCTCGAAGGGCGCATCCATACCGGCCTCGCCATGCTTTATTCCGGCGTGCCCGGCTGGCCGATCGCCTTCGGCGACGACGGCAAGGCTGAAGCGCATTTCAAGCAGGCGCTCGCGATCAGTCCCGCCGGCCAGGAAGCCAACTACCTCTACGCCGACTATTTGCTCAGCAAGAAGAAGCACGCCGAGGCGATCCGCTATTTCGAGATCGCCCTGCATGCGCCGATCCGGGCCGACCATGCCCGCGCCGAGCAATTTCGCCGCAAGGAGATCGAGCACGATCTCGCGATCACACGCGCGGCCCTCAAGCGCTGAAGGTCAGGCGCGGTTGGTTCTGAACGCGGCCAGCATCCGCGCAAAGCCGTCCAGCATGGCGGTGCGGATTTCCGGTTTGTTTTCCAGATAGGACAGCAACAGCGCCGCCGCTTCGATGGTGGAGAGTCCGTCGCGGCGCGGTTCCTTGCGCAACCGGCCATAGAGCGACGGCTGCTTGGGATTCAAGGCGACACGTTTGCACTTCAGCAGCCAGGCATTCCGCCACCAGATGGCCTTGGCCTGCGACCAGGTGCCGTCCAGCACCACCACGCCCTCAAGTCCTTCGAACGCCTTTGCCTGGTCCGCGGCTGGGTTGCCCTTGCGGTCGAGCGCGACCACTTCGCCGGGAGTCGCCGGTACCTTGGCGGAGCCCAGATAGAGTACCGCCCACTTCTTGGGATCAGCCGGCCGGCCCAGAACCTTGGACAAGCTGGGCCACGATAGCCCGACTTTGAAGACCGCGTTCTCGAGGTGGCAGACCGCGAGCCGCGCTGTACCGAGCTCCACGTCCTGTTCCTGCGGATGCTGGAGCACCAGGAGGCAGATGCGATTGTCGATTGGCGTGACGGACGCGCACACGCACAGCGCCTGGGGTTTCAGGCACTGCGGGCAGGGGGTGGGTGTGGGGGCCTCGGACATGTCCGAGGCTTAGAGCATCGGCTGCGGAAAGGCTACTGCGCCTGGTTGCCCTGGTCGGCCTTGCGGGCCGGCATTTCCTGGGCCAGCGCGCCGTTGATGCGGCGGTCGAAGGTCTTGAACACGTCGCGGCGGACGTCGTCGCTGGCCGCGGCCTTCATCTGGGCGCGGCAGTCGGCGCGCTCGACCGAGCGCAGGCGGGCGCTGTCGCAGATTTGGGTGTAAGGCGAGGGAGTCGCGGCCTGGGCCGCCGAAAAGCCAACGCTCAACACGACACTGGTCACAAACAACAATGCACGCACAGCGGTGATCCTTTGTTCTTGGTCGCTTTTTTTGATCGCGGGTTTCTAAAAGACGCATCCCGACGCGTCAACCTGCGGAGGGATATAGGCAGCCTTGCACCGGCGTCAATGCGGTCAAAATGACAATTAGTTGAGGGTGCTACTTGCCGTTGAGGAGATTGGACGGCGAGTACTGGTCGGTCAGGATCCGGGTGTTTTCCGGCCAGTCGCGGACCGTGGACGGTACGTCCATCAGCCAAGCCGGCGTGAACCCGCGTTTGGCGAACTCAGGCGCCAGGGTCTCGGCATTCTGGTGGATGGTCATCATATCCGTGAGCTTGCCGGGCTGCGCCCAGATGATCCGGTTGGCCATCTTCAGATTGTAGAACGGACCGAATACCGCGGCGTAGGTGGCAGACTCGTAAGGATAGAGATTGCTGCTGGAGAAGGTGTTGGCCGCCAGTACGCCGTCCGGCGTCAGGATGCCTTTCACCTCGGTCAGGAACTCTTTGGTGAGCAAGTGCTCGGGGATGTAGTCGTCCTCGAAGGCGTCCAGCATCACCAGGTCGTATTTCTCGCCCCTCGCCAGCGCGCGCTTGATGAACACCCGGCCGTCCTCGACTTCGACCCTCAGCTTGGGGCCGGTCTCGAACTTGAAGAACTGTTTGGCGACCTTCACCACCGCCGGGTCCAGCTCGACCACGGTGATGTCGGCGTCGGGCGCCATGCCGCGCAGGTTGGTGGGCAGGGTGCCGCCGCCCAAGCCCACGATCATGACGCGCTTCGGGTGAGGATTGAGCGCGAGCGAGCCCAGCATCATCTTGGCGTAAGGGAACACGAGCTCATAAGGATCGGTCATGCGGATGCAGGTCTGGCGGTGTCCGCCGACGAAACGGCGGAAGGTCAGGCAGCGCAGGTCGTCGTCGTCGGTGACGAAGATGTTGCGGTAAACCGAGCGTTCCGAGTGGATGGTCTTGACCAGCGCCTGCGCGGGTAGGGCGGCGAAGGCGACGGCGGCGGCGAGGATCAGCGGGAGCGGTTTCATGCGGCCTCCGGTGCGGGCGCGGCGGTCTTCGAGATGGTGAAGGCGAACGCGGCCATGGCGGCGGTGACGCCGAACAACAGCCACAGGATCTCGTTCACCTCGAAGATCAGAACGAAATAGAACGAGGTCAGCAGGGTGCCGGCGGCGCTGAAGAAGGTGGAGAAGAAATACTGCAAGCCGGCGTAGAACCCGGCCTTCTGCACGTCCTTGATCAACAGTTTGATGGCCACCGGCGAGACACAGCCGCACACCATGGCGGGCAGGAAGAACAACACCATGCTGGCAAGCAGCGCGCCCATGCGCGGATCTTCGGTGATCGTGAAAATACTGTCGAGCACCGGGATAGCCGCCACCATGATGGGCAGGAGCAGGAGCCCGGAGAGGAGGTGGAGGGCTGCCAACCGCGCGAGGCTAGGGGACAGGAGGGAGATCCGCCCTCCGATCAGGTAGCCCACCGACAGGGCAACCATGAACACGGTGATGACCGCGCCCCAGACGTAGATGCTGCTACCGAAGGTAGGGGCCAGGATGCGCCCGGACAGCAGTTCCAGGGCCATGACCAGGAACCCAGACCAGCAGCTGACCGCCAAAACCGCGAATGTTCTCATGATGCTGGCTGCTTTCCCCAATTTGCCCACCCCGAATACATGTGAGCTGGGTCAAAGTCACCAGGGCTCGGGAAGGGCACGATAACGGTCGCGCGAGGCGTGTGGTGCCGCGAGGTAAATTATCATAATATCAATGGCCTAGCGCTTTTGGATGGGGGTTATGCTCAGGGCGGAGTTTGCGATGCGGTGTGCACAGTGTATGTGTAACCGCGAAACGGGGTCTAATTTGTCCAAGGTCGCATCGTTTCTGCCGAAAACCGGCATCCACTTTTCGGCACGATGCGCCCAGTCTCCCGGAGGTCTTTGAGATGAAGGTTTTGCTCGCCCAGCCGCGCGGTTTTTGCGCCGGTGTGGTCCGCGCCGTCGAGATCGTCGAACTGGCCCTGAAGAAGTATGGCCCGCCGGTCTACGTGCGCCATGAGATCGTTCACAACAAGCGCGTGGTCGAAGACCTGCGCGCCAAGGGCGCGGTGTTCGTGGATGAGGTCGACGATATTCCGTCCGGCGCCATCACCATCTTTTCCGCCCACGGCGTATCGCGCGTGGTGGTGAAGGACGCGGCCGGCCGCGGTCTGGAAGTGATCGACGCCACCTGCCCGCTGGTCGCCAAAGTTCATACCGAAGGCCAGCGCTACGCCGCCACCGGTTACGAAGTGGTGCTGATCGGCCATGCCGGCCACGCCGAGGTGGAAGGCACCCTCGGCCAGATCGACGGCAAGGTGCATCTGGTTGGCGACGTCGCCGACGTCGCTGAGATTCAGGTGGCCGACCCCGAGAAACTCTCCTACGTCACACAGACCACGCTGTCGGTGGACGACACCCGCGACATCATCGCGGCGCTGAAGAAGCGCTTCCCGGCGATCCATGGTCCCGACGTGAAGGACATCTGCTACGCCACCCAGAACCGCCAGCAGGCGGTGCGCGAACTGGCCGCCAGGGCCGACGTGATCCTGGTGCTGGGCGCCAAGAACAGCTCCAACTCAAACCGTCTCCGGGAAATCGGCGACGACATGAACGTGCCGAGCTATCTGATCGACGACGCCGAAGGCCTGAAGCCCGAGTGGCTGGTGGGCAAGAACGTGGTCGGAATCACCGCCGGTGCCTCGGCGCCGGAAGCGCTGGTGGACGAGCTTATCGCCAAACTGCGCACGCTGGCCGACATCCAGGTCGAGATGCTCGACGGCGTCACCGAGAACATCCACTTCAAGCTGCCGCACCAGCTGCGCAGCGTCGCCGCCGCCGCCCAATAACAAGAACAAGAAGGCAAGACCCATGGCCGTCCCGGTTATCCAGCAGCTCCGTGTGGGCGCATACATCATGAAGCAGAAGGTGCTGGGGAATAAGCGCTATCCCCTGGTGCTGATGCTGGAGCCGCTGTTCCGCTGCAACCTGGCTTGCGCGGGATGTGGCAAGATCGATTACCCGGATGAGATTCTGAACAAGCGCCTGACGCCCGAGGAATGCTTCCAGGCGGTGGACGAATGCGGTGCGCCGGTGGTCTCGATCCCCGGCGGCGAGCCTTTGCTGCACAAGGAAATCGTGCAGATCGTCGAGGGCATCATCGCCCGCAAGAAGTTCGTCTATCTTTGCACCAACGCGCTTCTGCTCAAGAAGAAGCTCGACCAGTTCACGCCGAGCCCGTACCTGACCTTCTCGGTCCATCTCGACGGACTCAAGGAAGAGCACGACCACTCCGTGAGCCAGGACGGCGTCTACGAGCGCGCCGAGGAAGCCATCAAAGAAGCGGTCGCGCGCGGTTTCCGCGTCACCATCAACTGCACGCTGTTCAATTCGAACGCGGTGCCGGAACGCGTGGCGCAGTTCTTCGATCATGTCGCGACGCTCGGCGTCGAGGGCGTGACGGTTTCGCCGGGCTATGCCTACGAGCGCGCGCCGGTGCAGGACCACTTCCTGTCGCGCCGTCAGACCAAGGAGCTGTTCCGCACCATCTTCCGCATCGGCAAGACCGGTGGCCGGAACTGGAAGTTCAACCAGTCGAGCATGTACCTCGACTTTCTCGCCGGTAATCAAAGCTATCACTGCACGCCCTGGGGCAATCCGACCCGCAACGTGTTCGGCTGGCAGCGCCCCTGCTACCTGGTGGGCGAAGGCTACGCCAAGAGCTTCACCGAGCTGATGGCGACGACCGACTGGGACTCCTACGGCGTCGGTAACTATGAGAAGTGCGCCAACTGCATGGTGCATTCGGGCTTCGAGCCCTCGGCGGTGATCGACACCGTCGCCCATCCCTTGCGCGCCCTCAAGGTGATGCTGAAGGGCCCGGACACCGAGGCGCCGATGGCCGCGGAAATCCCGCTCGAGAACCAGCGCCCGGCTCAGTATGTGTTCGAGAAGCAGGTCAAGACCTACGTCGACCAGATGCACTCACATCAGGCCGAAGAGTCCACCCGCGCCAAGGCGAGCTAAGTCCTCCAGCTTACTCATCGCTGTCCCGGTTCGCCGGCCCAGGCGGATCAAATCCGGTATTTGCCAGGGATGCGTGAGCGCGCCCCAGGTCGCCGCGCCGATGCGCAGGCGGCCAGCGTTGTCCACGGATTTGAGCGCGGTGGACGGAATTGCGTCCGCCGCCGTATCCGCCACCACCCGCAGAGCCGCGAACGGCAGACCATGAACGGCCGCGGTCTCGGCGATGCCGTAGCTTTCCATGTCGGCGGCGGGCGCTCCGGTGGCGGCGAACACGGCCGCCTTGGCTTCGGCGGTCGCGAGCACCGCGGGCGCATGGGCGAGCAGGCTGGGGGTTTGTTTCATGACGGCCGCGAGGCGCTTGGTCCAGGCCAGGTCGCAGGCGATCATCTTTTCGCCGCGCACTTCAGCCGGGATCACCACCGCGCCGGGGCTGACCGCCGGATTGAGCCCTCCCGCCAAGCCAAAGCTCAACAGTCCGGTGGCACCGCCAGCGATCATCTTCTCGGCGGCGCGATACGCCGCGCTCGGGTCGAGGCCGGCGTAGTCCACCATCAGCGACGGGCTGGCGAAGCGCTCGAGAAGCTTCGCCTCCATGGCGATGCCGGTGATGATGCCCAGTTTCATTTTTTCTTCGGCCCTGGTTTTGCGGGGCTGTCGTAGGCCTTCTGCAATTTCTTCGGCGCCTGGATACGCCAGGCGCGCTCGAGGCGCACCGCCAGTTCCTTCTTGGAGATCTTGTTGAGGCGGACGAGCAGGCCCGGCCAGCCCTTGTAGTGATCGGTCTCGTAATAGATCTCGGGGGCGGCTTCGAACAGCATCTCCTTGTCTTCCATGGCGCAACGCAAGGACAGGGTGTCCGGATCCTTGATGGAGCACAGGTATTTGCCCTGCACCTTGACCGAAAGGCTGCCGTAGGAGGTGCTCTGCTCGATCCCGGGAAGATGCGCGGTGGCGGCGAGGACTTTGGCCAGGGCGTTCTCGACACCACGCGCCATGGTCACATCCCGTAACGCACGGTCTTGGTGTTGCTGGCCTTGAGGTCGCGGTAGCGCGCCAGCGCCTGCAACGGAAAGATCGCGGCGTAGCCGTGGTAGCGGAGATAGAACACGCGTGGGAAGCCCACGGCGGTGAACCAGGGTTCCACCCAGCGGCCGTCCGGTTCGCGCGGCGCGGCCAGCAGGTAATCGACGCCGCGCTTCACGGCGGGGTGTTCCACTTC
>JAIBCD010000182.1 GCA_019694335.1 Rhodospirillaceae bacterium | reverse complement strand
CGATGCGAATACAAAAGGCCGCTGCCCCGTGCAGCGGCCTTTTTTCTTTAAGAGCCTGGAAACCCTTCCTCCCTATCCTCTCGAGATTCTGACTCGGGGTCGGGCGCGAACAAACGCCCCGGGAACATGGGGGGAGTTAAGGTCATGAGCAGCTTGGAAATCCGTCCCGCCAAGGCGGGCGACTCCACCGCCATCGCCGCGGTGGTCAAGGAATCCTGGCTCTCCGCGAACAAGGATCTGCTGCCAGGCGACAGCCTCTCCCAGCTCGCCCACTCCACGCACCTCTCCACCATGATCGCCCGCGAATGGGGTCACATTTACGTCGCGCTCGCCGATGACACGATTGTCGGCGCCGTCGGCGTCAATCCGGCCGGCGTGATCTGGATGCTGTATGTGCTGCCCGGCTATCAGGGCTGCGGCGTCGGGTCGGCGCTATATGACGCCGCCATCGGCTCCTTGAAACAGGCCGGCCGCCGCAAGGCCCTGTTGGAAGTGCTGGCGGCAAATGAGTCCGCGCTCGCCTTTTACCGCTCGCGCGGTTGGGTGCCGGAAGGCCGCCGCACCGAACACATCCCTGGATTTCGCTTCACTGCCGTGCGGATGGGCCTGGCACTCGCCTGAACGGCCCGCACATTGGCCCGCACATTGGCCCGCACACTGGCCTGTGAAGACCTGTAACACCTGATTTCCGCTCAAATCCGCGCTAACTCGCCGATATTTCGGGTTCACAAGCGCGGGATGGGTTGTCTATCCTCCGCGAAATAGACATATTTCGCCGCTCAAATCGCAACCGCTCAAGTACGCCTTACCACGGCTAAAGCAGAGCCACCTTAACTGGGAGATCATGAGAATGCCTCGGATGACCAAAATTATCGCCATCGCGGCCCTCGCCGGCGCGATGTCCTTCGGTTCGAGCCAGGCCGCTGCGCCCGCGTTCGACCCCAAGGATGCGATTGAATATCGCGAGCGCATCATGCGGACCCTGCAGGAACAGACCGCCATCATCGGCATGATGGCCTCCATGGCGGTGCCGGATTCCCACGTCAAGGAAACCGCGACCACCATCGCCCTGTCCGCCAAGATGGCCGCCAAGAGCTTCGAACAGAACGTCCCGGGCGGCGAAGCCAAGCCGGACGTGTGGACCAAGTACGCCGACTTCAAGAGCAGGATGGACGCGTTCGTCGTGGACTCGCAGAAGCTCGCCGACGCCGCCAACAAGGGCGCGAGCCTCACCGAACTCACCGAACTGCTGGTGCCGGCCCTGCCCTGCAAGGACTGCCACGACCTCTATCGCGACGAGAAGAAGAAGTAAGCTTCCGGCGCAGCGCCGAAACGAAAAGGCCGCATCCCCGGATGCGGCCTTTTTTATTTCCTCAGATTTCGACCTGCGTTCCCAACTCGACCACCCGGTTGGGCGGGAGCTTGAAGAAGTCCATGGCGGTGGTGGCCGAGCGGGTCATCCAGGCGAACAGGCGTTCGCGCCACAGCGCCATGCCGGGCCGGCCGCTGGGGATGATGGTGTCGCGGCCCAGGAAGAACGAGGTTTCGAGGTTGTTGAACTCGAAATTGAACCGCGCGGCGCTGCGCAGGGCGCCCGGGATATCGGTGTCGTCGAGATAGCCGTAGCGCACGATGAAGCGGTAGAAACGCCGGCCGAGATGCTGAATTTCCAGGCGCCGCGCTTCGCCCACGTGCGGCACTTCCTCGATCACCACGGTCAGGAACACCACGCGCTCGTGAACCACGCGGTTGTGCTTGAGGTTGTGCAGCAGGGCATGGGGCACGCCGGCGATGGCGCCGGACAGGAACACCGAGGTTCCGGCGACGCGGGTGACATTGGGGTTGAGCGATTTGAGGAAAGCGTCCTCGGGCATGGCTTCCTCGGCACGCCGCGCCATCAGGAGCTCGCGCCCGCGCTTCCAGGTGGTCAGCAGCACGAAGGCCGCGGCCCCGACCACCAGCGGGAACCAGCCGCCGTGGGGGATCTTTGTGGCGTTGGCGGTGAAGAATCCGATGTCCACGACCATCAGGCCGATGGCGATCGGGGCCGCGGTCCACACCGGCCAGCGCCAGATCATGAACATCACCATCGTGACCAGGATGCTGTCGATCAGCATCGTGCCGGTGACGGCCACACCGTAAGCCGCCGCGAACTGGCTGGAGGATTTGAAGCCCAGCACCAGGGCCACCACGAACACCAGGAGCATCCAGTTCACGAACGGGATGTAGATCTGGCCGATCTCGGTGGCGGAGGTATGGACCGTCTTCATGCGCGGCAGGTAGCCGAGCTGCATGGCCTGGCGGGTGAGCGAGAACGCGCCCGAGATCACCGCCTGCGAGGCGATCACCGCGGCCAAGGTCGCGAGGCCCACCATCGGCAGCACCGCCCAGTCCGGCACCATGCGGTAGAACGGGTTGGACGCCGCGTGCCGGTCATTCAGAAGCAGGGCGCCTTGCCCGAAATAATTCAGCAGCAAGGCCGGAAACACGAACAGGAACCAGGCGCGGCGGATCGGTTTACGGCCGAAATGCCCCATGTCGGCGTAGAGCGCCTCGGCGCCGGTCAGCACCAGCACCACGGCGCCCAGCGCCAGGAACGCGGTCAGCTTGTAGCGCAGGAAGAAGGTGAAGGCATGGACCGGGCTGAGCGCCGCCAGCACCGCCGGTTCCTGCAGGATCTGGTAGACCCCCGTGACCGCGATGGTCGCGAACCAGACCACCATCACCGGCCCGAACAGCTTGCCCACGGTCGCGGTGCCGTGGCTTTGCACCAGGAACAGAAGCACCAGGACGACCAGGGTGATGGGGACGATAAAGTTTTCGACCGCGGGCAGCGCCACTTCCAGGCCCTCCACCGCGCCGAGCACGGAGATCGCAGGCGTGATCATGCTGTCGCCGTAGAACAAGGCGCCGGCGGAAATCCCGAGCAGCATGACGAGGTGTTTGAAGAACCGGCCCTTGGGGAGCTGGCCGACCAGCGCGAGCAGGGCAAGACTGCCCCCCTGCCCCTTGTTGTCGGCGCGCATCATCAGGAGCGTGTATTTGAGCGACACCACAATCACCAGGGACCAGGTGATCAGCGATAACAGGCCGAGGATATGCGCGGTGTCCGCCGGCAGGCGGTTGGGGCCGTCGAAGGCCTCTTTCATGGCGTAGAGCGGGCTGGTGCCGATATCGCCGAACACCACGCCGATGGCGCCGAACACCAGCCACCACAGCCGCTTGCCCGTGGCGCTGCCCGGATCGTCGTCGGCATAGGGATTCCACGGGGCATGGGCCGGAAGCTGGCCGGCCAGTGGTCCGATGGGCGGTGTGATCGAGCCTGCTGCGGTCTCGGTATTCATGCTGTCGGTGAGGAAACGTCCAAGGGGAGGCAATGTCGCGCCGTGATCCCGGACCCCGATCCTTGCGGGGCCAAAAAAGCGGCTTCGTGTACCACCCCGCCCCGGCCTTGCAAAGCCCGGGATTCCCTTATAATTCCGAAAAACCCCTTGATTTTACGAACAAAAGGTTCGGCGCAGACCTGCTATTCCGAGTGCACGACCCTCAATTTGGGCTTCTTGCCGTCGTCCCAGCCATAAACCTGGAGCCGGGGCCACTCCTGCTGCCAGCGGGCGCATTTCCGGTCGTAGACCGCCATCAGCGGCATGGCGCGATTGGGCCGCACGATCATGTCCCACACGTCGCCGATTCCGAACGGCGCGTAGACGTCGAGGAATTCCTCCCCGGTGCGTTTCAGCCCCACGGCTTGCGGCGAACATGGGAACCGCAGGATGCCCTCGGCGGCTGTGGTGAGCGGCGGATAAGGAATACCGATTTCCTCCGGGTACCACAGATGAACCCGGGCCTGATTGCGCACCTCGATCGTGGCATTGAGGTCGATGAACAGATCGCGCGCGGCGGCGATCACGCCCTCCTCCGCCTCGGCCGAGGTGTCTTCGGAAAAATAGAACAGGCCGTAGTCCGTGATCCCGCGCTCCACCGGGCGGCCGCTTTTCAGGTTCCAGACGCTCTGGAAGATCGAGCCCGACACCAGCCACCAGTCGCGCAGGCCCAGTTCGGGCGTGCGCTCCAGGATGGCGGCGTTGACCCGGTTGAGCAGCGCCAGCGAGGCGATCTTGGCCGCCAGGCGTTCCTGGACGGTATCCTGGGAGTCGTCGTCCACCGGATTGCCGAACAGCGCCAGCGGCTGCGCCGAGTCCGTGCCGGCATTCAGGCGCGCGCGCGCCAGCCCCTTGGGCCTCGGATGAAGCCGCAATCGCAAACCACGCCCGGACGGGAGGAAAACATGAGCCATTGTGGCTCCTGTATCATACCGCAACGCGGAAAGGGCGTCTTGTTGAGATCAAGGCACAATTGAAATGCCCCGCCGTACCTGTTTGAATCCGCCGCACATTCTTTCGGGAGGCTCGCCATGCG
>JAIBCD010000181.1 GCA_019694335.1 Rhodospirillaceae bacterium | reverse complement strand
GCTGGTCAAAATCGGCTTCACCGCGAACCAGATCACCATCGCGGGCAAAGGCGAGACCGAGAACCTGGTGCCCACCGGCGACGGGGTGCGCGAACCCCAGAACCGGCGCGTCGAGATCGTGATGGATTAACTCCTCACGGCAGGCCGAAAGCAAAACGCCGGCAGGTCACCCTGCCGGCGTTTTTTTCATTCGGTAAGGGGATCGCCTAGTTGGCGGTCGCGGCCTTCAGCACCGGCGCGGCCGGAGCGATTGCCTCAAGCGGCGCGTCGGGCGCGCTGCACTGTGCGGGCACGGCCACGCCCGGCGCGAACATGGCGGCCATCGTGGGCAGACCCTGCGGTTCTTCTTCCAGCCGCAGGAACATGGTCCAGGTATCGCCGCAGTATTGCTCGGGCTTTTCGGCGCGCGACAAGCCGGCGGCGTTGGCGAGCTGGGTGAGGTGGCGGTTCAGCGCCGGTTCGCCGCCGCCGGTGCGCTTGAAATAGGCGACGATCTGCAGGCCGGCCGAGGTTAGCGACGGCCGGAATTTCTCGACGAAACTGTTGTAGGCGGCCTGCTGGTTGCACGAGAGCGCCGCGACCATGAGGCGGCTCTGCAAGTCGCGCAGCCGGAGCGCGGCGGCCTCGTCGGATGAAACGCAGTTCGCGGCGTCCTTGGCGAACGCGGCCGACGGCATACCCGCGGCGATGAGGCCGGCGAGCGCCACGCTCAGCGCGCGGCAAGCCATTTTACGATTCATGATGTGCCTTCTCCCAAAAAGGACGATGCGATGATAGGGCGGTTTGTTCCAGCCACAAAATATTTTGAACTCAGGATGAACACGTAGGCGCGGGTCCGCCCATCCCGAAGGAAAATGCTACGGTGCATGCCCACGTCGCTGGCGCCGAACCCCACCCATAGGGCGAGAGTGAGGCCACGCCCGTTAAGGACTCGTTTACGAACGGCGGGACTCGGCGCAAAATGCTGGCAAACGGCCATGCGCCGCTGTCAAATCCCACCCGCGACCCGCATCGCGCGGGCCGGCGGAGCGGACTATAATCACCGGCATGTCGGGCATTTCCTGGTATATCTTCCGTCAGTTGGGGTGGGGCACGGCGGTGGTCGCCGTGGTGCTGACGCTGATCGTCTGGCTGACCCAATCGCTGCAGTTCCTGCAGTTCATCATCAACAAGGGCCTCGCGCTGAGCGACTGGCTCAAACTCACCACCCTGCTGTTGCCCAGCTTTATCGTGGTGATCCTGCCCAGCGCATTGTTCTTCGTGGTGCTGTTTGTCTACAACAAGCTGATCGTCGACCGCGAGCTGGTGGTGGTCCAGGCCGCGGGCATGAGCCGCTGGGGGGTGGCGGCCCCCGCGCTGATCGCGGCCGGCGCCGCGGTCGTGGCCGGTTACGCGCTTAGCCTGTTCGGCGTCCCGGCATCCTACCGCGGCTTCCGCGAGGAGCAGTGGAACCTGAAAGCCAACGCCTCGCAGGTGCTGATCCGCGAGGGCGCTTTCAACACCCTGGCCGACGGCCTCACGGTCTATGTGCGCGAACGCGGACGTGGCGGCGAGCTTGAGGGCGTCATCGTCCACGATGCGCGCGAACGCGACCGCACCATCACCCTGACCGCCGCGCATGGCGCATTGGGGCAGGGCGACAACGGCCCAAGGCTGGTCCTCGAGAATGGCAGCCGCCAGGAGCTTCCGGCCGGCACCGGGAATATTTCGGTGCTGTATTTCGACAGCTATGGGTTGGATCTGGACGACATTGGGTCCACGCCGGCGGACCGGTATGCCGACAACCGGGAGAGATCGACCCTCGATCTACTCTCGACGCGGGAGAGCGATACCCAGACGGTCCAGAAAGTCGCGCGCATGCACGCCGAAGCCCATCAAAGGCTGTCGGGCCCGGCCACCGCCCTGGGATACACCCTGGTGGCCCTGATGTTCCTGCTGACCGGAGGCACCGACCGGCGCGCTCAGATCGAGCGGATCGCCGGCGCGGTCGGTGTCATCATCCTGTTGCAAGCTCTGGCCCTGGGCGCCATGAACCTGGCGGCCCGCGCCTCCGCCTTTGTGCCCCTGATGTATGTGGTTAGTCTGGTTCCCGTGGCGGTGGGGTTGTATATGATCGCCGCACCAGACCGGCCGTGGATTTCCTCGGCGGCCACCCGTCATAGCAGGGCGTGATATCCGTTTCATGATTCAGCCGAGAGCGACCGGTCCTAAGCGGAGGACACGCCTGTTCGCTGCCGCGCTGCGGTCATCCCTGACCGCGGCGCTGCTCGCCAGCGTCTTCCATATGCCCGCTTACGCCGCCTTTGTCGCGGCCGACAGCTCCCAAAGCGCCGACAACACGCTGCTCCAGGCCGACGAGATCAGCTACGACCAGGACGCCGACGTCGTGACCGCGTCCGGGTCGGTTGAGGTGGTGCGCGGCGAGCGCGTGCTGCTGGCCGACAAGATCGTCTATGACCGCAACAAGGACATCGCCACCGCCACCGGGCATGTCTCGCTGCTCGACGGCACCGGCACCGTGTTCTTCTTCGAATCCCTCCAGGTCGCGGGCGACCTGAAACAGGGCCTGGCGGAGGAAGTACGCGTGCTGCTTTCGGACAAATCGCGGCTCGCGAGCCGGGGTTTCCGGCGCATCTCGACGGCGGTAAGCGAGCTTTACCAGGCCGTCTACACGCCCTGCGACAGCTGTCAGGGCACCGAACCCTTGTGGCAGATCAAGGCCGGCGAAGTGCGCTACGACCGCGACGCGCAGATGGTCTACTACGACAACGCCTGGCTCGAGGTGAAGGGCGTGCCGGTGTTCTACACGCCGTACCTCGCGCATCCCGATCCCACCGCCGGCTCGAAATCGGGCCTGTTGCTGCCGACCCTGGGCGCCAGCCGCAACCTCGGCATCTTTTATAAGCAGCCTTATTACATCGCCATCGCGTCCGACCAGGACGCCACCATCACGCCGTTCCTGACCGCCAACGCCGGCCAGGGTTCGACCTTCGAATACCGGCGGGATTTCCGGAACGGCCAGGTGCGCCTGGACGGCAGCCTGATGGCCGGCGATCCGCAATTGAACGAGGACGTGCGCGGCCATTTCATCGGCTGGTCGCGCTTCGATCTCGACGAGAACTGGCGCACCGGCACCGACGTCAACCTGGCGTCCGACCAGACCTACCTGCGCCGCTATAACTTCCGCGCGCCGAGCTGGCTCACCTCGAACGCCTTCGCCGAGCGCTTCTCCGAGAACTCCTATTTCTCGGCCAACGCCTACTATTTCCAGCGCCAGCGCGTGGACGTGTCGGGCTCGTCGGTGCCGGTGGTGGCGCCGCTGCTGGAATACAATTACCTCACCGCGCCCGACAGTATCGGCAGCTACTGGAGCTTCGACGCCAACAGCCTGATCCTGTTCCGCGAGACCGGCACCGACACCAATCGCCTGTCGGGCCGCGCCGCCTGGAACCTGCCGTACACCACGCCTGGCGGTTCAGTGTTCACGGTGCGCGCCGATGTGCGCGCGGACGGCTATTACGTCCGCGACCTGCAGCGCCCCACGCGCAAGGACACGTTCACCGGCACGTCCGGCCGCGTGGTGCCGGAAGCGTCGGTGGAATGGCGCTTGCCGCTGGTCAGCGACCAGATGGGCTTCCACCAGGTGCTGGAGCCGATCGTAATGGTGGCGGCGAGCCCCACCGGCCTCAACAGCGAGAGCATCCCGAACGAGGACAGCCTCGACCTCGAGTTCGACGACACCAACCTGTTCTCGATCGACCGCTTCGCCGGCTTCGACCGCGTCGAGACGGGCCCCCGCATCAACTACGGCCTGCGCTGGTCGGTGTTCAACGAAACCGTCGGCACGGTCTCGGCCCAGGCCGGCCAGGTCTACCGTTTCAATCCCGACCCGGCCTTCACGCCGTTGTCCGGCCTCGCGGGGCATTTCTCGGATTTCGTCGGCCATATCGACTACACGCCGAGCGCGCTGTTCAGCGTCGATTACCGCTTCCGCGTGGACAAGGACAGGTTCGCCCCGCGGCGCAGCGAATTCGGCGCCAGCTTCGGCCCCAATCTCGCGCGCGCCAACCTCTCCTATATTTTCGTCAAGGCCGACGCCAACACCCTGGCCACCGACGGCAGCACCGAGGAGTTGTTCGTGATGCTCTCCAGCCGATTCTCGGAACACTGGTCGCTGGTCGCCAGCCACCGCGAGAACCTGGGCCGGCTCGGCGGCAGCATCCGTACCGAGTTCGGCATGACCTATGAGGACGAGTGCTTCCTGATGGGCCTGACCGTCGCCAACGACAACACCGAGGACCGCGACTTCAAGAAAGGCGTGGCCGTGTTGCTGCGCTTCAGCCTCAAAACCATCGGCGATATCAAGTTCAATACCGACGTCGGCTCACGCCGGTAAGGCCGGAGCGCACGGCCTCTTTGGTGGCGCGCGTTCGGCGCGCGACAAGTTCAATACCGACGTCGGCTC
>JAIBCD010000180.1 GCA_019694335.1 Rhodospirillaceae bacterium | reverse complement strand
TGATGTTCGGGCTGTCAAACCCGAAGGCTTATCCCGTCGCGGTGGCGATGTTCACCGCACTGCTGGCGAGCTACGCGAACACGCTGGACTGGACGTCCTTCGCCCCGCTGCTGGGTGCCGCCTGCGCCGGGTTCGTCCTGGCCGATCTGTTGCTGGTGGCAATCATCGGCGCCGGCGTGATCCGCCGCTTCTACCGCCGCCACGCGCTGTGGGTGACGCGCGTGTCGGGCGTGATCTTCCTGGGCTTCGGCGTCCATGCCATCGCCTCGGCTGGGCCGGGGCTGTGGCGGCGCGTGTAAACCGCGCGCCTTTACATCATTTACCGCTGCGCAGGTGGCGCCGTAAATTCACCAACCGCTTTCGCCGCAGCGCACCATGTTCCGCGGTGACACCGCCCGGCGCACGCCATACATCGCGCCCCACGCCAGACGCGGCGTCCACTGCGAGAGAGCCCACATGACCTCACCGACCTTCTCCCCCGACGGCTTGTCGGGCGGCTTCCCGAACGGCCCTGGCCGCCGCTCCTCCTATGGCGAGATCATCTCTCAGATCGGCGACCTGATCGCCACCAAGGGCGGCACCTGGGACGGCATCAATCCCGAGTCCGTTGCCCGCATGCGGCTGCAGAACCGCTTCCTGACCGGTATCGACATCGCGCGCTACACCGCCGCGACGATGCGCCGCGACATGGCCGCCTATGACGCCGATCCGTCCCAGTACACCCAGTCGCTGGGCGCCTGGCACGGCTTCGTCGCGCAGCAAGAAATGATTTCCGTGCGCAAGCACTTTGGCAGCGTGAAGCGCCGCTATATCTACCTGTCCGGCTGGATGGTCGCCGCGCTGCGCTCCGAGTTCGGGCCGCTGCCCGACCAGTCCATGCATGAAAAGACCACGGTGCCGGACCTGATCCGCGAGATCTACACCTTCCTGAAGCAGGCCGACGCCCGTGAGCTTGGCGGCCTGTTCCGCGACATCGACGAAGCACGCAAGCATGGCGACAAGGCGCGTGAGGCGGAGCTCCTGGAGCGCGTGGAAAACTACGAGTCCCACGTCGTGCCGATCATCGCCGACATCGATGCCGGCTTCGGCAACGCCGAGGCGACCTACCTGCTGGCGAAGAAGATGATCGAGGCCGGCGCGTGCGCGCTGCAGATCGAGAACCAGGTCTCCGACGAGAAGCAGTGTGGCCACCAGGACGGCAAAGTGACCGTGCCGCATGACGACTTCGTCGCCAAGATCCGCGCGGTTCGCTACGCGTTCCTGGAACTCGGCGTGGAAGAGGGCATCATCGTCACCCGCACCGACAGCCTCGGCGCCGGCCTGACCAAGCAGATCGCCGTCAGCCGCACGCCGGGCGATGAGGGCGACCAGTACAACAGCTTCCTCGACTGCGAGGAGGTGACGCCGGACCAGGTCACCAGCGGCGATGTGTTGATCACCCGCGACGGCAAGCTGATGCGGCCGAAGCGCCTGCCGTCCAACCTGTTCCAGTTCCGCCCGGGCACCGGTGAGGATCGCGTGGTGCTGGACGGCATCACCTCGATGAAGAACGGCGCCGACCTGCTGTGGATCGAGACCGAGAAGCCCCATGTCGGCCAGATCAAGGGCATGATGGACCGCATCCGGGCGGTCTATCCGCAGGCCAAGCTGGCCTACAACAACTCGCCGTCGTTCAACTGGACGCTGAGCTTCCGCCAGCAGGTGTTCGATGAGTGGCAGAAGAACGGCTCGAACTCCGTCGCCGAGTATGACCGCGCCAGGCTGATGAGCGTGGACTACGACAACACGGCGCTGGCGCAGGAAGCCGACAACCGGATCCGCACCTTCCAGGCGGATGCGGCGCAGCACGCCGGCATCTTCCACCATCTGATCACGCTGCCGACCTATCACACGACGGCGCTGTCGGTGGACAACCTGTCGAAGCAATACTTCGGCGACCAGGGCATGCTGGGTTACGTGAAGCAGGTGCAGCGCGAGGAGATCCGCCAGGGTATTGCTTGCGTGCGGCACCAGAACATGGCCGGTTCGGATATCGGCGACGACCACAAGGAGTATTTCTCCGGTGAGGCGGCGCTGAAAGCGGGCGGCGCCCACAACACCATGAACCAGTTCGCCTAAGTAACTGGACTGGATCGACTCGGGCGGCCCGGGGTTCTTACCCCGGGCCGTTGCATTTTTGCCTTTTAACGACTGCCGCTCGATCTCGGCCAATGCCTTCGATCGGCCGGCCTGGTGACTGCATGGCAGGCCCAAGTGTAAACGTCGGTACTTGACCAGACGGACAGTGTCAGATCGTCCCTCTCCGCAACGCCGCCTGCGACGGTTCCTCCGGCTGGCGCCAAATTCAAGCCCGCCGCCCGCGGCGGCCTGCTGCGCGGCTGCGGGGCTTAAGTTTACCCCCATCGAGAGAGTCCGGCTCGGCATGCGTTTGACGATGAGGTGCGGCGATGGCTCATGAATCGCCGTTCAGCCGAGGCGACAGTGTCCGATTAATGGAGGGGAAACTTTTTCAGATAAAGGGAAAGCGAGGAAGTCCGAAAGGCGGCTGGCCGCCGCCCCACCGCTTAATCCGTGCTTGTGTATAGTGCGATCAGGAACCGGGAATCTCGGTCCTCGCGATCATCATGGCCCCGCCTGGCACACCTCGCCAGCTTGAACCCAAAACGGGCGGCGCGAGCGCGACTCTGGCTTGACCTACTTGCTGGTGCAGAAGGCCGGCCTGTATCAACGCTATCTTCATGGATTTGCACTGTCGCTGCACGAACCGGCCCGGCCCGCGGTCGAGCCAGAGTTCGTTCTGTCAAAGTGCAAGAACACGGACGCTCGCAAGACGATCAGGGCGGCGGGTGCTGAATGGCTCTGCGTGCCGCCCGGTCCGCCTGATGGCAATGCCCATCGCCAGGTTCAAGGCGATCCCCCGATTGGTCGCAGCTCGCGCTCGAGAGGATTTCTGGCAGGACGTTGACGGCGGTGTACCGGCGGCCCCAGCAGAGGCACGCCGGTCCAACTTCACCGTCTACGGGTTGGCATCAGCTTGAGAGAGGATCTTCTAGTCTTCCATCCTGAAGCCGATCTTCAGGACCACTTGGTAGTGCCGGATCTTACCATTCTCAATCTCGGCGCGCTGCTCTTTGACCTCAAGCCACGCGAGGTGCCGCAGGGTTTGAGACGCTCGCGCGACGGCCTTCTCAATTGCGTCGGCGTGGCTGACTTCAGACGAGCCAGCAATTTCGGTGATGCTGTAGGTGTGGTTGGCCAAGACAGTTCTCCAAACGTCGCACGCGAATAACGCAGCGGGCTTGATCCGGTCGCATCTCCATGTCGCAACCATGCTGTTCCTCAACATGCACAGCCCAAGCGCGTCGGGCCGGACGTTGGTTACGGCCTCCAGCCGGATTGCGGCACAGCCAGGTGCCCGTAGGCGGGCAACCCAACATCATCGCAAACAGGATTTTGATGACGTCCAGGTTCGGCAGCCTCAGTTCAAGGCGATGCCGGCGGCGCCGTTGCTTCGGCATCGATCACACAAGCCGCCTGCTTGACACGGTCACCAGCGGTGGGAACGGTGTGACCTCGCTGATGCGGACAGAGCAACAACGCGCGGAAACCCAAGGATGAATGTCGACGTCCAACCCAGGCGCTCTCTCATCACCGGCCCCTCCGCCTGGATCGGCGCCGATCTGGCGAAGCGTCCGGCGGAATGGACCTATATCCTCTCGCCGGCCGAGGTAGCAGAGATCGAGACCTGCCTGCGCAGCGTTCAGGGCCGCGATATCGCCGCGCTGACCAGGACCGACTTTCCGCTTCCAACCCTTGGGCCGGTGTTGGACCGGCTGCGCGACGAAATTCTTAACGGCCGCGGCTTCGTGTTGATACGCGGCCTGCCGGTCGAAGGGCGGCCGATCGCCGAAAGCGCCGCGATGTACTGGGGTATCGGCACCCATCTCGGCAATGCCCGCTCGCAGAACGCCAAGGGCCATGTGCTCGGCCATGTCCGCGACCTGGGGCTGCATTCCAGCGACCCGCGGGTGCGCATCTACCAGACCACCGAACGGCAGAATTTCCACACCGATTCCTGCGACATTGTCGGCCTGCTGTGCCTGAAGACAGCGAAAGCCGGCGGCCTGTCGTCGATCACCAGCTCCATGAGCGTGTACAACCGCATGGCGCAGGAACGGCCCGACCTGCTGGAGCGGCTGTTCATTCCGTTTGCCACCGATCGCCGTGGTGAGGTGCCGGCTGGTAAGAACCCTTGGTTCGATATTCCGGTCTATAACGACTACCAGGGCCACCTGTCCGCCATCTATGCACCGCACTACGTGCGCTCTTCGCAACGGTTCCCGGAGGCGAGGCGCCTGACGCCGCAAGACCTGGAAGCACTGGCGATGTTCGATCGCCTGGCCGAGGACGCAACGCTGCGGCTGGATATGGCGCTGCGGCCGGGCGACATGCAGTTCGTGCACAACCACACGATCCTGCACGACCGCACCGCCTTCGAGGATTGGCCGGAGCCGGAGCGCAA
>JAIBCD010000004.1 GCA_019694335.1 Rhodospirillaceae bacterium | reverse complement strand
CCGGCACAGGCGATCCGGCCTGGTTCGCCGCGCTCGAGGACACCATGGCCCGGCACGGCGTGGCCCTGGCCGCCGGCCGCAGCGACCTGGTCGAACGGCTGGACCGCGAGCTCGCCGCCAGCCGGGGGCCGTTTCCGGCCGCCGCCCTGGCCCTGGTGGGCGCGGTCGATGCCTGGCTGGCCGAGATGCCCGCGGTCGATGTGGAGGACGCGCTGCGCCGCAGCCTGTGGGACGAGCGCCGCGGCATCGCCGGCGCCGGGGCCGGCCCGCACCGCTCCGATCTTGGGGTCGCCATGCAGGCGCTGGGCCATCCCTCTCACGGACAACCCGCGGCGCTGTGCTCCACCGGCGAGCAGAAAGCGCTGCTGATCGCCATCCTGTTCGCGGCCGCGCGCCTGCAACGGGCCAAACGCGGGGTCGCGCCGGTGCTGCTTCTGGACGAAATCGCGGCCCATCTCGACAAGGACCGCCGCGCCGCGCTGTTCGCCGAAATCCTCGCCCTGGGGTCGCAAGCCTGGATGACCGGGACCGATCTCGGGGTGTTCGCGGGGTTCGCCGAAAACGCCCAGTTTTTGAGCGCGGAAAGCGGCGATTTGCGGCCGCAAAAAAGCCCCCTCTAAAGGGTCGTTTTTCGGCCATTTGGCGTGCAAAAATCGCCCAAACATCCTATCTTAATAAGCGACCCAAGCGGGCCCAGGAAAAGTGGAAACCGGTTTTCCGCCCCGGCCCGCGACAGACAAAAAACACCCCCTTTCCCCACCCAGAGTCCTTGCATGAATTCTCCCGCCGCGACCCAAAAACAAGAGGCGCAGACAGCGCCGGTTTACGACGCGGAGTCGATCAAAGTCCTCAAGGGTCTGGACGCGGTGCGCAAGCGCCCCGGCATGTACATCGGCGACACCGATGACGGCTCCGGGCTGCATCACATGGTCTACGAAGTGGTCGACAACGCGATCGATGAATCGCTCGCGGGTTACTGCGACCGCGTGCATGTGATCCTGCACGGCGACGGCAGCTGCACGGTGCGCGACAACGGGCGCGGGATTCCGGTCGATATTCACAAGGAAGAAGGCGTCTCGGCGGCCGAGGTCATCATGACCCAGCTCCACGCCGGCGGAAAATTCGACCAGAACTCCTACAAGGTCTCCGGCGGCCTGCACGGCGTCGGCGTGTCGGTGGTCAATGCGCTCTCGACCACGCTCGACCTGCGCATCTGGCGCGACGGCAAGGAGCACTACATGCGCTTCCGCGACGGCGTCGCGGAAAAGCCGCTGGCGGTGGTCGGCGAGGCGCCGCTCGAAACCGAAGGCAAGAAAGCCGGCCAGGTGAAGACCGGCACCGAAGTGCGCTTCACGCCGTCCAAGGAGACGTTCACCAAGACCGAGTTCGACTACGGCACGCTGGAACACCGCCTGCGCGAACTCGCCTTCCTGAATTCCGGCGTGTTCCTCAACCTCACCGATGCGCGCCATTCCGAGAACAAGTCGGTGGACCTGCACTACCAGGGCGGCATCGAGGCCTTCGTCAAATACCTCGACCGCACCAAGCAGGCGCTGCACGACCCGCCGGTGACCATGACGGCCGAGCGCGAAAATATCACCGTGGAACTGTCGCTGGAGTGGAACGACAGCTATCACGAGAACACGCTGTGCTTCACCAACAACATCCCGCAGCGCGACGGCGGCACGCATCTCGCGGGCTTCCGCGGCGCGCTTACCCGCACCGTCAACCACTACGCCAACGAGGCGGGCTTCGGGAAAAAGGACAAGATCGCGCTCACCGGCGACGACATGCGCGAAGGCCTGACCTGCGTGCTGTCGGTGAAGGTGCCCGATCCCAAGTTCTCGTCCCAGACCAAGGACAAGCTGGTCTCGTCCGAAGTGCGGCCGGTGGTGGAAAGCATCGTCGCCGAGAAGCTCGGCGAGTGGTTCGAGGAACACCCCTCCGAGGCCAAGAAGATCGTCGGCAAAGTGGTGGAAGCCGCCCTCGCCCGCGAAGCCGCGCGCAAGGCGCGCGAGCTGACCCGCCGCAAAGGGGCGCTCGACCTCGCGTCATTGCCGGGCAAGCTCGCCGACTGCCAGAACCGCGATCCCGCCGCCTCCGAGCTGTTCATCGTCGAAGGTGACTCGGCCGGCGGATCGGCCAAGCAGGGGCGCGAACGCGCCTTCCAGGCGATCCTGCCCTTGCGCGGCAAGATCCTGAACGTCGAGCGCGCGCGCTTCGACAAGATGCTGTCGTCCGCGGAAATCGGCACCCTGGTGACCGCGCTGGGCACCTCGATCGGGCCTGAGGAATTCAACATCGCCAAGCTGCGCTACCACAAGATCATCATCATGACGGACGCCGATGTGGACGGCAGCCACATCCGTACGCTGCTGCTCACGTTCTTCTACCGCCAGATGCCGCAGATCATCGAGAACGGCCATTTGTTCATCGCCCAGCCGCCGCTCTACAAGGCCAAGAAAGGCAACTCTGAGGTCTACCTCAAGGACGACAAGGCCATGGAGGATTACCTGATCAGCGCCGGTCTTTCGGGCGCGACCATGGTGCTGCACAACGGCGCCCAGGTCGGCGGGGAGGATTTGAAGCGCCTGGTCTACCGCGCGCGCGACACCAAGAGCAGCCTCGAGCTGCTCTCACGCACCTTGCCGCTGTCGATCGTCGAGCAATGCGCCATCGCCGGCGCCTTCAATCCCGACGTGCTCTCCGATGCCGCCATGGCCACGTCGGCGGCCGGCTATATCGCCAAGCGCCTCGACCACCTCGAGACCGAATACGAAAAGGGCTGGGTGGGCGAAGCCGCCGACGGCGGCGGCCTCAAGTTCACCCGCACCTTGCGCGGTGTGACCGAGACCCATGTGCTCGACAGCCGCACCTTGCATTCCGCCGAAGCGCGCCACCTCGATGGCCTGGCGTCGGAGCTGCAAGGCACCTACACCAAGGACGCGACCTTCAAGGTCAAGGAAGACGCGGTCAAGATCACCGGGCCGGTGTCGCTGATGGCGGCGATCATGGGCCTCGGCAAGAAGGGCGTGTCGCTGCAGCGCTACAAGGGCCTGGGCGAGATGAACCCCGGCCAGCTGTGGGAAACCACGCTCGACCCGAATGTGCGCACGCTGTTGCAGGTGAAGGTCAACCACGCCGACGAGGCCAACGAGGTGTTCTCCACCCTCATGGGCGACGTGGTCGAGCACCGCCGCGACTTCATCCAGGAAAACGCGCTCACCGTTAGAAACCTCGACGTTTAGGTCGAGGTTTCTGCCTGCGGCCCGCTACTCTTTTGGACCCGCTATTCTTTGGGAACCGTCAGGTGCACGCGGTCCTCGGTGTCCTTGAGGGCCTGCACGGTCCGCATATGGTCTTCCCAGTTGTCGGCGAATTCGTTCAAGGCCAGAGTGATCACCGCCGGAAGGTTCTTGCCCATCCTGGTGGCGAGCATGCGCAGCCGCGCTTCGAGCGCCGGATCGGTCTGGATGAGGAGCCCTTCGCCCGCGCTGGCTGTTTTGCCCGGGGACTTTTTCGGCGCGGCTTTCTTGGCGGGCTTTGGGGCCGCCTTCGCCTTCTTGGTTTTGGATTTTTTCGCGGGCTTGCGCTTCGCGGCCATGAGTCTTCCTACCCTTTCACAGGGGCGCCCTGCCGCGAGCACAGGTGAGTTCTCGCGGGAGACGCCCTTAAACCGCCGTATTTAACCGGCAGAACCCTCTGCATCCTAGCGCCTTCTTGAGCGTTCGGATTTTAAGATTGCGGGATGAAATCCCTGGGGAAGACCAGCGTCATGGCCAAGGCCAAGCGCACGCCCAAGACCGACGACAGCGAAGCCGGCGACGCGCCGCCCAAGAAAAAGGGCAAGGGCGGTGCGAAGACGGCTGTCACGGTGCTTGGGATATTCGCCACGTTGGCGTCGGGCGCGGTCTGGGCCGGGCTGCTCGCAACCGTCGCGCTGGTCTATTTCGCCATGGACCTGCCCAAAATCGACGAAACCGCGCTCACCCGCCGGCCCCATGTGCAGGTGCTGGACGCGAACGGCGCCCAGATCGCCAATTTCGGCGACATCTACGGCGACACCCTCGACCTGAAGAAAGTGCCGCCGTTCCTTCCCGCCGCCGTGGTCGCGGTGGAAGACCGCCGCTTCTACGAACATCACGGCCTCGATTTCCGCGGCCTCGCCCGCGCCGCCTTCGTGGATTTGAAGGCGCGGCGGTTGGTGCAGGGCGGCTCGACCATCACCCAGCAGGTGGCCAAGAACCTGTTCCTGACCCCGGACCGCACGCTGACCCGCAAGATCCGCGAGGCGCTTTTGGCCCTGAAGCTCGAGCGCACCTTCACCAAGGACCAGATCCTCGCCCTTTATATGAACCGGGTGTACTTCGGCGGCGGGGTCTACGGCTTCGAGGCCGCCTCGGAGAAGTTCTTCGGCCATCCGGCCAAGGACGTGAACGTGTTCCAGGCGGCGGTCCTGGCGGGCTTGCTCAAGGCCCCGTCCCACTACAACCCGCAGCGCGAGCCGGAACAGGCCAAGACCCGCGCGGCCGTGGTGCTGGCCACCATGGTCGAGACCGGCGCCCTCACCGACGCCCAGGCCAAGACCGCCCTGAAAAACGCGGCCCCCGTGCTTAAGGCGGTGGTGCCGCAGACCAATATCGCCCGCTATTTCGCCGACTGGGTCGTGTCCCAGGTGGATTCCTACGTCGGCGCCGTCGACCGGGATCTGGTGATTCGCACCACCCTCGACCTCAAGCTCCAGGCGGCCACCGAGAAGGCGATCGCCAGCCACCTCGATAAGTCGGGCGAAAAACTCAATGTCAGCGAAGCCGCGGCGGTGGTGATGTCGCCCGACGGCGCGGTGCGCGCCATGGTCGGCGGCCGGGACTACGCCGACAGCCAGTTCAACCGCGCGACCCAGGCCCTCCGTCAGCCCGGTTCGGCCTTCAAGCCGTTCGTCTTTCTGACGGCGGTGGAGAACGGCCTGAAGCCCGACGACATGGTCACCGACGCGCCCATCAAGATCGGCCGCTGGAAGCCGCGCAATTACACCAACAAGTACGAAGGCCCCGTGTCGGTGGAAACCGCCCTGGCCAAGTCGCTCAATACCGCGACGGTCAGGATCGCCCAGGACGTCGGGGCGCCGGCCATTGTCGCGACCGCCCACCGCATGGGCATCAGTTCGCCCCTCAAGCCGGAATTGTCCCTGGCTTTGGGCACCGGCGAGGTGACTTTGCTGGAATTGACCGGGGCCTATGCGCCTTTTGCGAATGGCGGGGCGGCGGTGTTGCCCTACACCATCCTGGATGTCTCGGAGCGGGGGGGCCAGCTGCTCTACCAGCGTGAAGGCCAGGGCCTGGGCCAGGTCATGACGCCCGAAGCCGTCCAGACCATGAACAAGATGATGGTTCAGGTGATCGCCCGTGGCACCGGTACGGCCGCCGGCTTCGGGTTCCCGGCGGCGGGGAAGACTGGAACCAGCTCCGACTATCGCGATGCGTGGTTCATGGGCTTCACGACCGACTACGTGACCGGCGTGTGGGTGGGCAATGACTCCGGCGCCGAGATGAAAGCGGTCACCGGCGGCGGTCTGCCGGCGCAGATTTGGCACGATGTGATGGCCTCGGCCCATGTCGGCCACGAGATGCGCGACCTTCCCGGATTGGCGCCGCCCGAGACCGACCTCATCGGCAAGGTGCTCTCGGTTTTCACGAACTAGCGCGCCTCTAGGGCTAGTATGGGTAAATTCCTCCACCCACAATCCTGATGTTACATTCAACCTGAAGTATCTATAGGTTTGGTTGATATGCGCCCCTTGGTGTGTGACAGAGGCAGAAAATTCGCAATATTCTTTCTTTTTTCCTCCGATTTACCCGGTTTCCGCCCTGGTTCAATCATGGTCTTCACTGAAGGCCATAGCGGTCTGAAGACATGACGATAATTCCTGGTGGGGGATGTTGTTATGCGGCGTACTTGGCCACAGAACGAATAGGATTTGCGTCAGAAGTATTACGTGCGGATCGAAATTAGCAACAAAGATGCCAATGGAATAATTGCCGAGTAATTTTATTTTTGTTGTCTCACTTCGCCTCGACCCCAAATATCCGCCCGCTTTACCGGCCGTTCAGCAGACAAGAACATCGTGCTGAAGGCTGCGGGGATTGAGAGACGTCCCAACCGGACATGTGGCTAAACAAGAACCGCGTAAGCGGAACCCGGTTGTTGAACACAGGGAACACACAATTCGAGGCCGGCGTTGAATGGCGCCGACTTGGTGGTGCGTGGGTGTAGCTGTGTCCAACTATATGAGGAACGACCTGTGATCACTCTACGACTGCCGCGTCTGATCTCCGTTCTCCGACAGTGGACCGTGTCCGGCTTCCTGGCCGTGGCCGCGATGACCGTCTCCCTGGCCGTGGCCGCCCCCGTCGCGGGCGCCGTGGAAATCCCCTCGGACATGAAAATCGACCTGTCCTCGATCGTCGTCTCCAAGGACGAACTGGTCTGCCTGGCCCTCAATGATTACTGGGAAGCCCGCTCCGAATCCCTGGCCGGGCGCATCGCCGTGGCCCGCGTGGTCCTGAACCGGGCCATGGATTCGCGCTTCCCCGGCAACCTGTGCGACATCATCAAGCAGACCACCTGGCAGGGCGAAAACAAGCGCTGCCAATTCTCCTGGTATTGCGAAGGCAAAAGCGACGCCATGGCCGAGCCGGACCAGTGGCGCCTGTCCCTGAAGATCGCGGCCGCGGTGCTGCAGAAGGATTGCGCCATCCCCGACCCGACCGGCGGCGCCCTCTGGTATCACGCCGATTTCACCCGTCCGGCCTGGGCGGTGGGCTATGAGAGCACCACCATCATCGGCAACCACGTATTCTACCGCGACTTCGACAATTCCAAGGCCAGGGCGCCGGCCCGTCGGCCGTTCATCTACCGCCTGAACGCCTTCGCCGAGGCCGTGCAGGCCAAGACACACCCGACCAACTACGCCAATGCCGGCGATGCGACCAAGGTCGCCTCAACCGTAGGCGTGCAGGGCGGCCCCGCTCCGGTGCAGCCACTCGCGCGCTGAACGCGGCGTAATCGGCTCAGCCATCCCATTCTTGCCGCCATAAGCGGCCAGCGCTTCGCCGACCGTGCGCCAGAACGCCTTGGAGTGGTCCAGGTATTTCAGGTGGGCCACCTCGTGGGCGGCGACATAGGTCAGGATCGCCTCGGGGGCCAGGATCAGGCGCCAGCTGAACGACAGTTTCCCGTCGGCGCTGCAGCTTCCCCAGCGTGAGCGGGTGTCGCGCACGGTGACCCGCGCCACCTTGCATCCCAAGGCTTCCGCCATGCCGCGCGCACGGGGGCCGATCAGGCTCTTGGCTTCGGTCTTCAGCCAGTCGGTGACGCGCCGGGACAGGTGCTCGGGGGCGCCGCTCACGAAGATCACGCCATCCTCGCGCCACACGCCGCGCCGGGCCTCGGGCGCGTGGCGTATGATGTGATCGACGCCGAGGTAAGGCAGCGACACGCCGTCCTTGAAGACGATGCGCGGCGGCAGGTCGGCGAGGCGGTCCTCGATCCAATAGCGTTTCTCGACCGCGAACCGGGTCGCGGCCTTGGCGGACACGCCGCGGGGCCGCACCAGCACGATGCAGGCCTCGGCCGGATCCAATCTCAAGCTGATGCGCCGCGCGCGCGGATTGATGCGGGTGGCGATGCGATCTGCAAGATCGCCCAGCGCGGCTTTCAGATGCTGCGCAAGTTCGGCGGCTTTGATGTCGTCGGGGGTCATCGCGCGGAGCATGTCAGGCCGAAGTGGAAGCCGGTTCGGCCGCCCCGGCCGGAGGCCAGGTTCTCATGACAGCGTGCGTCAGCGCGCGGCATGCGACCAAACAACACGCAGCATAATCGCTGCGAGTCAGTCGATGATATAATTTTCGAGTTGGGCGGCCTTGCGCTCCGACACGCAGCGGCCGCGCATGGAAATCCCGGCGGTGTGCACGCTGTCCGGGTCGCCGCTCACCAGGGGATGCCAGGGCGCGAGGTCGCCACCCTCCGCCAGCACCCGGTACGCGCAGGTGTCGGGCAGCCAGTCGAGCTTGCCGACGGAGTCCTGGGTCAGCACCACGCAGTCGGGTACCAGCTGTTTGCGTTTGGCGTAGTTGGTGCAGCGGCAGGTTTCGGTGTCCAGCAGGCGGCAGCTCACCCGCGTCATTTTCAAGCTGCCGTCGGCGTAGCGCAGTTTATGCAGGCAGCACTTGCCGCAGCCGTCGCACAGGCTCTCCCATTCGGCCGGTGTCATTTCGGCGAGGGGCTTGTCCCGCCAGAATGTCATTGGGGCTCAAGGATCATGAAGGGTTGAACGCGCGGCGCATGCGGTTGGCGATGTCGAGCGCGGTGGCGTCCTTCGGGAAATGCGCGACGTACTGGCCCTGCTTATCCATCAGGTAGATGTAGCCGGTGTGATCCATCATGTAGTCCGGCGTGTCGCCCGATCCCGGCGCTTTTTCCGCATAGACGCGGTAGACGCTTTCGGCGGCCTTGATCTGCTCGGGCGTGCCGGTGAGGCCGATCATCCTGGGATGGAAGTGGCCGAGGTAGGCCGCGATCACCTCTTTGGTATCGCGCGCGGGATCGATGGTGATGAACACCGGCAGCACGTCGTCGGCGGCCGGCCCGGCGATCTGCAAGGCCTGGGTCATGTTCTGCAGTGCCAGCGGGCAGATATCCGGGCAGAAGGTGTAGCCGAAATAGACCAAACTATAGTGGCCGTTCAGAATGGCCTCGGTGACGACGTTGCCTTTGCTGTCCTCCAGCGTGAATGGCCCGCCGATGGCGGCCTGGCCCGATACCGTCACCGCCGGGCGCGGTTGGGGCCGCATGCCGGGCAGGTACATTACCAGGATAAACACAGTGCCGAGCGCGAGCACGAGCGCGATGCCGATGCGTTTTCCCATGGCGGCTACTTCAGATTCTTGAGCTGTTGCGCGGCTTCCGCCTTGAGTGGCGAGCCGTCGGGGACTTGTTCGAAGGACTTGCGGGCGAGCGCGGTATCGCCGGTCATCTGGGCGGACACGCCCGTGAGATAAAGCGCCTCGGCGCTCTTGGGGTCGATCGCCAGCGCGTCCTTGAGCGCCTTGGCGCTGGCGGGCGTGGGGCCGGTGGACCCGGTGACGATCAGGGCCGCGAATTGCAGCTTGGGTTGGATCTCACCGGGCTTGAGCGCCATGGCTTTTTCAAAGGCCTTGGCGGCGTCCTCGGGCTTCTTCAGCACGGTGTAGGACTTGCCGAGCATCATCCAGCCGTCGAAGTCGTTGGGATTCTGCGCGAGGCGTGCGGCCAGGCCGCCCACCATGCCCTCGATCATCTGGCGCTGCTCGGTCGAGAAGCCGGCCGAGTCCACCGGCTGCGCGGGCGCCGCCGCCGCGGTGGCTTCCGCCGGCAGGATATCCAGGGGGTGCGCCGGCGTGACACTCATGGGCGGGATGCCGGCGGCTTGCGCCACCTGGGCCATCTCCTCGCGCACGGCCGGCACCCACGGCGCGTCCGGCGGCGACGACGCGGCCAGGTCGCGCCAGATGGCGATGGCGGTCTTGGCGTCGCCTTTCAGGGCGTATTCCAGGCCGAGATAGAAGCGCGAGCGCGGCTCGTTGCGGTCGAAGCCGAGGGCCTTCATGAAGGCGGCGTGGGCCTCGGGCGTGACATTGCCGCCGGCCGCCGCGGTCTCCGCCTCGCCCAGGCCGGCGAAAGTATCGGCGTCGGGTTGCAGGGCGGTGAGCTTCTGGTAGGTGGCAATGGCCTCGTCGAACCGCCCGAGCTGGCGGTAGGTGCGCGCGAGCAGTATCAGGCCCTGGGGGTCGTTAGGATTGGCGGCGACCTTGGCGGCCAATTGATCGACCATCTTGGCGATCTGCGCGTCGTCAGCGTCGTGGCTGGCGAGGCCGGGTTCAGCGGCAGGCAGCGTCGGCCGGCCGAGCGAGAGATAGGTGGCCAGCGCCAGCGCCGGGACGACCACCGCGATCGCGCCCGCGGTCAGGTTGCGGCGCGCGGGCGAATCCGTGACCGCGGCTTCGCCGTGGATTTTTCCGGTGGCGATGATGCGCCGCTGGATCTCCAGGCGCGCGGCGTCGGCTTCGGCGGGTGTCAGCACGCCGCGCGCGACGTCGCGGTCCACTTCCTTCAGCTGATCCTGGAACACCGCGAGGTTATAGGCGGCGCGGTCCTGCGGCGGGGCGCCCGCGCGCAGCAGCGGCCACAGCAGGGCCGCGATGGCGGCCAAGGCGACGGCGGCGATCAGGGCCCAGATCATGCGGGGTCTTTCGTATCGGACTTTTCGTGCAAGTAACCAGGCGGCGGATAGCCGTGGTCGGTGGCGCGCGCGAGCTCCGCGATTTCTTCCTCGCTCAGTTCGGTGGCTGTTTCAAGCCGCGTGCTCAGGCGGCGCGTCACCGCCCAGCCGCCCAGCAGCAGCACGATCAGCGGGCCGAACCACAGGAGGTAGGTGCGCGGCATGAAGCGCGGCTCGAGGCGCACATAGTCGCCGTAGCGGCTGGTCATATAAGCCATGATCTGGTCGTTGGTTTCGCCGGCCATGATGCGCTCACGCACCAGGAGGCGCATGTCGCGCGCGATCTCGGCGTTGGACTCGTCGATGGTCTCGTTCTGGCACTGGACGCAGCGCAGCTCCTTGCTGACTTCGCGCGCGCGGGCTTCCAGCGCCGGATCCTTCAGCATTTCCGAAGGCTCGACCGCGAAAGCGGCGCTCGACAACAGGATCGCGGCGATGACGGGGCTGAATCTCATTTGTTCACCGGCTCAAGCTTAAGTTTCTCGATCAGGGGCTTGATGGTGTTCTGCCACTTGTCGCGGGTGATGATTCCGGATTCCTTGTAGCGGATGATCCCCTGCTTATCGATCACGTAGCTCTCGGGCGCGGCGACCACGCCGAAATCGATGGCGGCGCGGCTGCGGGGATCCTGGCCGACGCGGTCGAACGGATCGCCGTGTTTGGCGAGCCACGCGAGGCTGTCGGTGGGATCGTCGCGCCAGGCGATGCCCTGGATCTTCACGACGCCGCTTTTGGCGATCTCAAGCAGCATCGGGTGTTCGGCGACGCAGGCCACGCACCACGAACCCCAGAAGTTGATCAGGGTCACCTGGCCCTTGAGGTCTTCGCTACGCAAGGCCTCGCCGCGTCCCGGCAGGGGCGGCAGGTCGAAGGCAGGCGCCGGTGTATTCGCAAGCACGGTCGGGATCGACTTGGGGTCGACGCCCTGTTCCACATCGGCGAGTCGTTTGACGAAAATGCCGCCGAGCACCGTCACCACGACCAGCGGCAGGACGAACGGCCAGCGGTTGACCTTCTTGACGGCGGCCTCGGTCATATCATTCGGCCGGCTGCGGCGCCGCGCCCGGCATTTCCACGCGCACGCGGCGCGGTGCGCCGACCCGCAGGCGCCGGTCGGTGAGGGAAACGAAGCCACCCAGCACCATCAGGATCACGCCGTACCACAGGAACGGCAGCAGCGGCTCGTAGAAGAACCGCGTGACGTAGAGACCGTCATCGCCCTGTGGTTCGCCCAGGGCGGCGTAGAGATCGGCGAAGCCCGTGGTGTGGATCGAGGTGAAAGTGGTCTGCTGCGGCGGCTGGGTATAGGTGCGCAACTCCGGATTCATGACGGCGATCTCGCGTCCGCCCTTGCTCACGGCGATGGTGGCGTGGGCGGCGGAGTAATTCGGGCCGGGCTGCTCCACCACGCCCTTGAAGGTCATGGTGTAGCCGGCGATGTCCACGCTCTGGCCGGGCGTCATGGCCTGGATGGCCTCTTGCCGCCAGGCGGACGAGGCCGCGATGCCGGCGATCAGCACGGCCATGCCGAAGTGCGCGAGGGTCATGCCATGCGCGGACCGGGGAAGGTTCGCGAACCGCGCCCAGGCGCCCGCGCGGCCGAACCCGATGCGGCCGCCCCATTCCAGCAGGGCCGCAACCGCGAGCCACAGCGCCAGTGTGAACCCGAGGGCGGCGCCCAGCGCGGTGGTGCTTACGCCCGCGATCGCCATGGTCGCGCCGGCGCCGACCACCGCCAACGCGCCCGCGATCTTCAGGCGTCCGAGCGCGCCCTGCAAATCGCCGCGTTTCCAGGCGAGCATGGGGCCAATGCCGAGCAGCGCCACCAGCGGCACCATCAGCGGAATGAACACGCCGTCGAAATACGGCCGGCCGACGGTGATCTTGCCGATGTCCAGGGCTTCGGTGACCAGCGGATAGAGCGTGCCCAGAAGCACGGTGGCGGCGGCGGTGGTGAGCAGGAGGTTGTTGATGAGCAGCCCGCCTTCCCGCGAGATCGGCGCGAAAGCGCCGCCGCCGTCGAGATGCGGCGCGCGGATGGCGTACAGCGTGAGCGAACCACCAATCGCCAGCGTGAGCAGCACCAGGATGAAAATCCCGCGCGTCGGGTCGGCGGCGAAGGCGTGCACCGAGGTCAGCACGCCCGAGCGCACGATGAAGGTGCCGAGCAGGGAGAGCGAGAAGGTGATGATGGCGAGCAGGATGGTCCAGCTCTTGAGGGCCTCGCGGCGCTCGACCACGATCGCGGAGTGCAGGAGCGCGGTGCCGGTGAGCCAGGGCATGAAGGATGCGTTCTCGACCGGATCCCACACCCACCAGCCGCCCCAGCCAAGGGTGTAATAGGACCACCAGCTGCCGAGCCCGATGCCGAGGGTGAGGAATGTCCAGGCCGCCAAGGTCCAAGGACGGACCCAGCGCGCCCAGGCGGCGTCGACGCGGCCGTCGATCAGCGCGGCGACGGCGAACGAGAAGGCCATCGAGAAGCCGACATAGCCCGTGTAAAGCATGGGCGGATGCACGGCGAGGCCGGGGTCTTGCAGCAAGGGGTTCAGGCCCTGGCCCTGGCCCGGCGCGGGCACGATGCGCAGGAACGGGTTGGAGCTGAACAGAATGAAGGCGATGAAGCCGATGCTGATCATGCCCTGCACGGCCAGGGCGCGGGCGCGCAAGGCGGGCGGCAGGTTGGCGCCGAAGGCGGCCACGCTCGCGCCGAACAGCGCGAGGATCGTGACCCATAGCAGCAACGAGCCTTCGTGGTTCCCCCACACGCCGGAAATTTTGTAGAGCAGCGGCTTGGCGGTATGGGAATTCTGGTAGACGCCGAGCACCGAGAAGTCCGAGGTGACGAAGGCGTGGGTCAGCGCCGCGAACGACAAGGCCACCAGCGCGAACTGTATCAGCGCGGCGGGCTTGGCCACGGCCATCCAGGCCGGGTTGTTGCGCTGAGCGCCGATCAGCGGAACGGAGGCCTGGATAAGCGCGACGATCATCGCCAGCGCGAGCGCGAAATGTCCCAGTTCTGTGAACATCGAGAGACCTTCTACTTCCCAGGCGCGGATTGGCCGGCGCCTTCCTGCCCTGGCGGCGCTTGAACGCCGCCGTCTTGATGTGGCGGCGCCTGAACGCCGCCCTCTTGCCCCGGCGGCGCCGGAACGCCGCCTTCTTGCCAATGCCCGCTCTTCTTCAGGGCGTCGGCGACTTCCTTGGGCATGTAGTTCTCGTCGTGCTTGGCGAGGATGGTGCTGGCCATGAACACGCCGTGTTCCATCTTGCCCTCGGCCACCACGCCCTGGCCTTCGCGGAACAGGTCGGGCAGCAGGCCGGTGTATTTGACCTTCACCGTATGGGCCATGTCGGTGACGGCGAAGCTTACGTTCTGGCCGTCCTTCACGACGCTGCCGGCTTCCACCAGGCCGCCGATCTGCAGGCGCTGGCCGGTCGCGACCTTGCCTTCGACCACTTCCGTCGGGCTGCGGAAGAATACGATGCTGTCCTGGAATGCGCTGAGCGCGAGCGCCACGCCGGCGCCCACCCCTGCGAGGCCCAGCAAAAGGAAATACATGCGGCGGCGTTTGCGGGTCATTGCGCGTCTCCCGTGGGACGATTGCGGCGCACGGCGGCGAATTCCTTCTCGCGGGCGCGCAGGGTGCGCAAGGATCCGACCAGAAGGCCGATCATGGCCACGGCGGTGAGGCCGTAGCCGGACCACACGAACGCCGCGTAACCGCCCATCTCGAAAAATGTCGTCAAACTGTCCATGCGTCTACTCCGCCGCCGCGCTGGCGAGGTTGACCTCGCTCATGCGCGCATTGCGCAGTTTCACCGCCAGCAGTTCGCTGCGCAGGCGCAGGATCCAGATCGCCACGGCGTAGCAGGTAAAGGCGCCCAGCATCAGGAACAGGGGCAGCAGAATCGAACCGTCCACGGTGAACCCGTCCATTTTGATGATCGACGGCTGGTGCAGGGTGTTCCACCACTCGACCGAGAAATGGATGATCGGCAGGTTGACCGATCCCACCACGCCCAGCACCGCTGCGGCCTTGTCGCCGCGCTCGGGATCCTCGAAGGCGTCGGCGATGGCGATGTAGCCGAGGTAGATGAACAGCAGAAGCAGTTCCGAGGTGAGCCGCGCGTCCCACACCCAGTAGGCGCCCCACATCGGCCGGCCCCACAGCGCGCCGGTGACCAGCGCCAGCGCGGTGAAGATCGCGCCCACCGGGGCGATGGCGCGGGCCGAGACGCTGGCCATGGGATGGCGCCAGATCAGGAAGGCGGCGCTGGACAGCGCCAGGCTTCCGTAGACCAGCATCGAGATCCAGGCGGAGGGAACGTGGACGTAGAACAGGCGCACGCTGTCGCCCTGTTGGTAATCGGGCGGCGAGGTCACCAGCGCGACCGGCAGGCCGATGACGAACAGCACCGTTGCGAGACCGGCCGCCCATGGGAAAATGGCGTTGGCGATCCGCATGAAAGCGGTGGGGTTGGCGAACCTGTGCATGTTTGATCTTTAGTGGGCCGTCTTCGCTATTTCCGAACGCGGCCCGAGGTTTATCAGCCGGAGGCCGCGTCTGTCCCTTAAATATAAGGCGCAAGCCGCTGGATTCCGACAACTTCCGTGTGTTTCCGCATTCACGTACGCGCGCGCCGTTGAGGGCGTGTCCTCGCGTAACACTTCACCTCAAGGGCAGCAGCCAAAGGGCTGGAATCGTTACTCCGTCGCCTGCCGCAGTGCGGCGGCAGCCGCCCAGGGCGCCAGGATGACCGCGAACGATGCCATGGCGCCGAGCAGCGAAAGCGTAGCTTTCACAGAAACCCCCAGAATCGCGCCCTCCACGCTCAAGGTGCCGAAAATCAGGATCGGCACGTAAAGCGGCAGCACCAGGAACGACAGCAACACCCCGCCGCGCCGGCTGCCCAGCACCAGCGCCGCGCCCACGGCGCCGATCAGGCTCACGGTCGGCGTGCCCAGGGACAGGGCCGCCAGCAGCGCACCGTAGCCTTCACCGGGCAAATGCAGGGTGAGTGCCAGCACCGGCGACAGCAGGATCAGCGGCAGCCCGGTGGTCAGCCAGTGGGCCGCGGTTTTGGCCAGCACCACGAACACCAACGGTTCGCCCGAGAGCACCAGTTGATCGAGGGTTCCGTCCTCGAAATCCACCGTGAACAACCGATCCAGCGACAAAAGCGCCGCCAGTAAGGCCGAAACCCACAAAACGCCGCCGGCGATTTTCGCCAGCGTGTTGCTTTCAGGCCCGACGCCCAAGGGAAACAGCACCACCGCGATCGCGAAGAAAGCGAGCACGGTGAAAGAATCCGCGCTCTGGCGGAGGGCGAGCGCGAGGTCGCGTTTCAGAACCGCCGCGAAGACGCTCATACCGCCTCGCTCCAGTGCGTTTCCTGAACATTTTTGAAAGCGGGGGTGAACGCGCCGACATCGAGCACCGCGCCGCGTTCGACCACGGTGGAGCCATGACTGGCGATCACCACCATGCCGCCCCGGTTTCTGTGGTCGGCGATGATCGCGGCGAGTGCGTTCAGGGATGCGTCGTCGAGGGCGTTGCCCGGTTCATCCAGGAGCCACAGCGGCGCGGGCGCGACCACGAGACGCGCGAGCGCCAAGCGGTGGCGCTGGCCGGCCGACAGCAGGCGGGCGGGGAAATCGACGAGATGGCCGAGGCCGAGCTTCGTCGCGGCCTGTTTGGCGTCCCCGGAGGGACTGCCCCAAAGGTCGCGCCAGAAATTCAGGTTCTCGGCCACGGTCAAGGCCGGTTTCACGGCATCTAGATGCCCAATAAAGCGCAAATTGGCCCCATGAGCCTCGAAATCCTCGATTTCGACCCCGTTCCAGGCCATTTTTCCCGCGGAAATCCGGCTAAGGCCGGCCATCAGGCGCAAAAGGGTGGTCTTTCCACTGCCATTTGGCCCCCGAAGCACCACCGCATCCCCGGAACCCAGGCGAAAAGCGAGCTGTGTAAAAACCAAGCGGCCGCCGCGCCGGCAGGCGAGGCCGTCTCCGCTGAAGGTGGCTGGCGCAAAGGTCTGTGTTTCCAAGGGAATCCCCGATCGTCGGCGGGGACCATAGCAAAAAAAATGCGGCCGGCGCAGGGTTCTGGGGGAGAAGGTGCGGGAAGTCCGCATCTTTTAAAGATGCGCGCCTCCCGCGTGCGCCGGCCGCGTTTGTTGGGCAGTCCTCCGTGGCAAGGGGTTGGGGGAACCGGCTTGCCGAAAGCTGGGGCCCTGGGGGAAAGGCCCTAGCTATTGCCCATGACCCGTAGTTCACACCCGAAATGTGGCAACTTTTTGGGTTCGGATCGTTCGGTAAATTCCAATACGCCTCAATGGGTTGGAGCAATAAACGAGGCGATGCGCCCTGGACTTTGGGCGATGGATGTGGATGATGGCCCCAAAGCTTCCGGGGGTCGCGTTACGGGTGTCCAGGACAGGCCGCGAGGATTCTCGCGCCGGGATTGTCTGTCTGCCCGTCGTCCGCTGTCCCCCCGGATGCGTCCATAAAAACAATCACGCCAAGAAGACAAACAAAGGAGCGGCTCTCCCATGGCACTCAGCGGTCACGACACCCTCAAGACCCGGCGCACTCTCACCGTGGGGGGCAAGAGCTACGACTACTTCAGCCTGCCGGCCGCGGCGGAAAAGATCGGCGACATCTCGCGCCTGCCGTTCTCGCTCAAGGTGCTGCTCGAGAACTTGATCCGTTACGAAGACGGGCTGACCGTCACCGTCGATCATGTGAAGGCGCTCGCGGCCTGGCTCAAGACCAAGGCCTCGGACCAGGAGATTGCGTATCGCCCCGCGCGCGTGCTGATGCAGGACTTCACCGGCGTGCCGGCGGTGGTTGATTTGGCCGCCATGCGCGACGCCATCAAGACGCTGGGCGGCGACCCGCAGAAAATCAACCCGCTGTCGCCGGTCGATCTCGTCATCGATCACTCGGTGATGGTGGACGCTTACGCCAGTTCCACGTCGCTGCAGAAGAACATCGACCTGGAGTTCGAGCGTAATGGCGAGCGCTACAAGTTCCTGCGCTGGGGCCAAGTGGGCTTCAATAACTTCCGCGTCGTGCCGCCGGGCACCGGCATCTGCCATCAGGTCAACGTCGAGTATCTGGCGCAAGTCGTGTGGACCGGCGAACAGGACGGCAAGACGCTCGCGTATCCCGACACGCTGGTCGGCACCGACAGCCACACCACCATGGTGAACGGCCTCGCCGTGCTGGGCTGGGGCGTGGGCGGGATCGAGGCCGAAGCCTGCATGCTCGGCCAGCCGACGCCGATGCTGATTCCGGAAGTGATCGGCTTCAAGCTCACCGGCAAGCTCAAGCCGGGCACCACCGCCACCGACCTCGTGCTCACCGTCACGCAGATGCTGCGCAAGAAGGGCGTGGTCGGCAAGTTCGTGGAGTTTTATGGCTCGGGCCTCGCCGATCTGTCGCTCACCGACCGTGCGACCATCGCCAACATGGCGCCGGAATACGGCGCCACCTGCGGCTTCTTCCCCATCGATTCCGAAACCTGCCGCTACCTCACCTTCACCGGCCGCGATCCGGCGCGCGTCGCGCTGGTCGAAGCCTATGCCAAGGCGCAAGGGTTGTGGCGCGACGAGAACGCGCCCGAGCCGGTGTTCACCGATACGCTGGCGCTCGACCTCGCCGCCGTCGAGCCGTCGCTCGCCGGCCCCAAGCGTCCGCAGGACCGCGTCGCGCTGTCCGCCGCCGCCAAGGAATTCGACAAGGCGCTGGCCGAGGGTTTTGCTCATGCCAAGCCCGCCTCCGCTCCGGTCGCGAACCTCTCCGGTCCCGGCGCGAAGGCCACCCTCGATGACGGTGACGTGGTGATCGCCGCGATCACCTCGTGCACGAACACCTCCAACCCGGCGGTGCTGTTCGCCGCCGGCCTGCTCGCCCGCAAGGCCCGCGAGAAGGGATTGACCCGCAAGCCGTGGGTGAAGACCTCGCTGGCGCCCGGTTCGCAGGTGGTCACCGACTATCTCACCAAGGCCGGCCTGCAGGCCGATCTCGACGCCATGGGCTTCAACACCGTCGGTTACGGCTGCACCACCTGTATCGGCAACTCGGGCCCGCTCGACGACAATATCGCCAAGTCGATCGAGACCGGAGACCTGGTCGCCACCGCCGTGCTGTCCGGCAACCGCAACTTCGAAGGCCGCATCAGCCCGCATGTGAAGGCCAACTATCTGGCCTCGCCGCCGCTGGTGGTCGCCTATGCGCTGCTCGGTACCATGCGCAAGGACATCACCACCGAAGCCATCGGCACGGGCAAGGACGGCAAGCCGGTCTACCTCGCCGACATCTGGCCGTCGCAAGCTGAAGTCGCCCAGTTCATGGAGAAGTTCCTGACCCAGGAGATGTTCAAGACCCGCTACTCCGACGTGTTCAAGGGCCCGGCGCCCTGGCAGGCGGTGAAGGCGGACAAGAGCGAAACCTACAGCTGGGAAAAGACCTCCACCTATGTCGCCAACCCGCCGTACTTCGTCGGCATGGGCAAGACGCCGAAGGGCGTGGCCGACATCGCCGGCGCGCGTCCGCTCGCGATCCTCGGCGACTCGGTCACCACCGACCACATCTCGCCCGCCGGCTCGATCAAGAAGGACAGCCCCGCCGGCAAGTACCTGATCGCGCATGGCGTGGAGCCCAAGGACTTCAACTCCTACGGCGCGCGCCGCGGCCACCACGAAGTCATGATGCGCGGCACCTTCGCCAATATCCGCATCAAGAACGAAATGGTGCCGGGCGTCGAAGGCGGCATCACCAAGCATCAGCCCTCGGGCGAGGTCATGCCGATCTATGACGCCGCCATGAAGTACCAGGCTGCCGGCACCGCGCTGGTGATCATCGGCGGCAAGGAATACGGCACCGGTTCGTCGCGCGACTGGGCGGCCAAGGGCACCAACCTGCTCGGGGTTCGGGCGGTTTTGGTGGAAAGCTTCGAGCGCATCCATCGCTCCAACCTGGTGGGCATGGGCGTGCTGCCGCTCCAGTTCAAGGACGGCGAGAGCCGCAAGACGCACAACCTCGACGGCACCGAGACTTTCGATATCTCGGGCATCAAGGACGTGAAGCCCCTGGGCGACGTGAAGGTCGTGATCCACCGCGCGAACGGCAAGACCGATACCATCACCGTCCAGTGCCGCATCGATAACCACGGCGAGCTCGAGTACTACAAGAACGGCGGCGTCCTGCAGTACGTGCTGCGCAGCCTGGCGGCTTGAGCCAGAAATCGACCGAGCCCCTGAGCCGCGCATTCGCGGCTCAGGCGGCTGGGCGCATCGACGAAGCCGCGGCGCTGTTCGAGCAGACGCTCGCCCGCGACCCCCAATCCGTACCGGCCCTGGTCAGCCTGGGGCAGATCCTGCAGGGCCGGGGCGATCTCGTCCGCGCCAGGGATCTTTACGCGCGCGCGCTGAAGATCGAGCGCGGGATCGCCGGGCTGCATAACAACCACGGCGCCGTGCTGGTGGCCGAGGGCGACGACACGGCGGCTATTCCCGCTTTCGCGGCGGCGCTGACGCTGGAACCCGCCAACCAACTGTTCCGCTACAATCTCGCCAGCGCGCTGGACCGGGCCGGGCGGCCCGCGGATGCCGTGGCGCATTTCAAGGAGATGCTGGCGCGGGAGCCGGGGCACCTCCAGGCGCTTTTGGGCCGGGCATCGGCGCTGTTCGCGCTCGGGCGTTGGGACGAGGCCTGGGCCGATTACGCCCACCGCCATCGCCAGCACTGGCCCGAAGGTCGGCGGCCATTGCCGTCACCGCCCTGGTGCGGCGAACCGCTCGCGGGAAGGAAGCTGCTGCTGGCCTACGAGCAAGGCCTCGGCGAGCAGATCATGTTCGCGAGCCATATTCCCGAGCTGCGCGCCCTCGGCGCATCATTGGTGGTCGAGTGCGAAGCGCGCCTCGTGCCGTTGTTCGCGCGCTCGTTCCCCGAGGTGACGGTGGTTCCCTGGCAGGAGCCCTGGCGCGGCGAGGTGACCACGGGCATCGATTTCCACGTCACCATAGCCGACGCCGCGCGCCGGCTGCGGCGCGGCACGCCCGGAACGCCGGCGGTCACCGGCTATCTCAAAGCCGATCCCCTACGGGCCGCCGCCTTGCGCGCCCGGTACGGGGCTTTGGCGGCGGGGCGGCGCATTGTCGGGTTGTCCTGGCACAGCGCGGGCGTGAACTATGGGACACAGAAATCCATGCCGCTCGCGGCGCTGAAGCCGCTATTGGCGCGTGACGATCTTTTCTGCGTGAGCTTGCAATATGGCGCCGTGCCGGACACGGCGGGTCTCCATGTCGACGTGGGGATCGACGCCACCAACGACCTCGATGCCGCCGCCGCGCAAGCCATGGCGATGGACGAGGTGATCACGGTCAGCAACACCACGGCCCACATGGCGGCGGCGCTGGGAAAACCGGTGAAGCTGATGCTGCCCAAGGCGGCGGGGCGGATCTGGTATTGGTTCAGCGGCCACGCGGGCGAAGCCCGCGCTACTCAAGATCGCGCCTCCGGCGCGGCGCACCCGTGGTACACGACCTTGCGATTCTATGTGCAGGGCCGTCAGGGCGTGTGGGACGATGTGGTCGCCCAGGTCTCAGCTGATCTGGGTAAATAGTCTCAGGTGCTTGGCGATCTCGCCCCAACTGGCGGGGTTCCACCAGGCGGTGTCGGGGTCGCGCGAATACAGCACCAAGTCGGCGCGGCCGACCAGATATTCCTTGGACACCATGCCCACGCCGCCTTCGGCCGCCGCGACGCGGCTGTCCAGGGAATCGTCGCGGTTGTCGCCCATCATGAAGTACTGGCCCGCGGGTACGGTGTATTCGCGGGTGTTATCCAGGGCATCGTCGTCGGACATTTCCAGAATGTCGTGATCGCGGCCGGCTTGATTCCCCGTGGCCGGCAGCGTTTCGATATAGCGGTGCAGCGTGACGGGGCGGCCGAGGACGACGGTGTCGAGCGTGCCCGCCTCGCGGCGCGCGGCCATCGCGCCATTGATGTAAAGACGGCCCTCTTTCATTTGTATGCGGTCGCCGGGCAGGCCGATGACGCGCTTGACATAAGTGACCGAGGGGTCGCGCGGCAGGCGGAACACGATCACGTCGCCGCGCTCCGGCATGCGGTCCAGTACGCGGCCGGTTATGGGGATCTCGCCGATCGGCATGGAATAGCGGCTGTAGCCGTAGGCGTATTTCGTGGCCACCAGTGTGTCGCCCACCATCAGGGTCGGCACCATGGACGGTGTCGGGACCGAATAAGGTTCGGCTGCCACGGTGCGCACCACCAGCACCAGGGCCAGCGCCAGCACCACGCCTTTGCCTTCGTGCCACAGGAACGACGCCGTCCGGTTCATGGGAGAACTCCCCCTCAGGTCTCGACTCCCAAAAGCATAACGCCGCCCTTGTGGGGGCGGCGTTACGTGATTGCAAGCAAGCGGGCCGGCGGAGCGGATCCAAGAAAAGTGGGGGCCGGCTTTCAGTCCGGACCCGCGACCGAACATTAATTAAACCAAACCTTTCGTCATGACCGCCGACAGGCGCCGGGCGAATGCGGCCGGGTCGGGTACGGTCTCGCCTTCCACGATGCGGGCTTGATCCAGCAGCAGGAACGCCGCGTCGTCGAAGTCCGCGCCGGTCAGCTTCTCGATACCGGTGATCAACGGGTGCGACGGGTTGATTTCCAGAACCCGGTGAATGGGCATGGAGGCGCCATCGCCATGCTGCTTGAGCATGCGCGCGAGGTGCAGCGACATGCCGCCGGTGTCGGCCACCAGGCACACCGGGCTGCCGGTGAGGCGGGTCGAGGCGCGCACATCGGCCACGTTCTCGCCCAGGCTTTGCTTGAGCTTCTCGATCACGCCTTTGACCGATTCCGCCGCGGCTTCGGTCTTGGCCTTGTCCTCCCCGCCGGCGATGGCGGACAGGTCGGGTCCGGCTTCCGCCACCGACTTGAACTGTTTCTTATCGTAGGTGCCGACGGTGCCGACCCAGAATTCATCGATGGGATCGGTGAGCAGCAGCACTTCGATGCCCTTGGCGAGGAAACCTTCCAGTTGGGGGCTGCCCTTGAGCGCGGCGGCGTTTTCGCCGGTGATGAAATAGATCGCCTCCTGGCCCTGCTTCATGCGGCCGACGTAGTCCTTGAGGGACATCAGCTCGTCGGACGCGGTGGACTTGAAGCGCGCCAGGTCCAGCAAATCCTCTTTGCGTTCGAAGTCTTCGTAGAGGCCTTCCTTGAACACGGCGCCGAAGGCGTCCCAGAATTTCTTGTATTCGGCGGCGTTCTCGGCGCGGTCCTTCAGATCCTTGAGCAGGCGCTTGGTGATGCCGGCCTGGATTTTGCGCAACACCGGGTTGTCCTGCAGCATCTCGCGGCTGATGTTGAGCGGCAGGTCCGAGGAGTCCACCACGCCGCGCACGAACCGCAGGTAACGCGGCATCAGGGTGTCGATCTGGTCGGAGATGAATACCCGGTTCACATAGAGCTTCACATGGCTTTTGCGTTCGGGGTGGAACAGGTCGAAGGGCTTTTGCGTCGGAATGAACAGAAGCGCGGTGTATTCGATCGCGCCTTCGGCGCGGAAATGCAGCGTGTGCCACGGTTCGTCGAAGGTGTGGCCGACGTGATGATAGAATTCCTTGTATTGCTCGGCGGTGATCTCGTTCTTGGGGCGCATCCACAAGGCCGAAGCGGAGTTCAGGGTTTCGGGCTGCGGCGCTTCCTCGCCTTCCTTCTTTTCCCGGGGAATCGGATCGAGGATCACCGGAATGGCGATGTGGTCCGAGTAGGTCTTGACGATATGGCGCAGGCGCTGCGCTTCCAGGAATTCCTTGGCATCGTCCTTGATGTGCAAGACGATCCTAGCGCCGCGCGCGGCGCCGGGTGACTCGGCCACGGTGAACGAACCCTGGCCGGCGCTGCTCCACACCCAGCCTTTTTCCTCGCCGGCCTTGCGCGAAATCACGTCCACTTTGTCCGCCACCATGAACGCGGAATAGAAGCCGACGCCGAACTGGCCGATCAGGTTGACATCCTTCTTGCCGTCTTTGGCGGATGCGGCCTTCAGGAATTCGGCGGTGCCGGATTTGGCGATGGTGCCGAGGTTGGCGACCAACTCGTCGTGGTTCATGCCGATGCCGTTGTCGGCGATGGTGAGGGTCTTGGCTGCGGGATCGACCGAAAGCCGGATCGCGAAATCCTCCCCGCCTTCGCGCAGCTTGGGGTCGGTGAGCGCGGCATAGCGCAGCTTGTCGCAAGCGTCCGAAGCGTTGGAAATCAGTTCCCGCAGGAAAATCTCCCGGTGGGAGTACAAAGAGTGCACGACGATATCCAGCAGCTTCGCGACCTCCGCCTGGAAGTTGCGGGTCTCGGGCCCACTGGTTTCTTTGGGAGGTGTAGCGGTCTCGGCCATGGCATCCTCAAGCTGTAGTGATTTGTAGCGATGAGCGGTTTCGCGGGCGGAGATATGAGATGGCCGGCCCGGTAAGGCAAGGGCTGGAAACGGCTTTTGAATTCGTCAAGAGTTGCTCTCGTGGAATTTGCGTCCCATCATGAAGGGGATGGAGACATATTTCGTCTCGGGCCGGCCTTTTGCATCAACAACGGAGCATAAAACAGATGCAAGTTCCCCTTCAGATCGCCTTTCACGGAGTCGATACCTCGGCCGCGGTGGAAACCCGCATCCGCGAGAAAGTGGCAAAACTTGAGCACTATTTCGACCGGATCACCGGCTGCAAGGTGGTTGTGGGGCGCGTTCACCGGGCGGTCTCCACCAAGGACCAGCCGTTCCATGTCTCGGTGGTGCTGGAAGTCCCCGGCGCCGAACTGGTGGCGGGCCGCGACCCCAAGGACGCCAAAGGCCACCAGGACATAAACGCCGCCCTCGCCGACAGTTTCAGCGCGGTCGAACGGCAGCTCAAATCCTACGTCGACCGCCGCAAGGACAAGCGCGCCCAAGCCCACTGATCTTCCCCTCCCTCCCGACCGGGCGCGGTTTCGCTCGCACAGGCCCATGAGCGAAACCTCTCGCCTCGCCGCCGCTGGACGGGTCACGGCGGTGTTGGGCCCCACCAACACCGGCAAGACCTATCTCGCCATGGACCGGATGCTCGGTCATGCCACGGGCATGATCGGGTTTCCGCTGCGGCTGCTCGCGCGCGAGAACTACGACAAGGTGGTGAAGCTCAAGGGGGCGCGCAACGTCGCGCTGATCACCGGCGAGGAGAAGATCCTGCCGCCGCATCCGCGCTATTATATCTGCACTGTGGAAAGCATGCCGCTCGACCGCGAGGTCGCGTTCCTCGCGGTCGATGAGGTGCAGCTGGCCGCGGACGCGGATCGCGGCCATATCTTCACCGACCGCATCCTGCATGCGCGCGGGACCAACGAGACCATGTTCCTGGGGGCGGAGACCATCAAGCCGCTGATCCGCCGGCTGGTGCCGGGGACCGAGTTCATTTCGCGGCCGCGTTTCTCCAAACTGCTCTACACCGGCTCCAAAAAACTCACCCGCCTGCCCCGGCGCTCGGCGGTGGTGGCGTTCTCGGCCTCGGAGGTCTACGGCATCGCCGAGTTGATCCGCCGCCATCGCGGCGGCGCGGCGGTGGTGATGGGGGCGCTCTCGCCCCGTACCCGCAACGCGCAGGTCGCGCTCTACCAGAACGGCGACGTGGACTACATGGTGGCCACGGACGCGATCGGCATGGGCCTCAACATGGACGTGGACCATGTCGCCTTCGCCTCCATGACCAAGTTCGACGGCCGCGCGCCCCGTGCCCTCGACGCTTCCGAAGTGGCGCAGATCGCCGGCCGTGCCGGGCGCCACATGAATGAAGGCAGCTTCGGCGTCACGGCCGATGCGCCGGAGATCGATCCCGACATCATCGCCCGGGTCGAGGCCCACGAATTCCCGCCGCTCAAGCAGCTCTATTGGCGCAACACCGATCTGCGCCTGACCTCCATCGATGCGCTCTTGGGATCGTTGCGCATGAGCCCGCCGGCGAAGGACCTGATCCGCCCGCCGCCGGCGGACGATCAACTGGTGCTCGAGGCGCTCGCGCGCGAGGCGGGCGTGCGCGAAAACCTCACCGGGCCGGCGCGGGTGAAGTTGTTATGGGAAGTCGCGCAAGTCCCCGACTTCCGCAAGCTCAAGCCCGAGATTCATGCGCGCTTCATGGCGCAGGTGTTCCTGCATCTCGTGGGCCGGGACGGCAAGCTGGAACAGGATTGGGTCGCCGGTCATGTGGAACGCATCGACCGTACCGACGGCGATATCCACGTATTGATGGACCGCATCGCCGCCATCCGGGTGTGGACCTTCCTTGCCCATCGCGGCGACTGGATGGTGGATAGTTTGGGGTGGCAGGAACGCACCCGCGCGGTCGAGGACCGCCTGTCCGACGCGCTGCACGAAAAACTTACCCAGCAGTTCGTGGACAGCCGCACCGCGCATCTCGTGAAACGCCTGCGTGGCGACGACCTGCTCACCGCCGACATCAGCGATCAAGGCGCGGTGGACGTGGACGGCCACCGCCTGGGCCAGCTCGACGGCCTGCGGTTCCGGGCCGAGCGCACGGGCTTGCGCACCGCCGACCGCGCCGTGTTCAACGCCGCCAACACCGCCCTGCGCCCGGTGCTGGCCCAGCGGGCCGAGGCGCTGGCGGCGGCCGCCGATGACGCCTTCACGCTGGCGGAGACCACCATCGTCTGGCAGGGCGAGGGCATCGCGCGGCTGGTGTCCGGCCCCGATCTGCTGCATCCCGCCATCGAACTGATGGCCGACGAGCGGGTGGAGCCGCACTTGCGCCGGCGGGTCGAGGAGCGCTTGCGGGCGTGGATCACCGGCCTGATCGCGCGCGATCTCGCGCCACTGACAAAGGCGCTGGAAGCCAAGGTCGCGTCGGCGGTGCGGGGTATCGTATTTCACCTTATGGAAAACCTGGGTTCGGTGCCGCGCCGCGCGGTCGACGCCCAGGTGTCGGCCTTGACCAAGGAGGACCGCACGGCGCTGGCGCGGTTGGGCGTGCGGCTTGGTGTCGGCCAGGTGTTCATGCCGGCCTTGTTGAAACCGGCGGCGACGGCCTTGCGGGCCCGGCTGTGGGCGGCGCGCAATCCCGGACCGGCGCCGGTCATCCCGCCGGGGCGCGTGACGGTGCCGTTGGCTGGCCCCGCGGGCTTCTATCTCGCCTGCGGCTATCAGCCGATGGGGGCAGCGGCCTACCGGGTGGACATGGTCGAGCGCTTCGCCGCCGAGGTGCGCAAACTCGCCCGCGACAAGGTGACGCGGCTGCCACCGGCGCTGCTGTCCCTGGTGGGCGCTTCGCTGGACGCCGCCGTGCCGATCCTTCAGGCCTTGGGGTTTCGGGCCAAGTTGACGCCCGAAGGCGTGATGTTCGGCTTCAAGCGCCGGCCCAAGCCCACCGCCCCGGAAGCGCCATCCGCGCATTCGCCCTTCGCCAAGCTCAAGGAGCTGATGCCGCTGTGAACACCGTCACCCTGCGTCTGGACAAGTGGTTGTGGTTCGCGCGCTTCTGCAAATCCCGGGCGCTGGCCCAGCGGCTGATCGAACGCGGCCAAGTGACGCTCAACGGCACGGTCGTGGAAAAGACGGCCACCGCCGTGCATCCCGGCGACAAGCTCGCGATCGTCATCGGCGCTACCCGCCGCCACCTGGCGGTCAAGGACGTCACCGATCACCGTGGCCCCGCACCCGAAGCCCGGACGCTTTACGAGGAGACGGCGGTCGAGCGCCTGGCGGCCGTGGACGCGGCCCTGCCTTTAAGAACGCGTCTCAAGTAAACAACAGCGTTGACGCCCCTCGGCAAAATCGAATACCTGGGTGCCATCGCACCCGTGCCCACATCTGTTTTGGGCAGGCCTCAAGGGGAGAGCAGCCATGACCTATGTCGTCACCGAGAACTGCATCAAGTGTAAGTACATGGACTGCGTCGAAGTCTGTCCGGTGGACTGCTTCTACGAGGGTGAGAACATGCTGGTCATCCACCCCGACGAATGCATCGACTGTGGCGTTTGCGAGCCCGAGTGCCCGGCCGAAGCCATCGTTCCCGACTCGGATGAGGCCGCCGCCGAATGGGCGTCCATCAACAAGGACTACGCCGAAAAGTGGCCCAACATTACGGCCAAGGGCGAGGCCCCGGCCGACGGCGACGAATGGAAGGACAAGCCCGGCAAGAAGGCCCTGCTGAGCGACAAGCCCGGCAGCGGCTCGTAACCGGCTCTTGGAGCATTGTAGGCCGAAGTGGGAACCGGTTCGGCCGCCCAAAATGCGACCAGGCTAAACGGCCGGTTTCGCTGAAAAAGCCGCCGGTATCAGACACCTAGGCCCTGTGGGTAGTTTGAGAATTTGAATAACAGGGCCTAGGGTTAGCCCTATCCGTTGACACGATGCGTTAACGGATGTGACAGGCTTTTGACCTGTATTTTCCCCGCTTTTTATGATATCCATATGGGTAATCCGTCGGGGAACCCGGCGGATTATTTTTTCTCCCGGATCCGTGTCCGGAAATTCTCGATAAGTTATTGATTTATTGAGAGTTCTGCGCGGAAAAAGGAGCAATAAACAAAAACACGTCTCGGCCCCGGCCATCACCGGCTGGGTCAGCCAGGATCCTTAAAAGAGGAGAGTCCGGTCCAAGTCGGCCGGGCGAGGGGGGATCAGGCTTAAATCGGGATGGCGACCTAAACCCCGGTGTGGAGTAGGACCCAACATGCCTAAGGCAGCCACTGCAGCAGCAAAGCCCGCAAAAGAACCCAAGATCGTCGTCCCGTTTTCGGCGGGGGATTTCGTCGTTTACCCGGCGCATGGCGTCGGCAAAGTCACCAGCATTGAGTCGCAACTGATCGGCGGCCAGAAGGTCGAGCTGTTCGTCATCAGCTTCGAACGTGACCGCATGACCCTGCGCGTGCCTGTGCGCAAGGTCGAGAATTCCGGCCTGCGCAAGCTTTCGACCCGCAAGGTCATGGAAACCGCGCTCACCACCCTCAAGGGCCGCGCCCGCGTGAAGCGCGCCATGTGGAGCCGCCGCGCCCAGGAATACGAAGCCAAGATCAACTCGGGCGACCCGGTGTCGATCGCCGAAGTGGTGCGCGACCTGCACCGCGGCGCCTCGCAGCCGGAACAGTCCTACAGCGAACGCCAGATTTATGAGCAGGCGCTCGAGCGCCTCGCCCATGAAGTGGCGGCCGTGGAGAAGATCAAGCCGGAAGCGGCCACCGCCAAGCTGGAAAAGCTGCTGAACGCCGCCTAAGGCTATCCCGTGATCTGAAACCTAAAACGGCCCCGGACAACCGGGGCCGTTTTTGTTTTCAGGCCCTGACCAGAACGATGTCGCCGGTCGGTGCACCCGGAAGAATTCCGGCGACCTGGCCGGGCGTGAGCTTCATGTGCCCGGCGAGCACGGACGCGATCACGCTGCGGAAGTCCGTGGTGACGGCGAGGTCGCGGTTCTCGTAGAGCGCCGCGCTCTCCAGTCCGGGCCAGCGCCCGTGGATTTTGCCTCCGGCAACACTACCGCCCATCACCCACATGACATTGCCGTGGCCATGGTCGGTGCCGCGGTTGCCGTTCTCATGCACCGTGCGGCCGAACTCGGACATCACCAGGATGGCTGTGTCCTGATAGTCCTTGCCCAGACCGGTGGCGAGGCCGGCGAGGCCTTCCGCGAGGGGTTTGAGCCGCCCCGCGAGCTGGCCGTCGCTGCCGCCCTGGTTGACGTGGGTGTCCCAGCCGCCGAGGGCGAAGAAGGCGAGGTTGACCGAAGGATCCTGTTTGATCAGCCGTGCGAGGTGCGCGGCGTCCTGGCCGAAGGTGTCGGGCGACGGCGCGCCGTTGTCGGCGGCCATCATGTCGGCCTGCAGGTCTTTCATCACCTTCTTGTGGGACTCGAGGCCCTCGCGATAGGCGCGGCTCAAGGCGTCCTCGCCGGTGTAGAGCTGGTCGAAGGCGGCGTTGATGATCGGCCGGTCGAGCGGGATGGGGCTGGCGGCCGCGCGGCCGAGCGGCACCGTCGCCACGTCGCTGGGCCCGGCAAAGATCCTGGGCAGCGTCGGGCCGAAACTCAAGGCGGTGGTCGAGGTGCGCTTGACCGGCAGTGCGGTGAGCAGGCGGTTCATCCAGCCGTCGGCGGTGGATTTCTGCCCTGGCGTGCCGCTCTCCATATAGTCCTGGGCGTCGAAGTGGGAGCGGGTGGCGTCCGGCGATCCGCTCGCGGGCACGAACGCCAATGTGCCGTCGCGCCAGTGCGGCATCAATGCGGCCATGGCGGGATGCAGGCCGAAATGACCGTCGAGATCGAGCGCGCCGCCGTCGCGGGCCGGTTGAGGGATCGCAATCGTGGGCCGCGCCTCGTAATACGCGGCTTCTGCGTGGGGAACGACGACATTGAGGCCGTCCACCGCGCCGCGCAGCAGCACCACGACCAGGCGCTTGTTGCCGGGGGCGCTCGCGGCAAAGGCATTGCGGCCAAACGGGATCAGCGCCGTGCCGGCGGCGCCGAGTTGCAGGAAGTGACGGCGGTCGAACCGCGACATGTGTTTCTCCTAACCCCGCATGAAGTCGGGACTGCCGAGCACCAGCGCCGCGCGCAGTTCCGGTTGCGCGGTCGTGACCACGGCCCTGGTTTTCTCGGAAATGCCGCCCAGGGTCGCGATCAGCGTTTCGACATTCACGGGCGGTTCGTTGCCACGCGCGCGGAGCGCGCCGCCGTCAGGGTTGCGTCGCGCGCCCGCCCGCGGGCCGGCCGGCTGATCGGCGGGGCTTTCGGACAGCGGCAAACGCCCCGCCGCCAGCGCCAGCGCGTAAGTCACGCGCCGGGTCATGCCGTCGGGATTGAGCCAGGCGGCCTCGGTGCACTTATAGCCGTCGGGCGTGATGCAGCCGTAGAGCGGCTGGCCCAACTGCTGCAGCAGGCCGAAAGCCGGGCGGAAATTGCGCACCGTTGCGCCGCTCGCGCGTAGCGATGAAACCACATAGCGCAGCGGCGTCTTGAAGCGCGTGTTGAAGCCGGACGGGTCGCGGAATTCGGGGCGCGCGAACAATGTCCTCAGAACCGCCGCGATGTCGCCATCGGTTTTCGCGAAGGTGGCGGCCCCGGCGTCGACCACCGCTTGCGGCGGTTCGTCGGCGACGAAGTATTGCGCGAGCTTATAGGAGATGCGCTTGGCGGTGGCGGGATGGCGCGCGAGCAGATCCAGCGCCTGTTCACCCTCCGCTTCTCCGCGGCCGGCGATCCTGTGACCAAGCAAGGTCTTATCCGAGAAGTCGTGGCGGTTCTCGGCGAACACGAACGTTCCGCCGCGCCGGCCTTGCGCTTTTTGCTCCGCCGGCGGAAATCGGCGATCGACCGCGACGCGCTTGCCGAACGGCCGCGCTTTCGCGGCGGCTTGCGGCGCGCGGCTGCCGTCTCCGCCCAAACCCCAGCCGGTGAGGATCCTGGCCAGCGTGATGACATCGTCCTGGCTATAGCCGCCGTCGACGCCGAGGGTATGCAGCTCCATCAGCTCGCGCGCGTAGTTCTCGTTGAGGCCTTTGAAGTTGCCGCGCGCGCCAGGCGCGTTGGGTGCGGTGTTCTGCCAGTTGTCGAGATAGAACAGCATGGCGGGATGTTTGGCGGTGGCGCCGAGCAGATCGCGAAAGCGCCCCAGCACATGCGGCCGGATGGCGTCGCGCTCGTAGGCGCCGATCCATACGCGGTCGAGGCCTTTGGCGGCAAACACATTGAAATGGTTGAACCAGAAATCGACCAGGGATTCTTCCAGCTGCGCCGGGCTGTAGACCGCGCGCAAGATGCGCGCTTCGATGGCTTCGGCCGGAACGATGCGTGCGCGCTCTTGAATGTCCTTGCGCTGTTCCGGGCTCTTGGCTTCGCGCAAGGCCGGAGGACCATATTCCAGGAAGGTCTCCTCCGGGCTCATCCTCAAGGTGCGCAGTTGCGCGAGGTGTGCCGCTACTTCCTTGGGCAAGGCCAGGGACGCTGGGTGAAGTTGTTGATCGATCCAGCGGTCCGGGCCTGTTTTGGCGATGTGATCCAGATCGCCCGGCCGGGGTCCGAACCCCAGGCGGTCGGCGAGATGGCGGGCTAAAGCTGTGTCAGACATGGCGAACCGGGCTGTTTGTGGCGCCGAAGGCTCTTACAAAGAACGCATGGCCGCACGGATTCCTGCTGCCAAAGGCTGGACGGCGCGCCCCCCGATCAATTAAGACCCCATAATTGAACGAGGGCCCATGATCTTAACACCCATCAAGCCGGAAGCGATGCCGGGTGTGCTGGCGGTTTTCGACGCTGGCCTTGCCGCGTTCCCATTCGCGCGCCGGGTGTTCCAGCGTATCGCCGCCACCGCCGCGTTCTGTCCGGGCTTCTCCGCCGACCTGCATGTTGGCCGTCGCAAAGCTGTCGCGCTGGCCGAAGCGATGGGCATCGCGGTCCGCGACGAAGATCCCGCCGTTGCCTATTCCTGGGATGGCCATGTCATCCGCACCCGCTCGGAGACCAGCGTGGTGTTTCACGAAATCGCGCATTGGCAGGTCGCGCCGGCGGAGCGCCGCGCCTTGCCGGACTTCGGCCTCGGCGCGGGCCCCGAGACCGGATTCATCGACGACGCCAACCGCGCCGCCTGCGTGGATTTTCCGGTGAAGGAGCGCGAGGAGAATCTCGCTTCGTTGCTCGGGATTTTGTGGGAGGCGGAATACGACGAGCCCGCGATCCTCGCCTTCGCCGAACAGAATTGGCTGGAGCTGCCGGAGCGGGCCAACACGCACCAGCATTTTGTGGAGCATCTCGAGATGCTCAAGGCGCGGGGGTTGATCGATGCGGATGGTCGGCCGGTGCGCGCGCTGCGGGGCGAATAATTGTACCAGGTACAATTAATTCGCTGACCCTATGCGGTGACGCGCCGGCGAATGTTTAATTGTACCGGGTACATTTATTCGTTGTGCACGCTGCCTTAGCGCAACGTGAATTTCGGCTTGCGAGCATCGTCCATGATTCCCCAGGCGGAGCCGATCACGCTGCCTTCGCGCGCGGCCTTCCAGGGTTGGCTGTAGGCTTCGCACAGGTAGTAATCCAGTCCCGCGGCGGCGTGGGTGAAAGCGCGCACGAAGCGCTCCTGGTTTTCTTGCGACGGCACCGCGCCTTTGTTCGTCGGTCCGGCGGCCGGCCAACCGGTTTCGGCGATCACGATCTTCTTTCCCGGGAACGCGGCTTGCAGTTCCTTGTAGCGGCGCAGCACATAAGGCACGGCGTCCGCCACCGGCACGCCGTCCCAATACGGCCAGATATGCGCGCCGATGAAATCCACGTCCTTGGCGAGTTCGGGATGCGCGAGCCACATGTTCCAGGTCTCGGCGGTGCTGACCGGGATGTCCTTCAATCCCGCTTCGGTCAGCGCGGCCTTCACCTCGGCGATCCGGGCCTTCAGCGCGGCGATGCTCTGATACTTGCTGGTGATCACCTCATTGCCGACGAACACCTGGTCCACGGCGGTCGGATTCCGCAGCACCGCCATGATCCCGGCGGTGGTCTCGGCGGCATCGATGGCAGGGTCGGTCTGGAGCCAGATGCCGACCGAAACCTTCAGGCCAAGATCCTTGGCGATCGGCACGACCTGATCGAGGCCGTTGCTCATGGCGTAGGTGCGCAGGCGCGGGGTAATGGCGGCCAGGGGGGCCAGATCGGCCCGCAGTTTGTCGGGCGGGGCGGATGTGGCGAACTCTGCCTCGGTCCGTATGTTCGAAGGGCTATAGGCAAGCCCGGCGAGGGGCCTGGAATCGGCGCCAAACGCCGGTACCCCGAGGAACAGAACGCCACTGAGGGCCAGGACCATAGGAAAACGCTTTGCCATGGCCGCATCCTAGAGTGTTTTCCCGCCTACCCGCCAAGCCTTTGATGAAGGGGGAGATTCGTGCTCGCCAGGAACGGCCCGGAGGATTAGGTTCTGGCCACTTTTCCACAAGCTGAGCCATGAAAAAGCCCACCAAGATCGTCCGCGCGGGCGTGGACAAGAAGCGCAACGCAGGCGTGGTCAACACCCCGGTGGTACGCGCTTCGACCATCGTGTTCGACAGCGTCGCCGCCATGCACGACAGCTACGCGCACACCAAGAAGCGCGACAAGGTGTTGTCGTACGGCCGGCGCGGGACCGCGACCCACTGGACCCTGCAGGAAGCGCTCACCGACTTGGCCGGCGGCGCCGATACCGTGCTCACACCGTCCGGGCTCTCGGCTTGCACCCTCGCCATCCTCGGTTGCGTGAAGGCCGGCGACCATATCCTGGTTTCGGACTCCGCCTATGAACCGACGCGCACCTTCTGCGAGGGCTTTCTCAAGGACATGGGCGTCGACACCAGCTATTTCGACCCGTTGATCGGCGGCGGCATCGCCGACCTGCTGCGCGATAACACGACCCTGGTGTTCTGCGAGTCACCGGGTTCGCACACCTTCGAGGTCCAGGACATTCCCGCCATCGCCGCCGCCGCGCGTGCGCGCGGCGCCAAGGTGGCGGTGGACAACACCTGGGCCAGCCCGCTGTTCTGCCGCCCACTGGCCCTGGGCGCGCATCTCTCGGTGGAGGCCGCGACCAAATACATTGTCGGTCATTCGGACGTGATGCTGGGCGCGGTCACCGGCACCGACGAAGCCATCGCCGATGTTTATAAAGCGGCGTCGGCTTTAGGTTTTGCGACATCGCCGGACGATGTCTACTTGGCCACCCGCGGTTTGCGCACCTTGGGGGTTCGCCTCAAACAGCACCAGGAGAACGCCTGGACCGTGGCGAAGTGGTTGCAGGAGCAGCCCCAGGTAAAGCGCGTGCTCTATCCGCCGCTGCCGTCCGATCCCGGCCATGCCCTATGGAAGCGCGACTTCACCGGCGGGTCGGGCCTGATGGGGGTGGTGTTCCACCAGGCCTCGGCCAAGGCGATGGCCGCCCTGATCGACGGCATGAAGCTGTTCGCGCTGGGTTTTTCCTGGGGCGGCTATGAGAGTTTGATTGCCCCCAGTACCCCGCTGCGCAGCGCCAGGCCCTGGACCGAACCGATGCCTGGCGTGCGCCTGCATGTGGGACTCGAGGATACCGACGATCTGATTGCCGATCTTGCCGATGGCTTGGTCCGGTTCAAGGCCGCGTTGGATTAGACCCGCCGGATACCTCCCCTGTTGTCTTTGCATAAGGCTTTGGTCGCTCACGTGTGTTTTCATCCGCCGGTATTTTTCGAACGCGCAAAAAGGGCCGGTTTTACGCCTTTTTTGATGCAGACCGCGTCGTGCGGTCCTAAACTTGCCCTCCTGGGAGAGGGACTTTGTGACGTGGTCCGCTGCTCGCGGATTTCACGCGGGAGAGACTGAGTCCATGAACGTTCAAAACGTACCCAAATCGGAACTCGAAGCGGTCGTCGTGCGCTTTGCCGGCGATTCCGGCGACGGCGTGCAGTTGCTGGGAAGCCAGTTCGCGCAGGAAACCGCGCTCGCCGGGAACTCGCTGGCGACCTTCCCCGACTTCCCCGCCGAAATCCGCGCCCCCACCGGCACCACCTACGGCGTGTCGGCGTTTCAGATCAACTTCGGCAGCCGCGTGGTAAAAACCGCGGGCGACCAGCCGGATGTGCTGGTGGCGCTCAATCCCGCGGCGCTCATGGTCAACTACAAGGGCCTGCGCAAGGGCGGGTTGATCATCCTCGACTCCGGCGCCTTCAAGGACAAGGACATCAAGCGCGCGGGCTTCGCGGTCGATCCGCGCACCGACGGCACGCTCAAGGAATTCCGCGTGCTGGAGCTCGACATCTCCGCCCAGGCGCTGGAAGTCGCGAAGCCCTTCGGCGTGTCGCAGAAGGAAGCGCTGCGCACCAAGAACCTGTGGGTGCTCGGCCTGGTGTCGTGGATGTACGACCGCGAACTCAACTCCACCAACGAATATGTCGCGCGCAAATTCGGTGCCGACGATCCGATCGGCCAGGCCAACCTCGCGGCGCTGAAGGCCGGCCACGCCTACGGCGAGACCCACGAAATCTCCGGCGACATCTCGCCGGTGCAGATGCCTTCGGTCAAATTCGAGCCGGGTACTTACCGCCTGGTGTCGGGCGCCGAAGCGCTGGCCTGGGGCCTCGCGGCCGGCGCGCAGCTCGCCAATCTCGAAGCGCTGCTCGCTTCTTATCCGATCACGCCGTCCTCGCCGATCCTGCATATCCTCGCGCGGCTGAAGCAGTTCGGCATCACCACCTTCCAGGCCGAAGACGAGATCGCGGCCTGCTGCGCGGCGCTCGGCGCGTCTTACGCCGGCAAGCTCGGAATCACCGCCTCGTCAGGCCCGGGCATCGCGCTCAAGACCGAAGCGATTGGCCTCGGCATCGGCACCGAACTGCCGCTGGTGGTGGTGAACACCCAGCGCGCGGGCCCCTCGACCGGCCTGCCCACCAAGACCGAGCAGTCGGATTTGTTCCTCTCGGTCTGGGGCCGCAACGCCGACGCGCCGATCCCGGTGGTGGCGTCGCGCTCGCCCGGCGACTGCTTCGAGGTCGCGATCGAGGCCGTGCGCCTCGCGGTCAAATACATGACCCCGGTGATGCTGCTCTCGGACGGCTACATCGCCAACGCCGCCGAGCCGTGGCGGATTCCGTCCATGAAGGACTTCAAGCCGTTCCCGGTGGAGTTCCACAAGAACACCGAGGGTTTCCATCCGTTCCTGCGCGACCCCAAGACGCTCGCGCGCGTTTGGGCGGTGCCCGGCACGCCGGGGCTGATGCACCGCATCGGCGGCATCGAGAGGGACTACAACTCGGGCAACATCTCCTACGAAGCCGCCAACCATCAGAAGATGACCGACACGCGCGCGGCCAAGATCAACAATATCGCCAATGACATCCCCGAACAGGGCGTCGAGGCCGGCGAGCTGAAGGGCAAGCTGGCGGTGGTCGGCTGGGGCTCGACCTTCGGGCCCATCAACCGCGCGGTCAGCAACATGCGCGCCAAAGGACTGGATGTGTCGCATATCCACATCCGCCACATCTGGCCGCTGCCGCGCAACCTGGGCGACCTGCTCAAGAACTTCGACAAGGTGCTGGTGGCCGAGATGAATAACGGCCAGATGCTCACCCTGCTCAAGAGCCAGTACCTGATCGACGCCAAGGGCCTGCTCAAGGTCAGCGGCCAGCCGCTCAAGATCGATGAAGTGGAAAGCGCCATCCGCAGCCAGCTTGGCGCTCCATAAGGAATCCGGAGCATTTTCCGGAAAAGTGGAAGCCGGTTTTCCGCAGAAAATGCGACCAAACAAAAGAGACCAAAATGAATGTGAATGTTGAGCCCGCCAAACTGACCCCCAAGGACTTCGCGTCCGACCAGGAAGTGCGCTGGTGCCCGGGGTGCGGCGATTACGCCATCCTGAAAGCCATGCACAAGTCGCTGGCCGACATGGGCGCGAAGCTCGAGAACACGGTGTTCGTGTCCGGCATCGGCTGCTCGTCGCGCTTTCCCTATTACATGGCGACCTACGGCTTCCATACGATCCACGGCCGCGCGCCGGCGATCGCCTCGGGCCTCAAGCTCGCGCGTCCGGAACTCGACGTGTGGGTGGTGACCGGCGACGGCGATGCGCTGTCGATCGGCGGCAATCACCTGTTCCATGCGCTGCGCCGCAACATCGACCTCAACATCCTGCTGTTCAACAACGAGATCTACGGCCTGACCAAAGGGCAGTACTCGCCCACGTCGCGTATCGGCCAGAAGTCGCCGTCCACGCCCATGGGCAGCGTCGACAGCCCGGCCGAGGCCTGCACCTTTGCCTTGGGGTGCAACGCACGCTTCGTCGCCCGCGGCATCGACGTCCAGGCCAAGGAGCTGGGGGTTCTGTTCTCCCGCGCCCGCGAACATAAGGGGGCGTCTTTCGTGGAAATCATCCAGAACTGCATCGTCTACAACGACGGCGCTTTCTCGAACTTCACCGAAAAGGACGTGGCCGCCGAGATGCAGCTGCACGTCAAGCACGGCGAGCCGCTGTTGTACGGCAAGGACAAGAACAAGGGCCTGCGGCTCAACCCCAAGACCTTGAAGATCGAAGCCGTGGTTGTCGGTGAAAACGGCGTCACCGCCGGGGACATCCTGGTGCACGACGAGAAGAACCGCGTGCTCGCGGGTCTGCTGGCCGGTCTGCGGCCGCCGCAGTTCCCGGAAATCCTGGGCGTGATCTACTGCGATCCGGCGCCGTCCTATGAGGCGCAGGTCGCGGCCCAGAACGCGCAGGCGCGCGCCAAGGGCCCGGGTGATCTCGATAAGCTCATGCGCGCCGGGAACACCTGGTCGGTGACCTAACCCAAGCTTGATCACCCAAGTTTGATCCATGCGGTTGTCGAAACCCCGTCCACATGCGATAGGCATGGGGCGAAAAGAATGGGGGCGGGGTTTTCGCATGAGGAGTAAGGCCTGAATGGCCGGCGACGATATCCAGAACGTGACCTGGCCAAAGGGCAAGACCCTGTTCAAGCAAGGGGACAAAGGCACGGCCGCCTTTATCGTCAATTCCGGCGCGGTCGGCATCTACCGCGAGGCCATGGGCCGCAAGATCCCACTCGCCACCATCCGCAAGGGCGAACTGTTCGGCGAGATGGCCGTGGTCGACGATAGCCCGAGGATGGCCACCGCCTTCACCTTGGAAGACTCCGCGCTGATGGTCGTCTCCGCCGACGTGATGATGGACAAGATGCGCAAGGCCGACGGGTTCATCCGCGCGTTGGTCGGCATGCTCATGAAGAACCTCCGCCATGTGCACGAGTCCCACACGCCCAAGTCCCGCAGCCTGGTGGACGCGGTGAACACGCTGCAGCGCCAGAGTGAAATCGTCACCCGCTTCCTGCAGGCGGACCTGCCGCAGAAATTCCGCAATGACCTGGAAACGCGCCTCAAGCAGCTCGATGTGGTGATGAAGGATCTGCGCCGTCTGGCCATGGCGCACCGTGAAGAAGACCGTCGCGACGACGCCATCCCCGCCGAAGCGGACTTACCGCACTAAGCTGGCCTCACTAAGCTGGCCTCACTAAGCTGGCCTCATTGAGTGGGCCGCACTAGCTGTAGTTGGGGATTTCGGTCCAGCCGTACCCGATCTCGGTGAGCATCTTGCCCGCGAAGGCGCGGGTGGTTTCGGCCACCTCCTCGCCGCCGAGAATTTCGTAAAACGTGCGCGCGGGGTTGTCCGCCAGTACCCAAACAAACAAACCGCGATAGCCACGTTCGGAAAGGCGATTCGCGGCGGCCATGAACAGGCGCCGGCCATGGCTGCCGTGCTGGTGGCTGCGCAGGACGTAAAGCGAGGAAATTTCGGCCTGGAACCGCGGATCGCGATGGCGCAAAGGGCCGGCGGCGATGAACCCGACCACGCGCCCGTCATGGTCCTCGCTCACCAGGGTGCAGAGCCCGCCGGTTGAGCGCTCCAGCAGGCGCACCCAGCTGAGGGTGCGGTTCTGGATGGTCAGGCTATCCAGGTAATGCTGGGGGATGATCCCGGCATAGGTCGAACGCCAGGTGTCCACATGAACCTGGGCGATGGCCGCGGCGTCGTCGATGGTGGCGGGCCGGATGGTCAGCATGGTCAGGAGAATAGGCCTTTCGTCCCCACCGCAACAATCGGGTCGGCCCCTCCGACGATGAGGATTAGGTTCACTCAAAGTTCAGGAGGAGCCACAATGAACGCGCTTACGACCCTCGACACCCTGGTTGCGGAAGATCTGGAGATGCCGCGGAGCCTCGGCGCCACCGACTATCGGCGGATCGCGCGCGCCATCGAAACCATGGTGGCGGCTGCGTTCAATGGTGGAACATCTCCGGGGCTTGCTGAACTGGCGGCGCAGGCGGACCTGTCGCCGTTCCATTTCCAGCGCCTGTTCAAGCGCTGGGCCGGCGTGAGCCCCAAGCAGTTCGCGCGCTTCCTGACCCTGGAGCATGCCAAGACCACATTGGAGCAATCCGCCTCGGTTCTGAACGCGGCGTTCGACGTTGGGCTCTCGGGCGGCTCGCGGCTCCACGACCTGTTCGTGGCGGTCGAGGCCATGACCCCCGGCGAGTACAAGGCGCAGGGGCGTGATCTCGTGATCCGCCATGGTGTGCATGACACGCCGTTTGGGCCCGCGCTGATCCTGGTAACCGATCGCGGCGTCTGCGGATTCGACTTCATCGCCGGAAGCACCGCGCGCGCGCTGAAGGACGCCAAGGCGCGTTGGCCGCTGTCGCGGTTCGTCACCGACGACAAAGCCACCGCCGCCGTCGCCGCCAAGATGTTCACGCGCTCCAAGGATATGCGGCTCCTGCTGCGCGGCACCAATTTCCAGCTCCAGGTGTGGGCGGCGCTGCTGCGCATTCCGCCGGCGAACATCTCCACTTACGGCGCCATCGCCGAAGCCATCGGCAAACCCAAGGCGGTGCGGGCCGTGGGCACGGCGCTGGCTTCGAATCCCATCGGTTACCTCGTGCCCTGCCACCGCGTGCTGCGCTCCACCGGGCTGTTCAAGAACTACCGCTGGGGGGCGGTGCGCCGCCACGCCATGCTGGCCTGGGAAGCGGCCAACAACCAATTGATATAAATTGATAAATTTTTGAGTCTGTGGCCCTTGCGGGCGCGTAAATCGCCCTCATATGGACGTGTACGGATGCCCAATCGGGGTCCGTCGAGGTGAACGGCGCGGCCCGGGCGGGCGCGTCTCCGGACGATGCGGATTTCTGGTCTTCGGACAAGAGCCCGAACCATCGCCGGCGAGTGACCCGCTGAACTGCGCCTTGGATATTGCTCATCGGAGAATATCAATGCGTACGCTCGATCTTTCCCCCCTCTTCCGCGCTTCGGTCGGTTTTGACAGCCTGGCGCGCGTGTTCGACGCGGCGACCCGCCTCGACGACCAGACCTTTACTTATCCGCCCTACAACATCACCAAGTCGGGCGACGACACTTACCGCATTACCTTCGCCCTCGCCGGCTTCGCGGAAGGCGACCTCGACATCCAGGTCGAGAACAACACGCTCACCGTCCGCGGCAAGCAAGGCCAGGACCAGGAGCCCGCGCAGTACCTCCATCGTGGCATCGCCGGCCGTTCGTTCGAACGCAAGTTCGAACTGGCCAACCATATTCAGGTAAGCGGCGCGCGCATGGAAAACGGCTTGCTGCATGTCGACCTGAAGCGCGAGATTCCGGAAGCCCTGAAGCCGCGCCGTATCGCCATCAATGGCAACACCGAGCCGACCGAGAAGCAGATCTCGCAAGCGGCTTGACGCTCAAGACCTAACCTTTCCCCCTAAGGTGACTGCGGGGACCGGGAAAACTTCCCGGTCCCCGTTTGTTTTTTTAAACTGCGGCGATGTCGCGTCTCATCGCCTTCTATCGCGGCCAGGAGCCGGATACCCGGGGCAGGACCATTGATGATATGTGGTCCTGGGATCATCGCCGCCTGGAGATGATCCACGACTATATCCAGTGGCTGTTCCCTCTGCCGGAGCCGAGCCGCTTCAATCCCGGCGCGCCGCTGTTGAGCGATCGAGATATCGCGGTGCTTCAGGGTGATCCGGTACTGCAAGACCGCGTACGCAGGTCGTTGGACCTGATGCTCGATTTCTTTGGGCTGCAGCGCAAGGGCGCGGCCGTCTCGCGCGGTGCGGATTTCGCGCGGGTTCCCTGGCTGGAGCCGCTCAATCACAATCATCTGCGTCTGACGCGCATCCTGCTGTTCCTGCGGCACGCCGGCCTGCGGGCGGAAGCGCAAGGGCTGCGCGCTTGCCTTGAAGACATCGCCGCCCACGAAGGCCGTGATGCGATCACGCCGCGCACCCTCGCGTTCTGGCGCGCGGCGGTGTGATTCTGCCTATTCGCGTCGCCGAGGCTTTCATGCCCAGGCGGACGCGAAGGCCCTAGCCGCCGGATCGCTCAAGCGGCTTATCCGGCCTACTGCACGATGAGCCGCACCGTCGCGGCGTTGGATGTGCCGTTGGTGGTGCGGACCGTGTAGGTGAAAGCGACCACGCCCGCCCGGGCCGGTGTGTAAGCCAGGTCGTTGCCGATCCGCGTGACGGTGCCGTTGGTGGTTCCGTCCGTGGACGGCGCGGTGAAGCTGTCGAGCACCGCGCCCGAGATCGCCCGGTCGTTGGCGATCAGGGTCGAGAACAGGATCGTGGTTTGGGTTCCGGCGGTGAACGGCTGGGTCAGGGTGTCATTTTCCGCCTGCGGCGCGGCGGTGGCCGACAATACGGTCATGGTGACCGTTCCGATATTGGACAATCCCTGACTATTGCGCAGTTGGTAGGTGAATACCGTGGTGCCGGCGCGCGCGGGCGTAAAGATCAGACTTTCGCCCGAACGCGTGAGAGTGCCGTTGGCGATGCCGTCGGTGGTCGGGTTTGTGAAGTTGTCGAGGGTGGCGCCATCGGTATTGAAATCGTTGGCGGTGATAAGCCGGAGCGGGATTTCCGTCGCCTGGCCGGCGACCAGGTTCAGGGTCGGCTGATCGGCAATGGTTGTCGGCCCGCTGGAACCGGTTGCCGTCAGGGACACCACGGCTTCGTTCGAGAGCGTGCCCGCGGTGCTCTGCAACTGATAGCGGAAGGTCACGGTCCCTGGCCGCGCCGCCGTATAGACCAAGCCATCGGAGGTCAGGGTGAGCGTGCCGTTGACCGTGCCGGTGGTCATGGGGGAGGTGACGTTGACCAGGCGCGTGTTGGCGGTATTGCGGTCGTTCGCGGTAAGCGCGCTGAGCGGAATCGTCGTGGGAAGCCCGGTGGTGAAGTTCAGGGAGACGAGGCGGTCGCCTTCGGCGATCGGACCGTTGTCCGCGACCGTGACCGTGACCGTCGCGACATTCGACGCCACCGCGCCGACGCGCAGCCGGTACTGGAACGTGACGATGCCGGCCCGGGCCGGTACGTACACCAATTCGTTGCCGGTCTGGATGATCCCGCCGTTGGCGGTGCCGTTGGTCGTAGGTGTCGTGACATCGGTTATGGTCGCGCCGGCCGCGTTCAGATCGTTGCTCAGCAGCGTGGTGGACGGGATCGAATAGGCAAGGCCCGCGGTCGCATTGCTCAACGTGTCGTTGACGGCCGTCGGCAACGACGTGGCGGTGGATTCGATATTGCAGAAAGCGGTCAGGTTCAGGAATACGTTGAGCTTGGCGTTGTAGACCGTGTGCGAAAGCTGCGACGAGCGGGAATCCGAACGGGCGACGACCGTGAGGTTGGCGTGATATTCGCTCGGCCCCGGCGACCAGGCGAGCTGATCCTGAAACCATGAGAACGGCTGCTCGAACGTGCCGTTGGCCGGAACCGGCACGGTGACCTGGCCCTTGAACGTGCCGGTGTTGGCTTCGTAGACACCAACGTCATAGGCCTGTTCATTGGACGAGTAATTGTAGATCGTCACATAGGACGGGAATCCCGTGATCGACGTGGTGTGGACATTCATCAGGGCGGTGTTGGTGTCCGACACCGAGGAGTTCTGGCAGGTCGTCATGTTCTCGAAGAAGCCGGTGGCTCCCGCGAACAGAACGTTCTGTACCGCGACCGGCGAAGCATCGGCGCGAAGGTAAACCCCCATCCGGTCATCGGTGCTGTCGAGCCCGGCGACTTTCGCCTGCCCCATCAGATCCGTGATCGAAAGCTGGCGCGAGGCGTGGTTCGCGATGTTCACGGTCGCCGTGCCGTAGTTCTTTCCGCTCGGCGACCCCACCATGGTGGCGGTGACAATGGCCGGCGTCCCGCTGAGATTGAGGAAGCGCAGGTAGGAGAGGTTGCCGTCGGCGCCCAGGAACATGCGGCCCTGCACCGTGTAGCTGGTGCCGCTGAAAGTGGCGGGCTTTTCGAGGGCCGGTTGACCCGACTCGGCTGTACGGACCGGGGACGCGGCCGCCAAGGCCAGGAAAATCACCCCCAGAACCGAACCGAAAATACCCAGCTTCACGCGCAACATGGCTCCCCCAGGAAGATCCCCTTTTAAAGAAGTCTACCAGAGGTCTACTCGCTTCGCTTGCAGTACTACATTTAGTGCCCGGAAAAATCCGCGGCTTTCGAAAGGGCGTTGACCAATCCCCATCGTCGGGCATTATACATACCAACTAGTCGGTATTTAAAATGCCTCCCAGAAACGCAATCGAGACCAGGACCAGACTTCTCGCCGCCGCCCGAACCGTGATTCGGGCCAAGGGCTATAGCGCCACGACAGTGGATGACATCTGCGCGGCCGCGGGTGTGACCAAGGGTGGCTTTTTCCATCACTTCGCCGGCAAGGAGCAGCTCGGTATCGCGGCGGCGGAAGACTTCGATGAAATGGCGACCGCGATCTTCGCGGCCGCCGCCTATCGCGCGCTCCCCGATCCGCGCGACCGCGTGCTCGGCTATGTGGATTTCCGCGCCGCCATGCTCGCCGGCGAGATCCCCCAGTACACCTGCCTGCTCGGCACCATGGTGCAGGAGGTCTACGACACGCACCCGGATCTCGCTGCGGCCTGCGAGCGCGGCATGTCCAACCATGTGCGCGAGCTCGCCCGCGACATCGCGAGCGCCAAGGAAAGATATGCGCCTGATGCGCCGTGGACGCCGGAGAGTCTCGGCTACCACATGCAGTCGGTACTGCAGGGCGCCTTCATTTTCACCAAAGCCAAACACGACCCCGCGGTGGCGAAGGAGAGCCTGGCCCACCTGCGGCGCTATATCGAAAGCCTGTTTCCGGTCACACCACTCAACCACTAACACGACATAAATCGGGGAGCCGCATCATGGACGCCAGCGTCAACACCACGGTTACCGTTGCCGCCAATCCGGAAAAGGACTTGGTCCTCACCCGCATCATGGACGTACCGCGCGAGAAGCTATTCAAATGCTGGACCACGCCCGAGCTGATGAAGCAGTGGTTCGCCCCCAAGCCGTATACCGTGCCGCATGTGGAGGCCGACCCGCGCGCCGGCGGCTCCAGCCTGCTCATCATGAAATCGCCCGCGGGCGAGGAAATCCGCTGCCCCGGCGTCTATCTCGAAGTGATCCCCAACGAAAAGCTGGTGTTCACCGACGCCTATACCGCCGCCTGGGAGCCCTCGGGCAAGCCGTTCATGACCGCGATCGTCACGTTTGAGGATATTGGCGGCGGCAAGACCCGCTACACCGCCATCGCGCGCCATTGGACCGCGGAAGACCGCGCGACCCACGAGAAGATGGGCTTCCATGAAGGCTGGGGCGTCTGCGCCGGTCAGCTCGAAGCGCTCGCGAAAACCCTCTAAGAAAATGAAGGATCATGCCGATGCTCGATAAAACCGAGATCATTGACTCACCGCGGCAACTGACCGCGGTGATTCACCTGACCGTGCCGGCGTCCGAGATTATGAAGGTTATGGGCGCCGGCATCGGGGAGGTACGCGAAAAAGTGGCCGCGCAAGGCCTCAAAGTGAGCGGCGCCTGGTTCACCCATCACTTCAAGGTGCCGGACAGCACGTTCGATTTCGAGGTGGGCGTGGTGGTGCCGGCAGAGGTGAAACCCGCCGGGCGCGTGAAGCCCGGCACGCTGCCCGCCGGCAAGGTGGCGCATGCGGTCTATCACGGGCCGTATGAAAAACTTGGCAGCGCCTGGGGCGAATTCATGAAATGGATCGAAGCCCAGGGGCATACGCCGAAGGGCGATCTCTGGGAGGTCTATGTGACCGGGCCGGATTCCAATCCCGACCCCAAGACCTGGCGCACGGAATTCTATCGGCCGCTCAACTAGGCGTGCGCCTCAAGATCAGCAGCGTGACTTCGGCCGGGACGCCCGTCCGCAAGGGCGGGCCCCAGTACCCGGTGCCTTGGTTGACATAAATCCACAGGGCACCGTGACGGTTGAGGCCTTTGTAGTAGCGCTGGAACCAGCCGATCATCAGGTTGAACGGGAAGTATTGGCCGGAGTGGGTATGTCCGGATAGTTGCAGGTCCGCGCCGGCTTTCTCGGCCGCGACATGGCTCGCGGGCTGGTGGGCGAGGAGAATCTTCATGGTGTCGGGCGCTCCCGCCAGCGCCCCGGCCGGGTTCGAGCCGTGCGGTGGGCCCATGCGCCGCGTCGAGTAATCGGTGACGCCGGCCACGACCATGGCGTCCGTGCCGCGCCGGAGGATGATGTGCTCATTGGTGAGCACCTTCGCGCCCATGCGGCGGAACGCGGCCATCCAGGCGGCCGCATCCCAGAAATACTCGTGATTGCCGGTGACAAAATAGGCGCCGTGCGTGGCCTTGAGGCCCGCCAGCGGCGCGATTTCCTGTTCCACATCATCCGGGTTGCTATCGGCGAAGTCGCCGGTCAGGGCGATCATGTCGGGTGTGGTTCCGTTCACCATGTCCACGACACTCCGAACATAGCCGCGGCCGATGGTGGGGCCGACGTGCAAGTCGGAAATCTGCGCGATGCGGAAGCCGTCGAAAGCGGGTGGCAGGTTGGCAAGGGGGACTTCGGTCACATGCACAACGGGTCCGCGGCGTGCCTGCCAGATACCGATAACCATCGTGACGATGATCGCGGCGCCCATCGTCATCAGGGCGGCGCGGTCGAAGGCGAGGGGGTCCGCCGGCGGGGCAATCAGCCGCCAGGGAATAGTCACGGCATCGAGGACGATGGCGAAGACGACCATCAGCGACATGGCGCCGAAGGCGAGGTGCGAAATCCAGTCGACGACGCGCACGATAAGGCCAAGGCCGGCGCGGCGCATGGCGGGGAACCACAAGTGATCGCCGAACGGCCCCGCCATCTGGAGCGCGAAGAACCCGAGCGCGGTCAGCCAGGCGAGGGCAGGGTGGTCGCCGGCCCAGGGAATGCGCGCCATCACCCGCCAGGCGCCGAAGGCGTTGAGCAAGGCGAGGATGCCGACGATGATGGAAACCTGACGCGCCACTAGACGCCCAGTTTCTTTCCGGCGTCGGCCAGCAATTCATACGACCGCAATCGCGCGGCGTGGTCGTGGATCATGGCGCTGACCATCACCTCGTCCGCGCCGGTATCGGCGATGAATGTCGCGAGTTGCCGCCGCACGCCGTCCTCGTCGCCGACGAAGGCATAGCGCAACCGGCTCTCGCTTTGGGCTTCCTCGTCCGGCGTCCAGAAATTCTCCATGTCCGTGCGCGGCGGCGGCAACTGACCGCGCGCGCCGCGCGCGCCGCGCACGATGCGGGCGACGGCCTGCTGCATCGAGGTGAACAGGAATTTCGCTTCTTCTGTCGTATCGGCCGCGACCACATTGCAGCCGACCATAACATAAGGCCTCGCAAGCTGCTTCGAGGGCTTGAAGCCGCGGCGGTAGACCCCGATGGCGTCCGCCAGCATTTCGGGCGCGAAGTGCGAGGCGAAGGCGAACGGCAGGCCGAGCATGGCCGCGAGCTGCGCGCCGAACAGGCTGGACCCCAGAATCCACAGCGGCACTTCGGTGCCCATGCCGGGGATGGCGTGGATCTTCTGGCCGGGCAGGGAGGGGCCCAGCAGAATCTGCAGTTCCTGCACGTCGCTGGGGAAGTTGTCGGCGGCGCTCGCGTCGCGCCGCAGCGCCCGCCAGGTCCGCTGATCGGTGCCCGGCGCCCGGCCGAGCCCCAGGTCGATACGCCCCGGATACAGGGATTCCAGCGTGCCGAACTGCTCGGCGATCACCAAGGGAGAATGATTGGGCAACATGATGCCGCCGGCGCCGACCCGGATGGTGCGGGTGCCGCCCGCGACATAGCCAATGGCAACCGAGGTCGCGGCGCTGGCGATTCCCGCCATATTGTGGTGCTCGGCCAGCCAGAAACGCTTGTAGTCCCAGCGTTCGGCGTGCTGCGCCAAATCCAGGGAATTGCGCAAGGACTGCGCCGGGTTCGACCCTTCCGGGATTGGCGCTAGGTCGAGGACGGAGAGGACAGCCATGAGGGGAGATATATAGCGTTGCTCCCGCGCGGTTCAATGCGCCGTCCACATCCAGGGTCTTTCGCACGGAAAGCCGCTCCTTATATTCTATGAGAGAAGCAGAGAGGACTTTGCATTCCTATGTTCCGGCGCAACCGCTCCGAAGGCATGAAGCGCATTCTCCTGGGCGCCGCGTTCGTGGTGGGCGTGGTGATGATGCTCGTGCTCTCCAAGCGCACCGCCCGCTGGGAGGTGTGCAGTACCGCCGCGCCCGATACCCGCATCACGGCCTGCACCGCCATCATCGAGTCCGGTTACGAGCCGGCCGACGGGTTGTCGCGGGCGTTCAGCAACCGCGGCGCGGCCTTCCGGCGCCAGGGTGACCTGGTGCACGCCATGGACGACTACGATCAGGCGGTCCACCTCAGCGACACCAATTCCCGCGCGCTCCACAACCGCGCGGTGCTCTATGGCGAACAACAGCGCTACGACCTGGCGCTCGCCGATCTCGACCGGGCGATCGCGCTCGACCCCGATTACGCCAATGCCTGGAACGCGCGCTGCTGGACCAAGGTGCTGATGGGCGATCTATCGGAAGCGGTTGGCGACTGCACCCAGTCCCTCAAGCTCCATGCGGCCGACGCCGTGACGCTGGCGAGCCGCGCGCTCGCATATCTGAAGCTGAAGCAGCCCGACCAGGCCATCGCCGACTATGACGCGGCGCTGAAGCTCACGCCGCAAAGCGCGTCGTCCCTGTTCGGGCGCGGCGTCGCCAAGCGCATGAAGGGCGACAGCACGGGCGCCACCGACATCGCCGCCGCCGAGGCAATCAACGCCGGTGTGGCCGCGCAATTCGAAAAATACGGCGTGCCGGCGGATGTGGAATAGCGCGGTCCGGCATCGACCGCCTCATCCGGCTTGGGCGAACTTTCCGATTCCGGGCAGGAAATGAAAAACGCCCGTGGCTTCCGATCTGCGGCTTACCGCAACGTCGTCAAGAAACAGGGTTGCGGGCCCTCGGCCCTGCTCGTTCATGTGCGCGAAGCTGGAAAACAGGCCCAGCTGGTCCACGCCCCATTCCCAGGTTCCCTTGTTTTTCCAGTAGGCGATATAGGCCGCCACGCGCCGCGCGAATGCGAGCCCCAGTGGCGTGGGCGAAACACCGACACAACAGGCGTCGATCTTCAGCACCGGGTCGAACGCGCAAGGATAAGTTTTGAAGGCGACATCGTACCGATTGATCGACGACAGCAGCGGCCGGGGGTCGCCGTGCAATTGTGCATCGGCATCGAGTATCCACATCGGCCGCCGCGACCGCCGCAACTCCTCGGAAAGGCGAATGTATCTCACCGCGTGATAGTATCGCCGTGCGTGGGCAATGCCCTTGTCCGCGGCGTTGGATTGTTCGGCGGTCAAAGTGACACGAACTTTCGTCAGGCCAGCGATCGCGGCCGCGGCGTCAGCCCATTGGGTGGGATCGCCGTCGAGAAGATGCGCATGGAAATCGATCGCGACCGCGGCGGCTTCGAACTGCGCGATAAACGGCAGGGTGAAGCGCATGAAGTATTTTGGATCGCTCGCCACATAGAGTGTTTCGCCGGACTGAAACGCCGGTGTGGCGATACGCTGCACCGGCGCAAGCGGGCCAGAAATCTCATCCTCCCCCATGGCGTCGAGCGTGGCGTGAAACTGGCGTCCGAACGCGGTGAAATCCGCGGGTGTCCGCTTGGGGCCGCTGCGCAGATTGCCGAGATGGTCGTCGGCGGTGTCCCAGGCGCCTTCGGCGACGGCGATATACGCGAGATCGAGCCGCGCCGTCGCCCGCCGCGAGCCGCCGTTTATTTCCGCCATTAGCGTTTCGCGCAGGCGCGGCAGAGATTCGTAATCGGGCCATTGATAAGTGTCGGGCCAGGACACGCCGAAATCGGAGAGCAGCCCCCGGGCGCGCCGCCGCTCGGACGCCTGGCAGGTGGTGAGACGCAGTAGCAGGTAGGCGGTTCTGCCGGGATCCGCGCTCATGCGCCGCAGATATTTTTCAAGTGTGGCGATGCGCTCCTTGGGCTCCAGCAGGTCGGTGTAGGCAGCGAAGAACTCGATCGCGCCGGGGTGAGCCTGTACGCCGCGCGCCATTACGGCCCGTGCCTCATCGGGTCGTTGCGCGGTCAATTTAAGTTTTGCCAGGAGACGGTATGTCGCCAGATCCGTTTGGCTGGGCGCTATCGAAACTAGGCTGTCCAGGGTTCGTTCGCAGGCGGCGAGGGCTTGCCGCGCATATTGGAGTGTGGCCAGGCGGTAGAGCAGGTCTTGATGCGGCGCGGACTCCGCGGCCGCCGCCAGCAAGGCCTCCGCTTCGCCGGGTTTCCCCTGCTGCTGGAGGAGATCCGCGAGAGATATGACTGTGGCCCGATCTCCCGCATTCCGGTCAAGGGCGTCGCGCAGCGCGCGTTCGGCCGCGTCCCGGTCGTCGGCAGTGTGATGCTGATCAGGCGACATGCGTCAGGGGATCGGGTGAGAGAGCCGGTAAACATGGTGCCCACTGCCGGACTTGAACCGGCACGTCCCTTGCGGGACTACGGATTTTAAGTCCGTTGCGTCTACCAATTCCGCCAAGCGGGCACATAAGGAGCTGGTGGGGCACACCCTAAAGCGTGTCCGGGAAAAGAGGAAACCGGTTTTCCGGCCGGGCACGCGCCAAACGCCCGCTCACGCGGGGCGCAACACCACATTGGCGCCGATCTTATCCGTGAGACGGTAGCCCTGTTCGTAAAGGTAGGCGACCGCCGGTTCGTGGCGCGGCTGGTCGAAGGTGAATCCATGGGCTTCCATGATGATCACGCCGGGGCGCCAGCGCCGCCAGTCGTTGGACTTCAAGGCGTCGCGTTCCGCGCCCTCGATGTCGATGCTGAGGACATCGAGGATGCCGTCCGGGAAGTGTCGGCTGAACAGATTGTCGAGACGCTCGATTCTCACCGCCGTTCCGGGCCCGGTGAACTCCGGGGCCGGCGCGGTGTTCGTGGGAACGATGCGGCTCATGCCGACATTCTTGGGGTGCCTGAACCAATAGGCGGTGCCCGGTGCCTGTCCGACGCCGACATTCTCAAAGACATCGTCGGGGCGCGCCTCGGCCCATGGACCGGTCCATTCGGGATTGGCGTCGACACCGATGCCGCGCCAGCCATGCGCGTAGAGCAGATAGGTGTTGGAGATGTGCACCGGCGCCGCGCAACCGATATCCGCGTAGCGTCCGGGCTTGCCCTCCGCCAGGCGGAATTTGAAGATCTGGCGCAGCAGCACGTCCTCGCCGTCCATGCCGAAGTGGATCTGCGCATATTGGAGCTGCCGGAGATCCCAGGCGATCGGAACGGCAGGCGGGCGACTGGCGCCGAAGAAGCCCAGGAAATTCCTGATCTCTTTCTTCATCGGGCGTTCTTACACGGTCTGCCGGAGCGCGCCCACCAGACCGTCGACGATCTTGCTGAAGGGCGAAGGTTTGGCATCGCCGGCATCCATGGCGACCGCGCCGAACACCGGTTCGCCGGCCAGCCAGCGCGTCTCGGCGGTTTCGTCGGCGAGGGCGATGGACAAGGCGTGGTTCATCTCGACGTGCTGATATGGCAGTCCCGCGAGGATAAGTCCCGCGCGCAGGATGATCACGTTGAGGGCCCTGACCGTGGCGCTGGGATCGGCGGGGGTGAACGCCTCGCCGCTCTTGAGTTCGAAAATCCTGAGGCAGGTGTCGAGCGACTTGGACAGCACCGCGCGGCACACCATCGGGCGCGATTGGTATTCCGAACAGCCGCGGTTTTCCAGCATCGGACAGGGCAGGCGCAAATCCTCGCGCACATATTGTTCGACGCTGCACGATTTGGCCGCGGCCTCGTTGACCCGCGCGGTCTTGGCGGCCTTGCCGCGCACCGCGCGGGCAAGCCACAGGATCTCGGGGATCGAGGCGCTGACATAGGTCTTGCAGCAATGGTCGCAGCCGCGCGCGCAGTCCACCCGGCCGACGACATGGGCATAGATATTGGCGTCGAGCAGATTTTCCGCGAAGGCCGCGGCGCGGCTCGCGCGATCCGGAATGTTTGTGTCGCGCAGGAGCAGCGCGAGGTGCCGGGCATTGGCCTGGATCACGCGGGCATTGTCGCCGTGCAGCGGGAACGCCTTGCCGATGATCGCCGCATCGTCGCGGACCAGGGCGGCTTTCATTTCGGGCGTGATTTCCATGGCGCGGAGTCTAACCCGCGCGCGGGCGGCCCGCATAGCGGGCCTTGCGGCGGGGCGGGTTATGGTTCAGCTTGCCGCCGCATGCCCAATCCCGCCGCCAAAGGCCTGTCGGCCGACGAGATCCTCGCCCGCGTACTGCACCGGGACGGCATGATCCTGGTCATCAACAAGCCGCCGGGGATTCCGGTACATGCCGGCTTCGGCGGCGGCCCCAACCTGGAAGAGAGTTTCGTCCACCTGACCTTTGGCCTGCCGCGCCCGCCGTCCTTGTGCCACCGCCTCGACCGGGACACCTCGGGCTGCCTGGTGCTCGGCCGCCACACCAAAGCGCTGCGCCAGGTGGGCGACATGTTCGCCGGCGGCAAGGTACGCAAGACCTATTGGGCGCTGGTGGATGGCGCACCAAGAGAAAGCGAAGGGCGCATCAAGGTGGCGATCCGCAAGATCGGGCAAGGACCGGGCTGGAAGATGGTGGCCGATCCCCGGAACGGCCAGGAAGCGATCACCGACTATAAAGTGCGCGGGTCGATCGACACGCCGCACGGCAAGCGCACCTGGCTCGAGCTGCATCCCCACACCGGGCGCACCCACCAGATTCGTATCCATTGCGCCGAGCTTGGTTGCCCGGTGGTGGGCGACAAGGTTTATGGGCGCAAGGAACTGGCTGGCGAACTCATGCTGCACGCGCGGGCGGTTGCGATCCCGATGCATTCCAAGCGCGATCCCATCAAGGTCAAGGCGCCGCCGCCCGAACATATGCTTGCCGATCTGGTCGCTTGCGGATTCAAGGAAGACGCGGCCGCCCCGCCGGCCGCCGCGCAAGCGATCGAAAAAATCAAAGAGGCATTGCCGGAAACGCCGGATTTTTCGGCGACCGACGCGGCACGGGCGCGCGCCGCCACGCGCGGCGCCGTCAAGAAGAAAGGCCGCCGCCCCAATGGGCGCAAAAACGCGAGGAAGGACTGGCGCTAGGGCGCGGTGACGGTCGGGTCCGCGCCGAACTTGCGCATCATGTCGGCAACCTCGGCGAGCGCCAGAGCGATCAGCGTCTTGTCGGTCGCCCGGGCGACGATGCTGGTGTACAGCCTGTTGTCGCGCACCGACGGATAACTGCCCAGGCTGACGCCGGCATATTTTTCCTGAAGCGCGGTGAGATCGGCCGCGATGTCGCCTTCGCGCACCTCGCCGTCGACGCTGCCAGAAAACACCGGGTCGCCCTTGCGCAACAGCGGAACCGCGGCTTCGAACATGGCCTGGGCGATGGACGGCACGCCCGCCATCACGAAGACATTCTCGATGCGATAGCCGGGCGCCGAGGTCACCAGGTTTTCGATCAGGGTCACGCTATCGCCATCGGGGGTTTCGGCCATCTTGAGCCGCGCTTCGTTGACGTCGCCCCCACCTCTACTAAATGAGTCCTTATAAAAGGCGCGCAGCTTCTTCTCGGCGTCGGGATGGCGGATGACCTTGCGGCCGAAGGCCTTGGCGATACAGGCGGTGGTGATGTCGTCGTGTGTGGGGCCGATGCCGCCGGTGGTGAAGACATAGGTATAGAGCACGCGGCAAAAATTCACGGCGGCGACGATGGCTTCCGGCTGGTCCGGCACCACGCGCGCCTCGCGGAGCTTGATGCCGAGCTGCCCCAGGCGCGTCGCCATGTATTTGATGTTGGTGTCCTGGGTGCGGCCCGAGAGGATCTCGTCGCCGATGACCAGGATGCAGGCGGTGGGCGCGGGAGAAGACGTTTCGCTCATGGGCCCAGTCTAGATGGCTAGAGCCAATCCTGCAGCAGCGGGATGAGCGGCTCGTCGGCCGGCGGCATGGGGTAATCCCTCAGGTTTTGGGCGCGCACCCAGGTGATTTTCTGGCCCTCGGCGGGTTCCACCCGGCCGCGCCACTGGCGGCATATATAAAGCGGCATCAGCAGGTGGAACTTCTCATAGGAATGAGAAGCGAATCCCAGGGGCGCCAGGCAGCTCGCCCGGATGTCGATGCTGAGTTCTTCTTTCAGTTCGCGGATCAGGGCGGCTTCCGGGGTTTCGCCCGGCTCGACCTTGCCGCCCGGGAACTCCCACAGCCCGGCCATGGATTTCCCGGCCGGCCGCTGCGCCAGGAGAATGCGCGCGTCGGCGTCGAGCAAGGCCACGGCGCTGACCAGGATGATCGGCAGGCCGGTGCGCGGTTCGGCGCCCGTCGACCAGCAGCCGCCTTCTTCCTCAGGTACGGCCCCGCTAGGTACGGCCCCGCTAGGTACGGTATGAGCCATTGATGTCGATATAGCCGTGGGTGAGATCGCAGGTCCACACCGTGGCTTTGCCCTTGGCAATGCCGACGTCGACGTCGATGTCGATTTTCTGCCCCTTCATATGCGCCACCACCGGGGTTTCGTCGTAACCCGGCACCGGTTCGCCGTCGCGGGTGATGACGACGCCACCTATGGCAATGGCGAGCTTGTCACGGTCGGCACGCTCGCCGGCCTTGCCGACGGCCATCACGATCCGGCCCCAGTTGGCGTCCTCGCCGGCGATGGCGGTTTTCACCAGGGGCGAGTTGGCGATGGAGAGCGCGATGCGTTTCGCGGCCTGGTCGTGTTCGGCGCCGGTCACACGAATCTCGATGAATTTCGTGGCGCCTTCGCCGTCACGCGCGACCAGTTGCGCCATTTCGATCAAAAGCTCGTCGAGCGCCGCGCGGAAATCCTGAATACGCGGATCGCCGGCATCGGTAACCGCGTCATGGGCCGCCTTGCCGGTGGCGAACATCAGCAGGGTGTCGGACGTGGATGTGTCGCTGTCCACCGTCATGCAGTTGAAGCTCTTGTCGGTGCCGGTGGCGAGCATCGCCTGAACCGCGTTCGCCGAAAGTTTGGCGTCGGTAAAGACATAGGCCAGCATGGTGCCCATATCCGGCGCGATCATGCCCGAGCCCTTGCAGAAGCCGTTGATGGTGACCGGGGCGCCGCCGATCTTCGCGGTGCGCGTGACCAGCTTCGGGAATGTGTCGGTGGTCATGATGGCGCGCGCCGCGTCCATCCAGGCCGCCTCCGACAGGGCAGTCTTCATCTGCGGCAGGGCATTGAGGATCTTTTCGGCCGGCAGGCGCACGCCAATGGTGCCGGTGGAGGAGACGAACACTTCCTCCGGCTTGCAGCCGAATTCCCTGGCCGCCGCCGCACAGGTGTCGGCCACGTCCTTGACGCCCTGGCGCCCGGTAAAGGTATTGGCGTTGCCGGCGTTCACAACCAACACCCGGCCGCTACCGCCCTTGAGGTGGTCGCGGCATGACAGCACCGGAGCGGACGCGGTCAATGAGCGGGTCAGGACACCCCCGACGGCGGTGCCGGGGTCGCAGACCGCGATCATCAGGTCCGCGCGCGCCTTGTAACGGATGCCGGCGGCGAAGCTGGCGAAGCGCACACCCGGGATTGGGGCAAGGGCGGGTGTCGAGGCGGGCGCTAGGGGAGAAACCGGCGGGGCCATGGCGTATTCGACCTTCAAAGGGCAAAGCCGCGAGAAAAAATAGCTCGCTTCAATGGCATAAGGCCTACCCCCGGACAAGCGGCGGCGGGGGTTACAGTCCGGGGAAAACCGGCGTCCGGGGACGGGCGCGCAAATACCCGTTAAATCAAAGAAATATCAAGCAAATCAGCCGAATTCCGGGGCGGTGTCGTTGACTTCGGGGCATCCGGCTTTTATCTGTCTGCCATCACTTGAGGGGCCTCCTCTCCGGGGCCCAACTCCCTTTGTCCGGCGTTGGATAACAGTCCACCTGGCCACCTGCTCGTCATTTTCGAGGTCTAGATGCTCGGCGCTCTCGCCAAACGCCTTTTCGGCACCCGCAACGACCGGCTGATCAAGTCCCTCCGTCCGATTGTCGATCAGATCAACGCCAAGGAAGCGGAAGTCGCCGCCCTGGACGACGTCGGCGTGCGTGAACGCACCGACTGGCTCAAGGGTCGTCTCGCGGCCGGTGAAACCCTGGACGACATCCTGGTCGACGCCTTCGCCACCGTGCGCGAAGCCGCCAAGCGCACCCTGAAACAGCGCCACTTCGACGTGCAGATGATGGGCGGCATGGTGTTGCACCGGGCGATGATCGCGGAAATGGGCACCGGCGAAGGCAAGACCCTGGTCTCGACCTTGCCCGTGTACCTGAACGCGTTGTCGGGCAAGGGCGTGCATGTGGTGACGGTCAACGACTATCTCGCCAAGCGCGACGCCGACTGGATGGGCCAGGTCTACCGCTTCCTGGGCCTGACCGTCGGCTGCATCCAGCACAATCTGTCCGACATCGACCGCCGCGCGGCCTACGCCTGCGACGTCACCTACGGCACCAACAACGAACTCGGCTTCGACTACCTGCGCGACAACATGAAGTACGCGATCGAGGACATGGTCCAGCGCGACTTCAACTACGCCATCGTCGACGAAGTGGACTCGATCCTGATCGACGAGGCGCGCACGCCGTTGATCATCTCCGGCCCGTCCCAGGACCGCACCGACCTTTACGAGCGCGTCGACGCCCTGATTCCGCTGCTCAAGGAAGAGCACTACGAGAAAGACGAGAAGCAGCGCTCGATCACCTATACCGATGCCGGCACCGAGGCGATGGAGAAGTTGCTGGCCGAGCACGGCATCCTCAAGGACGGCGGCCTCTACGACATCCAGAACATCTCCCTGGTGCATCACGCCAACCAGGCCTTGCGCGCCCATCACATGTTTAAGAAGGATGTCGATTACCTCGTGCGCGACGACAAGGTGCACCTGATCGACGAGTTCACCGGCCGCATCATGGAAGGCCGCCGCCTGTCGGAAGGTCTGCACCAGGCGTTGGAAGCCAAGGAACACGTCGAGGTCCAGAACGAAAACCAGACGCTGGCCACGATCACCTTCCAGAATTTCTTCCGCATGTATCCGAAGCTCTCGGGCATGACCGGCACGGCCATGACCGAAGCCGAGGAGTTCGGCTCGATCTACGGCCTCGACGTGGTCGAGGTTCCGCCCAACATGCCGCGCGCCCGCAAGGACGAGCACGACGAGGTCTACCGGTCGGTCGACGAAAAGTACGCCGCGATCATTACGCTGATCGAGGAATGCCAGCAGCGCCAGCAGCCCGTGCTGATCGGCACCGTCTCGATCGAGAAGTCCGAGAAGCTGGCCGAACTGTTGCGCAAGAAGACCAAGATCAAGGCGGCCGTGCTGAACGCGAAATACCACGAGCAGGAAGCCTTCATCATCGCCCAGGCCGGCGTGCCGGGCGCCGTGACCATCGCCACCAACATGGCGGGCCGCGGCACCGACATTCAGCTCGGCGGCAACGCCGAATATCGCTTCGCCGAGGAAGAGCGCATCCGCGGCCGCCTGCTGTCGGACGAGGAACGCGACGCCATCCGCAAGGACGTGGCCGAGAAGAAGCAGGTCGCGATGAATGCCGGCGGCCTCTACGTCGTCGGCACCGAGCGCCACGAGAGCCGGCGCATCGACAACCAGCTGCGCGGCCGCTCGGGCCGCCAGGGCGACCCCGGCGCCTCCAAGTTCTTCCTATCGCTCCAGGACGATCTGATGCGCATCTTCGGCTCCGAGCGCATGGACGGCCTGTTGCAGCGCCTGGGCCTCCAGCCCGGCGAGGCGATCATCCACCCGTGGATCAACAAGGCGATCGAAAAAGCCCAGCAGAAGGTCGAGGCGCGCAACTTCGACATCCGCAAGAATTTGCTGCAATTCGACGATGTCATGAACGACCAGCGCCGCGTGATCTTCGACCAGCGGCGCGAGATGATGCAGGCCGACGACCTGTCCGAGTACGTCACCGAAATGCGCCACGAGGTGATCGCGGACCTGGTTGCCAAGTTCATCCCCGAACGCGCCATGCACGAGGAATGGGATCTGGCCGGCCTGCACGAGGAGACCTTGCGTCTCCTCAGCCTCGACCTGCCGCTCAAGGCCTGGGCGCAGGAAGAAGGCATCGCCGACGAAGAAATCCGCGAACGCATCACCCATGCCGCCGACGCCAAGTTCGAAGAGAAAGCCGCGTCGATCGGCCCCGAGACCATGCGCCGCGTCGAAAAGAGCCTGATCCTGCAAATGATCGACCAGGGCTGGCGCGACCACCTGGCCCAGCTCGACATGCTGCGCCATGGCGTCAACCTGCGCGCCTACGGCCAGAAGCAGCCGTTGCTCGAATATCAGCGTGAGTCCTTCGAGATGTTCACCGAGCTGCTTGCCAGCCTGCGCGAGCGTGTGACCAGCATCCTTTCCCGGATCGAGTTCCGCTCCGATACGCCACCCGAAAGCCTGCAGCCCCGAGCCCCGATCCGCGGCCGCGAGATCCATGAACAGGTGAACTCCGGCATCGGCGATGCTGGGCTCGGCGACCAGCGCGCGTTGCCCCGGGTCTCGCCCGAAAGCCGCAACCCCAACGACCCCGCCACCTGGGGCCGGGTCGCGCGCAACGAGCCGTGTCCCTGCGGGTCTGGCAAGAAATTCAAGCACTGCCACGGTGCAGCCGAACAAGTGGCCTGATCGGTGGCCTCCGCTTCAATTGGCGTCACCGTCCTGCGCCACGTCGCTTTCGAGGATCTCGGCGTCCTCGAGGAGCTGTTCGCCGCGCGTAAATGGAAAGTCACCTACGTCGAGGCGCCGGTCGCGGATTGGGCGAAGCTCGATCTCGCCAAGCCCGACCTGCTGGTGATTCTCGGCGGACCGATCGGCGTCAACGACGAGGACCATTATCCCTTCCTGAAGCCGGAGCTGGCGGCGATCGCCAAGCGCCTCAAGGCCGACAAGCCGACCCTGGGCATTTGCCTGGGCGCGCAGCTGATCGCCAAGGCGCTGGGCGCGCGCGTCTATCCGGCATCGGAGAAGGAGATCGGCTGGAAGCCCTTGCTGCTCTCACGCGTGGGCTATGCTTCGCCGGTGAAACACGTGGGGCCCGAGCATACCTTCATGTTCCATTGGCACGGCGACACTTTCGACCTGCCCGAAGGTGCCGTGCTGCTGGCCGGCACCGCCACCTCGCTGCATCAGATTTTCGCCTGGGGCAAAGCGACGCTGGCGTTCCAATGCCACCCGGAAGTGCGCGCCAAGGATCTGGAGAAATGGTTCGTGGGCCACGTGTTCGAACTGGCGAGTGCGCCCGGCACCAACGCCAAGGTTCTGCGCGCCGACACCGCGCGTTATGGCGCGCGGCTGGAAGCCCAGGGCAAGAAGTGCTTCACGGAGTGGCTGGATAGCCTGAGCTTATAGATCGCTGTCACTCTCGCGACGCTATGCGTCGCAAGAGTGACAAGGTACCTAAGCGTCCGGGGACAGGCCCATCAGGCTTCTGGCGAAGCTATGCGATGTGAACGGCCGCAAGTCATCCGCGCCTTCGCCGACGCCGATGAAATGCACCGGCAGCTTGAATTTCTCCGCCAACGCCACGACCACGCCGCCCTTGGCGGTGCCGTCCAGCTTGGTCATCACCAACCCTGTAACGCCGACCACCTGCTTGAACACCTCGACCTGCGTGTGGGCGTTCTGACCCACGGTCGCGTCCAGCACTAACAGCGTGGCGTGGGGCGCGGTCGGGTCGACCTTGGCGATGGCGCGCACGACTTTCTGCAACTCGGCCATCAGCGCGTCCTTGTTCTGGAGGCGTCCGGCGGTGTCGATCAGAAGCACATCGTCGTTCCGTTTCCTGGCTTCGAGCAGCGCTTCGAACGCTAGCCCGGCCGCGTCGGCGCCGGTGTCCTTCGCCGCCACCGGTACGCCGGCCCGCTGGCCCCAGACCTTGAGCTGTTCGACGGCGGCGGCGCGGAACGTGTCGCCGGCGGCGAGGCTGACCGACAGGCCCTCGCGTTTGTACTGATGGGCGATCTTGCCGATGGTCGTGGTCTTGCCGGCGCCGTTGACGCCCACCACCAGAATCACGAACGGCTTATGGGCAGGATCGACCGACAGCGGCCGCGCGACCGGCTCCAGGATCTTGGCGATATCGGCGGCGAAAGCACCACGCACTTCATCCGAGGTGACTTCCTTGCCGAAGCGGGTTTTCGCCAGAGCCTGGGTCAGTTTCGAGGCCGTCGCGGTGCCGAGGTCGGCGGTGATCAGCAGGTCCTCCAGTTCCGTCAGCGCCGCGTCGTCCAGCTTCTTCTTGGTCAGGATCTCGCCAATGCCCGTCACCAGCTTGGACGAGGATTTGACCAGGCCGGAGACAAGGCGCGAGAGCCAGCCGCTGCGCGGCTGCTGAGCGGAGGGATCGGACATTACTGCAGGGCTTCCGCGGTCAGGGTGTCATGGTTCGCGGACATAACACGCGCCGCGACGATTTCACCCGCGAGACCGCTGGCGAGGCGCACATTAGCGTAATGTTCGCAGCGGCCGGTGTCGCCGGTTTCCTTGAGGACGTTGATGGTGGCGCCGACGCGGTCGCCGAGCCAGGCCGCCATGGCGGCTTTGCCTTTCTCGCGCAGGCGCGCGGCGCGGGCCTTGATGGCGCCGGCGTCCACCTGCGGCATCTTCGCGGCCGGCGTGCCGGGGCGGATGGAATAGGGGAACACATGCAGGTGCGTGAGACCCGCGTCGTCGATCAGGCGGTACGAGGCGTCGGCCATGTCGTCGTCCTCGGTCGGGAAGCCGGCGATCAGGTCGGCGCCGAACACCGCGCCGGGGCGCAGGGTGCGCACGCGCTGGCAGAATGAAACGATGTCGGCGCGGGCGTGCCGCCGCTTCATGCGTTTCAGCACCATGTCGTCGCCGGCCTGGGCCGAGATGTGGAAATGCGGCATCAGGCGCGGTTCTTCCGCGATGACGCGGAACAGGTCGTCGTCGGCTTCGGCGGGGTCGATGGAAGACAGGCGCAGGCGCGGCAGTTCCGGCACCAGCGCCAGCAGCCGGCGGGTCATCTGGCCCAAGGTCGGCTTGCCCGGCAGATCGCTGCCGTAGCCGGTGATATCGACGCCGGTGAATACAATTTCCTTGTAGCCCGCCGCCACCAGGCCGCGCACTTCCTCGGCGATGCGGCCCATGGGCACGCTGCGGTTATTGCCGCGCGCGAACGGGATGATGCAGAAAGTGCAGCGGTGGTCGCAGCCCTGCTGGACCTGCACGAAGGCGCGCGCGCGGCCGTCGAAGCCTTCCACCAGGTGTTCGGCGGTTTCGCGCACGGTCATGATGTCGCTGACGCGCACGGCTTCCGTGACATCGGGCAGGAAGCTCTCGGCCTTCATTTTATGCTCGTTGCCCAGCACCCGGTTCACTTCCGGCATGGCGGCGTAGCGCTGGGGGTCGAGCTGCACGGCGCAGCCTGCCGCGACGATGTGGGCGTCGGGGTTTTCGCGGCGCAGGCGACGCAGGGTTTGCAGGCCCTGGCGTTCGGCCTCCTTGGTCACCGCGCAGGTGTTGACGATGATGGCGTTGTCGAGGCCGGCGTCCCGCGCATGGGCGCGCATGATTTCGCCCTCATAGGTATTCAGGCGGCAGCCGAGGGAAACGACGCGCGGCTCCGTCATGCCAGCAGGCTCCGGTCCATGAGGCCGGAGAAGGCGAGGGTGGCCGGGCCGGTCATGATCACATGGCCGTCGTCGCGCCATTCGATGTGCAGGTCGCCGCCGTCGAGGGTGACGGTGACCTTGCGGTCCGTGAGGCCGCGGCGCGCGGCGGCGACCGCCGAGGCGCAGGCGCCGGTGCCGCAGGCGCGCGTGATGCCGGCGCCGCGTTCCCACACCCGCATGCGCACATGGCCCCGGTCGAGGATCTGCACTGCTTCGACATTGATGCGCGCGGGAAACAGCGCGTTGTGCTCGAGCTTCGGGCCGACGGCTTCGAGATCGACGGCGGCGGCATCCTTCACGAAGAACACCGCGTGCGGGTTGCCGACATTGACACCGACGCCGTCGCTCAACGGGCCCTCGCTCACCGGCAGGTGCAGCGTGTCGGCGGCTTGCGCCAGCGGAATGGTTTGCCAATCATCGCGCGCCGGGCCCATGTCGATGGAATAGAGATCGCCCGCGCGCGTGGCGACGATCGGCCCGCCCAGGGTCTCCATCGTCACCTCGGTCTTGCCGCTTTCTTCCATCAGCACCCGGGCGACGCAGCGGCTGCCGTTGCCGCAGCTTTCCACCACGCCGCCGTCGGAATTGCGGATGGCGACATAGGCGTCGCCGCCATTGCGCGGCGCTTCGATGATCATGATCTGGTCGCAGCCGACGCCGGTGCGCCGGTCGGCGATGGCCTTGGCGTTCTCGGGGGTCAGCGTGAAGACGTGCTTGCGCGCATCCAGCACGACCACGTCGTTGCCGAGTCCATGCATCTTCAGGAAGGGAAGGCCGCTGCTCATGCGCGGTTTATAGGTAGCGCTTGCCCCCCTGTCCAGGGCGGCCCCGGCTGGCGCCACCCTCTAAGTATTTGTTTTATCTAGGGTCTGGGATGTTTCGGCTGATAGAGGTGCAGGTCGCCGCCGCCGGGCAGGCGAATCCGGGTGATCGACCCCCAGCGCGCCTCCTGGACCTCTGAACAGGTGATGTTCTTTGTGGCCAGCGCGGCCATCTCGGCCTTGAGATCGTCGCACATCAGATAAAGCGCGTGTCCGCCGTTTTTCTCCGCCGGATGGAAGGCGGCCTCGGCGGGTGGCAGGGCGAAAATCAGCCAGCCGTGGCCGGCGTCCACGTGTTTGAAGCCCAGCACATCGCGGAAGAAGGTCCGGTCGGCCTCGGCGTCGGTTGAATTGATGACAAAATGCGCCCCGGAGATCATTTCTTTGGTGGCGCCCCCAGTTCCTTGCCCAATTCCTCGAGTTTACTTTTATCCATGTAGCGCTCCAAACCCTGCAATCCCTTGGCTACTTCCGGCTCGGCCATCAAGCCTCGCATGGCAACTGAACCAAGGACCGAAAAGGCCGCCTGCATTGCACCAGGGCCTTCGTATTTGACGGCGTCCATGGTTTCCTTTTTGCAATCGACCAGCAACAGACGCTGCATCAGTTCCGCGGTCTTTTGGTCCATGACGTCGCGCTGCTCGGGCTTGATCGCGGACATTGGCAGGACGGCCGGGTGCAATGACATTGCGCCGTAAATCCACTGCACCAGGGTAAGCTGATCCTGAATACTGGAGGATTTGACCAAACACTTGCTCATGTCGTCGGAATATATGCCTGCCATGACAGGGGTGGTCGCCATAAGGCCAAGGCCGGTCAGCAGAATCGCGGTCCGTATACGCACGTAGTTCATGAAGGCCTCCCACAACTCATTGATAAATAGCATTTTTACCACTTAAGCGAGACCGGCGGCGTTACCTTTTTACGGTACCGAGCCGACGCCATCCTGGAGGCTAGCTTGACTCCTCCAGCCCCTCTCCGTACACCACCACCAGCTTAAGCCTGACAATTCGGGTTTTCGCGGCCTCTTCGGGGCCCTCCGTCCGCGTTATCGCGCACGGAGGCGATCTTCGTTTGGGCAAAAGAGATTTGGAACATGTTTGACGCCTTAACCGACAAGCTTGGCTCTGTCCTCAATAAGCTGACCCGCCGCGGCGCGCTGACCGAGGCGGATGTCGCCGCGGCCATGCGCGAGGTGCGCGTGGCGCTGCTCGAGGCCGACGTCGCGCTGCCGGTGGTGAAGGACTTCATCGCCAAGGTCAGCGAGCAGGCCGTCGGCGAAGCGGTCGTGAAGTCGGTCAGCCCCGGCCAGATGGTCGTGAAGATCGTCCACGACGCGCTGGTGGAAACCCTCGGCGGTGTCGCCGGCGCCGCGCCAGATATAAAGGCGAGCTTCGATACCGCGGGCATCTCCCTCAACGCGCCTGCGCCGGTCGCGGTGCTGATGGTCGGCTTGCAGGGTTCCGGTAAGACCACCACCACCGCCAAGATCGCGCACCGCCTGCAGAGCAAGGACAAGAAGCGCGTGCTGATGGTGTCGCTCGACACCTATCGCCCGGCCGCGCAGGACCAGCTCGCGATCCTCGGCAAGCAGGTCAATGTCGTCACGCTGCCGATCGTCGCCGGCCAGCAGCCGCTCGAAATCGCCAAGCGCGGCCTCGCGGAAGCGCGCACCGGCGTGTTCGACGTGGTGCTGTTCGACACCGCCGGCCGCCTGACCATCGACGACGCCATGATGGCGGAAGTGACCGGCGTGCGCGATCTGATCAAGCCGCACGAGACGCTGCTGGTCACCGACGCGATGATCGGCCAGGACGCGGTCGTCACCGCGCAGTCCTTCAACGAGAAAGTCGGCATCACCGGCATCGTGCTGACCCGCGTCGACGGCGACGCCCGCGGCGGCGCGGCGCTGTCCATGCGCGCCATCACCGGCCGGCCCATCAAGCTGATCGGCGTCGGCGAAAAGGTCGATGCGCTCGATGTCTTCGATCCCAGCCGCATCGCCGGGCGCATCCTCGGCATGGGCGACGTGGTCAGCCTGGTCGAAAAGGCCGTGGCGAACGTCGATCAGGAAAAGGCCGAGAAGCTGGCGGCCCGCATGGCCGAGGGCAAGTTCGACCTCAACGACATGCTCACCCAGTTGCAGCAGATCCAGCGCATGGGCGACATGAAGGGTCTTCTGGGCCTGATTCCCGGCGTTGGCCAGGCCATGAAGCAGATGAAGGGTGACATCGACCCCAAGCAGTTCAAGCGCCTGGAAGCCATCATTCAGTCGATGACGCCCAAGGAACGGCGCGTGCCCGACATCATCAAGGCGTCGCGCAAACAGCGTATCGCCACCGGTGCCGGCACCTCGGTCGCGGAAGTGAACAAGCTCCTGAAGCAGCATCAGCAGATGGAGACGGTCATGAAGCGCATGAAAAAGATGGGCGGCATCGGCGCGCTGGCCAGCATGTTCGGCGGCGGCATGCCTGGTATGGGCGGCGGTCCCGGCTTACCTCCGAATCTCCCCCGCCCTCCGGGCGGATTTCCGTTCAAACGCTAATCGGTTCAATTCAAAGTTCATCAGTAAGGAGAGACCATGTCGTTGAAGATCAGACTGTCGCGCACCGGCGCGAAGAAGCAGGCCTACTACAAGCTCGTGGTGGCGGATTCCCGCTCGCCGCGCGACGGCCGCTTCATCGAGAAGCTCGGCACCTATAACCCCCGCGTCGCCAAGGACCACAAGGAACACCTGGTGGTGAAGGAAGACCGGATCAAGCATTGGCTCGGCGTCGGCGCCCAGGCCACCGACCGCGTGCAGCGCCTGCTGTCCAAGCTCGGTCTCGCCAAGGAGCCGAAGGTCAATGCGCAGACCAAGAAGGACAAGCCGCGCGCCAAGACCGTCGAGCGCATGAAGGCCCAGGAAGAAGCGGCCAAGGCTGCCGCCGAAGCCGCCAAGGAAGGCGCCGCCGGCTAACGATCCGTGGCTGCTCCGGTCTGCCTTGGCGTGATCGTCGGTGTCAAAGGGCTCAAGGGTGAAGTTCGCGTCAAGAGCTTCACCGAGGCGCCCGAAGACGTCGCCGCTTACGGCCCTCTGAAAGCCAGCGATGGCCGGACATTCGATTTGTCCGTCGTCAATGTGCTCGAGGACGTGGTGATCGCGAAGGTCGCGGGCGTTTCCGACCGCACGGCGGCGGAAGCGCTCAAGGGACTGGAGCTGTTCATCGACCGCGCCGTGCTGCCCAAGACCGAGGGCGACACCTACTACCACGCCGATCTCATCGGCCTGGCGGTGGAGACGGCCGAAGGCGAGAAGGTGGGGAAGGTTTCGGCCTTCCACAACTTCGGGGCTGGCGACGTGATGGAAGTGACCAAGGAGGGCGGAAGCGATACCGGCTTTTTGCCCTTCGCCGCGGATGTGATCGCGCAGGTGGATATCCCGGGCGGCAAGGTGGTGATCACCCCGCAGCCCGGCCTGTTCGAGGACGAAGGCAGGGGAGACGAGGACGACGATGAGGCCTGAGGCCTTCAAGGCTGTAGGGGTCGGCGCCTTTCAGGCGACGGTGCTAACCCTTTTCCCGGAAATGTTTCCCGGGCCCTTGGGGGTATCGCTGGCCGGGAAGGCCCTTGAGGACGGGATTTGGCGGCTGGATTCGGTGGACATTCGCGGGTTCGCACGCGATAAACACCGCACCGTCGACGACAGCCCCTTCGGGGGCGGCGCCGGCATGGTGATGCGGCCCGATGTTCTGGACGCCGCGATCCGTGCCTCCCGGCCCGACGGCTCGCCGCTTATATATCTCACCCCGCGCGGTCGGCTGCTCGACCAGGCGCGGGTGCGGGAGCTGGCGGCAGGCCCGGGTGTCACCGTCGTCTGCGGGCGCTACGAAGGGGTCGACCAGCGGTTGCTGGAAGCCCACGCGGTGGAGGAAGTCAGCCTCGGCGACTTCATCCTCTCCGGCGGCGAGTGCGCGGCGCTGGCGATGCTGGATGCGATCGTGAGGTTGCTCCCCGGCGTGGTCGGCAAAACGGAGTCGCTGGAGGAAGAGAGTTTTGAGACTGGGTTGCTCGAGTACCCCCACTACACACGGCCCGATCCGTGGAATGGGGTCGAGATCCCCGAAGTGCTGAAGTCCGGCCACCATGCCAAAGTCAAAGCATGGCGCCTGGCCCAGGCGGAGGAAGCGACCAAAGCGCGCCGTCCCGATTTGTGGGAACGGTATGTGCGGCGGAGAGACGAGACCAAGACTTAGAAGTTACCGTTACAAACCAAGAGCAAAAATTCGTAAGGGACAACTGACATGAACACTCTGGAAAAAATCGAGAAGGATCTTCTCGACGAGATGAAGTCCAAGACGCAGGTGCCGGAATTCTCTCCCGGCGACACCCTGCGCGTCCACGTGAAGGTCAAGGAAGGCCAGCGCGAACGTACCCAGGCCTATGAAGGCATCTGCATCGCCCGCAAGAACGCCGGCCTGAATTCGTCCTTCACCGTGCGCAAGATTTCCTTCGGCGAAGGCGTGGAACGCGTGTTCCCGGTCTATGGCCCGATCATCGACAAGGTGGAAGTGGTCCGCCGTGGCCGCGTGCGCCGCGCGAAGCTCTATTATCTCCGTGACCGCCGCGGCCGCGCCGCGCGCATCGCCGAGGAAGGCATGAGCACCGGCGACGCCGGCCGGGCCGACGCCGAATAACGAGATTATCTCGAACGTTCTTTTTCGCCCGCGTGGGGACGCCTGCGCGGGCGAAATCGTTTTTAGAGTGTCGTTTTTAGAGTCCGGCGTTGGTGAGGTGAGGTTTGAGGCGTCCGGTCAGGAACAAGCCGAACATGCGGAAGTCGCTGAACAACGACCACGCCGGATACGTGAAAGTCGCCGGCCGGTTCCGCTCGACGGCGAGATGCGCGATCCAGGCGAAGGCGTAACCCATCACCGGTGCTGCCGCGAAGGCCCAGGGCTGCCCCAGTGCGCCGATCGTCAGGCACAGGATCGCGAGGCCGGTGCCGACATAGTGAATGGCGCGCGTCAAAGGCTTGCCGTGCTCTCGCAGGTAGTACGGCCAGAAATCGCCGTAACGGGTGATCTTTGCGGCCATCGCGAAAGGCCCTGAAACCTTGATTTCACAGGGGCGGAAGCGTAGTTTGCCGCACCTTTTTAGAGCATTTTCCGGCGAAGTGGGAACCGGTTCGCGCGGCCGGAGGCCGCCTGACTTAAAATCTGCGCGCGTTCACCGCGCGCCGGAAAATGCGACCAAAAAAGAATCGCCCGGTCCGTGGGCCCCAACGCTCTGAAAAAGAAAGACAACAACGATGCCCGACACCTCCCGCAAGCGTGGCTATACCGTCGCCGTCATCGGCGCCACCGGCAACGTGGGCCGCGAAATTCTCCAGACCCTGTGGGACCGCAAGTTCCCGGTCGAGAAGGTGATCGCGCTCGCTTCCTCGCGCTCCATCGGCCAGGAAGTCTCGTTCGGCGAGGACGAGGTGCTCAAGGTGCAGAACCTCGAGACCTTCGACTTCCGGGGCGTGGACATCGCGCTGTCGTCGCCCGGCGCCAAGGTCTCCGCCGTGCACAGCCCGCGCGCGGCTGCCCAAGGGTGCGTGGTGATCGACAACACCTCGCACTTCCGCATGGACCCGGATGTGCCGCTGGTGGTGCCGGAAGTGAACCCGGAAGCCATCGCCCGCTACAAGAAGAAGGGCATCATCGCCAATCCCAACTGCTCCACCATCCAGATGGTGACGGCCCTGAAGCCGCTGCACGACGCCTTCAAGATCAAGCGCGTGGTGGTTTCGACCTACCAGTCCACCTCCGGCGCCGGCAAGGCGGCCATGGACGAACTGTTCAACCAGACCAAGGGCATCTACGCCAACCAGGCGCCGTCCGAGACCAAGTCGATCTTCACCAAGCAGATCGCCTTCAACGTCATCCCGCATATCGACGTGTTCCTGGACGACGGCGCCACCAAGGAAGAGTGGAAGATGACCGCCGAGACCCGGAAGATCCTGGATCCGGAGATCAAGGTGCACGCCAACTGCGCGCGTGTGCCCACCTTCATCGGCCACGCCGAATACGTGAACATCGAAACCGAGAAGGCGATCACCGATCAGGCGGCGCGCGAGATCCTGCGTCATGCGCCGGGTGTCTCCGTGGTCGATCACCGCGCCAACGAAGGCTACGCCACGCCGGCCGAGTGCGCCGGCGAGGACGCGGTGTTCGTCTCGCGCATCCGCAAGGACATGAGCGTCGAGAACGGCCTGTCGTTCTGGTGCGTGTCCGACAACCTGCGCAAGGGCGCCGCGCTCAACGCCGTGCAGATCGCCGAAGTGCTGGTGAAGGAATACCTCGGGGTTGCCTAGGCGAGAATCCTGACCGCTACCGCGACCAGGACGGCGATTCCCGACAAGGCGATGATCGCGCCGAAGACCTGATTGAGGCGCGTGAGTCCGCGCCGCAAGAAGCCTTCGCGGATAAAGCCCACCGCGCCCACCAGGATCACCCACCACAGCATCGATCCCGCGAACACACCCGCCACCAACCAGAAGGCGCGCGATGGGTCGAGCGCGGCGTCGATCACGCCGAAGGCCGCGAACAAACCCGCGGCCGCGCCCATCGTGGCCGGGTTGGTGATCGCCATGGTGAAAGCCGCGGCCGTGTCGCGGCGCAGGCTCTGCACCTTTATCTCGCCATCCGACATCACGATCGGCGACCGGTAGGTGAGGATGCCCATGGCCAGGACGATCACGCCGCCGATGGCGCCGATGACGCTCTGGTAATCGGTGACAAAGGTATTCACCACGGTGATGCCGAGCCCCGCGACGGCGCCGAAGATCATGTCGGCGACGGCGGCACCCGTGCCCGCGATCAGCGCCTGCACGCGGCCTTTGGCGAGCGTGCGCCGTACGCACAGCATCGCCACCGGTCCCATGGGCGCCGCCAGCGCGAAGCCCGCGACCAGGCCGCGGATGAAAGCCACCTGAAGAATCTCGAAATTCATGAGCGCGGGCGGCGGTTGACGCGAAGGGGGACAAAGCTTTGAATCATCGCGCCAGCCCTACACCGGTTTCTCCGTCGCGAGCAAGCCGTGCGGCGTGAGCAGGACTTATAGGAAAGAGGAATGGGGATGCCCGCTTCCGAAATGCCCCGCCGCAGTGCGCTCTATATGCCGGCTTCCAATGCCCGCGCGCTCGAGAAGGCCAAGACATTGGCGGCGGATGTATTGATCTTCGATCTCGAGGACGCGGTCGCGCCGGAGGCCAAGGCCGCGGCGCGTGATGCCGCCGTGGCCGCCGTCAAAGGCGGGGGTTACGGTCCGCGCGAAATTCTGATCCGCGCCAATGGGCGCGATACGCCATGGTGCGCGGTCGACCTCGCGGCCATCGCATCGTCGGGCGCTCATGGCGCCGTGCTGCCCAAGGTGAGCGGAGCTGACGACATCGCGCGCGCCGAGAATCTTTTGGCGGCGGCTCCCGCGACCCTCGCGCTCTGGGCCATGATCGAAACGCCGCGCGGTGTGCTCAATGCGGCTGAGATCGCGGGTGCGGGTACGCGCCTTGCCGGATTGATCGTCGGCACCGCCGACCTCGCCAAGGATCTGCGCTGCGCCCATCCCGCCGACCGCTGGCCGATGCTGCAGGCCTTGCAGATGTGCGTGCTGGCGGCACGCGCGAACGGTCTCGCGGTGCTGGACGGCGTGCACCTCGATATCGCGGACATGGGCGGGTTCGATGCCGCCTGCCGCCAAGGGCGCGACCTCGGGTTCGACGGCAAGACCTTGATCCACCCCAGCCAGATCGCGGGCGCCAACGCGGCTTTCAGTCCCGGCGCGGACGAACTGGAACGCGCCAAAAGAATCATGGCCGCCCACGCCGAGGCTGCTGCTCAGGGCAAGGGCGTGACGCTCCTCGACGGGCGGCTGGTCGAGGCGCTGCACGTCAAGGAAGCCCAGCGTCTGCTCGCGCGCGCGGAGATGATCGCGTTACGCGGATAAAAGGCGCTTTTCCGGATCAACAAGGAGCGGTCTCATTTCGGGACACGTACCGAACCTGAGGCGTTGCCGCCGGCGCTCAGAAGCGGCGTGGTCGCCCGTGGTCGTCCCCGCCATAAGGCCGGGACTCGGGCGCTCATTCCTGGCGGCGCTGCACCGTCCGCTGCGCGCGCCGGGTTTGCGCGGCGGTCCGTGCAGGTATGAAAAAGTCCCCATAACCCCTTGTGGGCCTTCGTTGACTTACGCCGGACAGGCGATTAGTACTGCCTATCAAGGGGTTCAGACGGGCGCCTGGGTTCCAAAATATCTTTAAAAAACGGCGAGTTAGCTTCAAACTTCCTCGCGTAAATCGTGCCCTTTCGGATCAGCGTTCCTCGAAGGTTGTCCCATGGTCAACGCAGCGAAGCCGACATCCCGGCCGCTTTCTCCCCACCTCCAGGTTTACCGGCTGCCGCTCGCGGCGGTGCTGTCCATCACCCACCGCATCACCGGCATGGGTTTGAGCCTGGGCCTTTTGCTGCTCACCTGGTGGCTCACCAGCGCGGCCTACGGCCCCGACACCTATGACATGGCCCTGGGCTATATCGCCTCGCCGCTGGGCATGCTCGTCCTGCTCGGATTCTCGGTGGCCTTGTTCTTCCATCTCTGCAACGGCATCCGCCACCTGTTCTGGGACGCCGGCCGTAATTTCGAGATCAGCCAAACCAAGCGCGGCAACATCTACGTCATCATCGGCACCATCGTGCTGACGGCGGCCGCCTGGCTGCTGGCGCTGGCGTAAGGGGGTTCACATGCTCGCTGCCAACAACCTGCGCTCCCCCCTCGGCCGCGCGCGCGGCCTCGGCTCGGCGAAGGAGGGCCTGCACCACTGGTGGGCGCAGCGCCTGACCGCGCTCGCGCTGGTGCCGCTGGCGGTGTGGTTCGTCGCCGGCATTGTCCACCTCGCCACGGGCGGCGAGCCCTACGAGGCCTTCATGGCCTGGATCGCCAATCCCTGCAACGCGACCCTGATGATCCTGTTCCTCGGCGTTGCCTTCCATCATGCCCAGCTCGGCATGCAGGTGGTCTACGAGGACTACATCAGCTGCCAATCCTGGCGCACGGCGGCGATCGTGCTCACCAAATTCGCCGCGTATGGCTTTGCCGCGCTCGGCATCGTCTCGACCCTGATCTGCTGTTTCGGAGGCTAAGCGCCCATGGCCGCTTTCAACATCGTTGACCACGAATACGACGTGGTCGTTGTCGGCGCCGGCGGCGCCGGTTTGCGCGCCACCTTCGGCATGGTGCAGCAGGGCTTCAAGACCGCCTGCATCACCAAAGTGTTCCCGACCCGCAGCCACACGGTCGCGGCGCAGGGCGGTGTCGCCGCCTCGCTCGGCAATATCGGCGAGGACAACTGGGCCTGGCATATGTACGACACCGTCAAGGGGTCGGACTGGCTCGGCGACCAGGACGCGATCGAATACATGTGCCGTGAAGCCGTGCCCGCGATCCGCGAGCTCGAACACTACGGCGTGCCGTTTTCGCGCACCCCTGAAGGCAAGATCTACCAGCGGCCTTTTGGGGGACATATGCGCAACTTCGGCGAAGCGCCGGTGCAACGCGCCTGCGCCGCCGCCGACCGCACTGGCCATGCCATCCTGCACACGCTCTATCAGCAGAGCCTGAAGTTCAAAGCCGAGTTCTTCATCGAGTACTTCTCGATCGACCTGATGATGGACCCCGACGGCAGCTGCCGCGGCGTGGTCGCCATCGACATGGCCACCGGCACCATCCACCGCTTCAAGGCTCACCGCACGGTGATCGCTACCGGCGGTTACGGCCGCGCTTATTTCTCCTGCACCTCGGCGCATACCTGCACCGGCGACGGCAATGCCATGGCGGCGCGCGTCGGCCTGCCGCTCCAGGACATGGAGTTCGTGCAGTTCCACCCCACCGGCGTCTACGGCGCGGGCGTGCTGATCACCGAAGGTTCGCGCGGCGAAGGCGGTTATCTCACCAATTCCGCCGGCGAGCGCTTCATGGAGCGCTACGCCCCGACCGCCAAGGATCTGGCGTCGCGCGACGTGGTCAGCCGCTCCATGACCATGGAAATCCGCGAAGGCCGCGGTGTGGGACCGGAAAAGGACCACATCTTCCTGCACCTCGAGCACCTCGGCGCCGAAGTGCTGCACCAGCGCCTGCCCGGCATCACCGAATCCGCGAAGATCTTCGCCGGCGTCGACGCCACCAAGGCGCCGATCCCGGTGTTGCCGACCGTGCACTACAACATGGGCGGCATTCCCACGAACTACATGGGCGAAGTGGTCACCAAGAAGGACGGCAACCCCGATTCCGTGGTGCCCGGCCTGATGGCCATCGGCGAAGCGGCTTGCGTCTCGGTACACGGCGCGAACCGCCTCGGCGCCAACTCGCTGCTCGATCTGGTTGTCTTCGGGCGTGCCGCGGCGCTGCGGTGCCGCGACACGCTGAAGAAGGGCGAGCCGCACCGCGCGCTGCCCAAGGATGCGGCCGACCGGGCGCTCGCGCGCCTCGAGCGCCTGCGCAACGCCAACGGCTCGCTGGCGACGGCGCAGATCCGCAAGAACATGCAGCGCACCATGCAGAACGACGCCGCCGTGTTCCGCACCACCAAGAGTCTTCAGGAGGGCATCGTTAAGCTCGGCCAGATCGCTGAGTCGCTCAAGGACATCAAGGTCAGCGACCGTTCGTTGATCTTCAACACCGACCTGATCGAGGCGCTCGAGCTGGAAAACCTGATGACCTGCGCGCTCGCCACCATCCATGGCGCTGAAGCCCGCCACGAAAGCCGCGGCGCCCATGCGCACGAGGATTTCCCGAACCGCGACGACGAAACCTGGATGAAGCACACCGTCGCCTACGTCGACGAAAACCATAAGGTGAAACTGGATTATCGCCCGGTGCACACCTACACGCTCACCAGCGACGTCAAGTACATCGCGCCCAAGGCGCGCGTTTATTAGAAGGGCTGCCCCGATGGTTGAACTCTCGCTGCCCAAGAATTCCAAGCCGACCAAGGGCAAGGCGCATCCCGCGCCGGCCGGCGCCAAGAACATCAAGCGCTTCCAGGTCTATCGCTACGATCCGGACTCGGACGCCAATCCGCGCATCGACACGTATGACGTGGACATGGATACCTGCGGGCCGATGGTGCTCGACGGCCTGCTCAAGATCAAAGACGAGATGGACGCGACGTTGGCCCTGCGGCGCTCCTGCCGTGAAGGCATCTGCGGGTCGTGCGCCATGAACATCGACGGCGGCAATACGCTCGCCTGCCTCAAGTCGATCGAGGACTGCAAAGGCGACGTGAAGGTCTATCCGCTGCCGCATATGCCGGTGGTGAAGGATCTGGTGCCCGACCTTACCCATGTTTACGCCCAGCTCGCCTCGATCGAGCCGTGGCTCAAGACCGACACCCTGCCGCCGGCGTCCGGCGAGCGCCTGCAGTCGCCGGAAGAGCGCGCGAAGCTCGACGGCCTGTGGGAATGCATCCTGTGTTTCTGCTGCTCGACCAGCTGCCCGAGCTACTGGTGGAATGGCGACCGCTATCTCGGCCCCGCGATCCTTTTGCAGGCGGCGCGCTGGATCAACGACAGCCGCGACGAGGCCACCGGCGAACGCCTCGACCAGCTCGAAGACCCCTTCAAGCTGTACCGCTGCCACACCATCATGAACTGCACCCAGACCTGCCCCAAGGGCTTGAACCCGGCGAAAGCCATCGCCGACATCAAGACCAAGCTGGTCGAGCGGGCGGGCTAGCCCAGGCTAGATTCCAGGAGAAACCCCGGTCGCGGCCGGGGTTTCCCGCATGATCGCAGGCGCTTTGGGCGCGGGCGTCGCAGCGGGTGCATTGGCCGCGGTCGCCAGCCGCCGCAACTCCAAAGTCGCCACGGCATGCGGCATGGTTCCCGGCCGGCAAGCGCTGATGGCATCCTTGAAGGCGGCGGGCGCGTTCCGGCCGTCGGTTTTGATCACCAGCCACTCGCCCAGGAATACCATGCCGTCACAGGCCAGCGCCTTGTCCTTGGCCGTGCCGGCCGCGAGGCTCGCCGCCATTTGTGCCGGAGTGTCGTCCGCCAGCAGGGCATTGATGCCGATCCATGCCGGGTTGTCTTTAGGCAGGTCTTCGAACTGCTTGAGCGGGATCGCGAGGCGCCCGCGCAATTGGGATTTCAGCAACCACACCGCATAGAGCCCCTTGTCGGGGCTCATGCTGATCGCCCGGGTGAAATCCTCCGCCGCGCCGGCGTAATCGCCGCCGAGATATTTGGCGTTGGCCCGGCCGACGACCGCGGTGGGAATAGGCAGACGGTTGAGGACGGCGTTGAAGTCGTCGATCGCGTCCTTGATGCGCCCGGTATAGGTGCGGACGATGCCGCGGCGCTCCAGAACGTCCGTGTCTTTGGTGTTGAGGGCGACGGCGGCATCCAAGTCCGCCAGGGCGTCGCTGGGGCGGCCGAGCGCTTCCAAGGCCACGGCCCGTTGTCTGTGCAACTCGCGGGCAAGGGTCCAGCGGTGGGTTTCGGGCAAGGCCAGGTTGTTGGCGCGGTCGCCAAGCTCCTCGGCCGTCAGCACCGGCGGGCTGAGGCGGAGCGCGTCGGTGAGATCGGTGAGCGCCTCCTCCTGGCGGCCCATACCTTGAAGGGTCAGGCCGCGGCGCAGGTAGAGCATATAGTCCTCGGGGTGATCGGCGATCTGGCGCGTGAAGACCTCGAGGGCCGCGTCTCTTTGCAGGCCGTAGGTATTCGCGCCGTAGCTGCTCGTCTCGTTCCGGCCCGAGGGGCTCCTATAGAGCAACATGCCACCCAGGATCCCCACGCCGAGAGCGGCGATACCGCACAAGACGCGAAGGGAAGCCATGGCGATCCCTTCTCCCAGGCGTCTGTCCGACGCGGGGCGCGGGCTCAAGGTTTCGCCGAACAGCGGTAGAAGGCGCGGTTCGGCGCGAGAAGCGTGCAACTCCAGGGGTCTTCGTGGTCAAAAGCCGCCATGCGGCCGGTCTTGGCGCATTCCGGTTGGGCCAGCGCCGTCACCTGGTCACGCGGGGTTTTGCTGGGCGAAAAGCAGATGGCCACCATGTCCGGGGTCGAGGCGCCGACGAGCTGCTTCTGACCGGCCTCGCGCCGGCTGTCCACATAGGGGTTGGCGCAGGCCGCCAGCAGGCTCAGGGCCACGCCCGCGACGGCCAGCCGCAAGCAGACGGTGGCAGGCTGGCGGCCTGCCTCGGTCCGGATTATCCCCGAAAACCCGCGTATTTCGCCGGTGTGCGGCTTCATAAAAATGCTTTTGTCCTTCTCAAGCATCTAGGTTGTCTTAACCCACCGTCCTGTTTATCTTTTCGGCCGGGATGCACCGCGTTTTATGGGGGAACCTGCAATGTCCTCGACTAAATACCGTCTGGTCACGCGCAGCGATTTTGACGGGCTCGTCTGCGCCGCGATCTTGAGGGAGCTGAACCTGATCGATGAGATCAAGTTCGTCCACCCCAAGGATATGCAGGACGGCGTCATCGAGATCACCAACCGCGATATTACCACCAACCTGCCGTTTGTGGATGGGGTTCACCTCGCTTTCGACCACCATGAGAGCGAAACCATCCGCGTCGGCAAGAAGGACAACCACATCATCGACCCCAAGGCCCCGTCGGCGGCCCGGGTGGTCTACGACTACTACGGCGGCAAGGCCAAGGTGCCGCGCATCAGCGACGAGCTGATGGTCGCCGTGGACAAGGGCGACGCCGCCCAGTTCAACAAGGACGAAGTGTTGAACGCCAAGGGCTGGGATCTGATGAACTTCCTCATGGATGCCCGCACCGGCCTCGGCCGTTTCCGCGAGTTCACCATCTCCAACTACCAGCTGATGATGGAACTGATCGACAAGTGCGTGCAGATGCCGGTCGAGGACATCCTGATGCTGCCGGACGTGGTCGAGCGCGTCGACCTGTATGTCGAGCACGAAACCAAAGCCAAGGAACAGATCAAGCGCTGCACCACCGTGCACAAGAACCTGGTGGTGCTCGACCTGCGCGACGAAGACACCATCTGGGCCTGCAACCGCTTCCTGATTTACGCCCTATTCCCGCAGTCCAACATCTCGATCCACGTGATGTGGGGCCTGAAGAAGCAGAACACGGTCTACGCCATCGGCAAGTCGATCTTCGACCGTTCGTCCAAGACCAACGTCGGCGAGTTGTGCCTGAAGTACGGCGGCGGCGGCCATCAGGCGGCCGGCACCTGCCAGGTGTCCAACGATCTGGCCGAGAAGACCCTCAAGGATCTGATCGAGAAGATCAACAAGGACGGCTGATCCTGTCGATTTATGCGTTACCCGCATGCCGCCCTCGCAAGGGGGCGGCATGTTGCTTTTCGAAGCATCGTTCCGAAAAGCGGGTGCCGGCAGACCAGGGAATCGCGCGCTTCGCGCGACGGTTAAAGCGATGCGACCAAAAAAATAACCAAAGTCATGAGTAACGACCTGCTCATCCGCTACCGCGCCAAGGTGGCGTCCGGCGAACTGAAATCCGACCCGATCCAGGAAGCGGCGGCGAAAAAGCTGGCGGCGCTGGCAAACGCGCTGGCGTCCTACAAACCCAAGGGCACCAAGAAGGGCGTGCTGGGCAAGCTGTTCGGTGGCCCCGATCAGCCGCCGCCGCGCGGGCTCTATCTCTTTGGCGGCGTCGGACGCGGCAAATCGATGCTCATGAACCTGTTCTTCGAAGCCGCCCCGGTCGCGGCCAAGGACCGGGTGCATTTCCACGCCTTCATGCGCGACATTCACGGCGAGATCCATCGCCGCCGCCAGTTGCCGATGTATGAGGAGGAAGGCGATCCGATTCCAGGCATGGCCGACGGCATCGCCGACTCCACGACATTGCTGTGCCTCGATGAGTTGGAGGTGCGCGACATCGCCGACGCGATGATCGTCGGGCGCCTGTTCGAGAAATTGCTCGCGCGTGGGGTCGTGATCGTCTCCACGTCCAACCGTCAGCCGGACGACCTCTACAAACACGGGCTGCAACGCGACCGTTTCCTGCCGTTCATCGCGCTCATCAAACAGGCCTTCGATTTGCTGGAACTGAACGCGGCCCAGGACTACCGCCTGGGGCGGTTGGCCGGGCAGCAGGTCTACGTCACGCCGCTGGGGCAGGCTGCTGACGCCGCTTTGGACGCGGCCTGGGCGCGGCTCACCGACGATTCGGCGCCGGCGCAGGACGTGGTTTTGATCCAGGGCCGGCGGATTCCGGTGCCGGCGGCGGCGCATGGCACGGCGCGGTTCGATTTCGCCGACCTGTGCCAGCAGCCCCTCGGCCCCAGCGACTATCTCGCCATCGCCGCGCAGTTCTCGACACTGATCTTGCGCAATATCCCGCAGATGAACGAAGACCTGAAAGACGCGGCGCGCCGGTTCGTGACCCTGATCGACGCGCTCTACGAACATCGCACGGCGCTGATCTGTTCGGCGGCAGTGCCGCCTCAGGATCTATATCAAGGGTATGAAGGCGGGTTCGAATTTCACCGCACCGTCTCGCGCCTGATCGAGATGCAGGCCGCCGACTACATTCGGCAGGCCCACCATAAATAGTCACATCTTGCAGTTGACCTTCTCGCGGTTTGTGGACTGCCCGCGCATCGCCGCGCGCATCTCGTCGGCCGTGACGTAGAGTCGCGGCAAGGCGCGCAGCGCCAGCACCATCGTGCCGCCCGCGGCGTCCGACGCCTTGAGGGTCAAGTTGTCCGCGGTCCTGTAATCCGTGGGGCTTACCACCGCGATCTTGAGCTTGGGGTCGCGCATTTGCAGGCGTTCGACGGTGCCCAGGAAGTCGTCGCTGTGGAACGAGCCGGTCAGGTGCACCACCTTGCGTCCGGGGTTTTTCTGCAAGTGCAGGAAAATCGATTCCGCCATGGTGTCGTCGCGCGTGGCCTGGGCCTCGAAGCCGCGGATCGCCTGGGCGCTGGGCGCATCGCCTTTCTTGCCGCCGCCGTGGCCGGCGTCGCCCATGGCGAAGCCCATGAACTTGTCGCGGTATTTGCCTTCGCCGGCATGTACCTCGGCGGCGGCCCAGCCGCGTGCGGCGGGACTCATGCTCGTTAGGAATCCCAACCCCTCGCGTCCGACGCAGCGAATCACCTGTTCGGGCGCGTTGGCGGCGATCACCGGCAAATGATGTTCCTTGGCGTATTCCACCAGCGGCCGGTAGGTCGTGCCGTAGCTTTGCCAGGCACGGCCTTTCTCGGCCAGGGAGACTTCGCCCGTTTTACCCGCCAGGTAGTCGTCGAGGACCGATTGGACGTCGCGCTCGAATTGCTCCATCGACAGCGCGACGTTGGGCGCGCGCTTATGGATTTCGCGGAACAGGTCCATCTGGGCGCGCTGGTTGCCGACATGGCGGTGGACCTCGCCCAAAAACACCACATCGTAGCCGGCGAGCAGGTCCGCGGCCTGGCCGAGGGCGAGCACCTGGGCGGGCATCTTTCCGCCGTCGGTGCGGATCAGGCCGTAAGTGGTGATATCGGGCAGGGTGACCGCGATCGGAACGCCGGGTTCTTCCGGCGGCGGCGCGGGCGCCGGGCTGTGCGCCGGGACCGCGGCTGGTGGCGCCTGATGCGCGGGCGCCGCGCAGGCCGCGAGCGCGGCCAGGCAGGCGGCAACCGGTAAACGTCGCATTTCACACCTCCACGCTAAAGCGGCGTAACCCCCACTGTAGCTGCATTTTTTTGCGTCGGGAAAGGACTCCGGCGGTGGGCCTGCCGCTTGCCGGGGCAAATGAATCGCGCTACACCCCGCGGGAATTCATCCGGGGGCTTTGGGTTGCGCAAACCCCGCGCATCCCGCTCTCTTTACTGGTTAAAAGAGGACATCATGGCGCGCAGCAAAATCGCTCTTATCGGTTCGGGCAACATCGGCGGCACCTTGGCCCATCTGATCGGCCTCAAGGAACTGGGCGACGTGGTGATGTTCGACATCGCCGACGGCATCCCGCAAGGCAAGGCGCTGGACATCGCCGAATCCACCCCGGTGGAACGCGTCGACTCCGCTTACTCCGGCGGCACCGACTACTCGGTGATCAAGGGCGCCGACGTGATCATCGTCACCGCCGGCGTCGCGCGCAAGCCGGGTATGAGCCGCGACGACCTGATCGGCATCAATCTGAAGGTCATGTCGCAGGTGGGCGCGGGCATCAAGCAGCACGCCCCGAATGCTTTCGTGATCTGCATCACCAATCCCCTGGATGCGATGGTGTGGGCGCTGCGCGAATTCTCCGGCCTGCCGCACAACAAGGTTGTCGGCATGGCGGGCGTGCTCGACTCCGCGCGCTTCCGCTACTTCCTGGCCGAGGAATTCAAGGTGTCGGTGAAGGACATCACCGCCTTCGTGCTCGGCGGCCACGGCGACACCATGGTGCCGCTGGTGCGCTACTCCACCGTCGCCGGCATCCCGCTGCCCGACCTCATCAAGATGGGTTGGACCAGCCAGGAGAAGCTCGACAAGATCGTGCAGCGTACCCGTGACGGCGGCGCCGAGATCGTGGCGCTGCTCAAGACCGGCTCGGCCTACTACGCGCCGGCGGCGTCGGGTGTGGAAATGGCCGAAGCCTACCTCAAGGACCAGAAGCGCGTGCTGCCTTGCGCCGCCTATATCAATGGCCAGTACGGCGAGAAGGATCTCTATGTCGGGGTACCGGTGGTGATCGGCGCCGGCGGCGTCGAGCGCGTGGTCGAAATCGCGCTCAACGCGGACGAGAAGAAGATGTTCGACAACTCGGTGAACGCCGTACGCGGCCTGGTCACCGCCTGCAAGAACATCGACAAGACGCTCGCCTAACGCCGGCGTTTCAGTACGCTAACCGCTGCCAAAGGGTTTTCGTAGAAAACCCGTCTTAACAAGAACCCGTTTTCCGCTTTAAGCGGAAAACGGGTTCAGTCTTTTCAGCCACCTTGTCCACTTGGCGGTGCGCGTCTTGTGAGCGACCTTTGAGTCATCGATCAGCCAGGTGATCTGCACCACCTTGCGTTCGCCCGCGAAGGGCAAATGGCCGTGCCAGGAATTCTCGGCGCGGCGGAAGCCGAACATCGAGCCCACCACCGGGTTGATCTCCTTGGTGTAATCCTCGAAATCCTTGGGACCGCGCAGCACGCGCAAGCGTCCGCCGCCGTTGTCGGCCCATTGCTCGTTCAGATAGATCAGCGTGGTGGCGATCTTGCTTAAGGAGTCGGTGTGGATACGCCCGTCGGACGCGGCGGACCATTTGCGGATCGTGATCAGCCTGGGTTTGGAGGCCAGCTCCAGCCCGAGTTTTTCGCCCAGCACCTGGCTGAACGCCGGTTCGTTCATATCCGCGATCAGGTCGGCGAAGGTTCCGCGAACGGTGAGATCGGTGACCGGGTAGAACCCTGGCTGCTTGATGTCGGGAAAATCCGCCAGCAACCCGGGAACCGCATCCGGTTTCAGGACCGCGGCGCCCACGAAATGCCGGTAGGGGTCGTCGGCGGCGGGGGCGGCGGCGATGGCTTCAAGATTAAGGACACGCATGTGTTCAGTTTAGACCGTTGAGCAACCAAGGTGAATCGGCATTGCGGGAAGGCTGAAATGCCGGAACCGCCCGGTTGCGTGGGGTGTCCCGGGTGCTATAAAAGGCCCCGGCGCGAAGGGGGGCTTTCGCCCCGTTTCTCGCGACATTCCCGCCGCCACACCCGCCCCAGCAGAGCGAACATCATGAATATTCACGAGTACCAAGCAAAACAGCTGCTCAAGAAGTATGGCGTGCCGGTGCTGCCCGGCGGCGTCGCTTACACCGCCGATGAAGCCGCGAAGGTGGCCGAAGGCCTGCCCCAGGGCGTCTATGTGGTGAAAGCCCAGATCCATGCGGGCGGTCGCGGCAAGGGCACCTTCAAGGAGAAGGAAGCCGGCGGCAAAGGCGGCGTGCGGGTCGTGAAGACCATCGCCGAAGTGAAGGAAGCCGCCAGCCAGATGATCGGCAAGACCCTGGTCACGCACCAGAGCGGCGCCGCTGGCAAGAAAGTGAAGCGGGTTTACGTCGAAGCCGGTTGCGCCATCACCCGCGAACTCTATCTCTCCATGCTGGTCGACCGCGCCACCAGCCGCGTCACCCTGATGGTCTCCACCGAAGGCGGCATGAACATCGAGGATGTCGCCCACAACACGCCGGAAAAGATCATCTTCCAGAGCATCGATCCCGCCACCGGCATCCAGGGTTTCCACTGCCGCAAGATCGCCTTTGCCCTCGGCCTCAAGGGCAACCAGATCAAGTCCTGCACCAAGCTTCTGACCGCGCTTTATAAGGGTTTCCTCGACAGCGATGCGTCGCTCCTGGAAATCAATCCGCTGGTCGTGACCGGCGAGGACGTGCTGCCGCTGGACGCCAAGATGAACTTCGATTCCAACGCGCTCTACCGGCACCCCGAGATCGTCGAGTTGCGCGACGAGGACGAAGAAGACCCGATGGAGCTCGAGGCCTCGAAGCATGACCTCAACTACATCAAGCTCGACGGTTCGATCGGCTGCATGGTCAACGGCGCGGGCCTGGCGATGGCCACGATGGACATCATCAAGCTCTACGGCGGCGAGCCGGCCAACTTCCTCGATGTCGGCGGCGGCGCCACGCGCGAGCGCGTCACCAAGGCGTTCAAGATCATCCTGTCCGACCCCAACGTCGAAGGCATCCTCGTCAACATCTTCGGCGGCATCATGCGCTGCGACGTCATCGCCGAGGGCGTGGTCGCGGCCGCCCGTGAAGTCAGCCTCAATGTTCCCTTGGTGGTGCGCCTCGAAGGCACCAACGTGGAACTGGGCAAGAAGATCATGGCCGATTCCGGCCTGCCTATCATCACCGCCAACAACCTCGCAGATGCCGCCGAAAAGGTGGTCAAGGCCGTGAAGGAGGCCGCATAACATGGCCGTCCTGATCAACAAGAACACCAAGGTCATCTGCCAGGGTTTCACCGGCAGCCAGGGTACTTTCCACTCCGAACAGGCGATCGCCTACGGCACCAAGATGGTCGGCGGCGTGACTCCCGGTAAGGGCGGCACCACGCATCTCGACCTGCCGGTGTTCGACACCGTCGCCGACGCCAAGCAGGCAACCGGCTGCGACGCGACCGTGATCTACGTGCCGCCGCCGTTCGCGGCCGACGCGATCCTGGAAGCCATCGACGCCGAAATCCCGCTCGCGGTCTGCATCACCGAAGGCATTCCGGTGTTGGACATGGTGAAGGTGAAGCGCGCCCTAAGCGGCTCGAAAACCCGTCTGGTCGGCCCGAACTGCCCCGGTGTCATCACCCCCGGCGAGTGCAAGATCGGCATCATGCCAGGCCATATCCACCAGCGCGGCAAGATCGGCATCGTCTCGCGTTCCGGCACGCTCACCTATGAAGCCGTCGCGCAAACCACCGCCGCCGGCCTCGGCCAGACCACTTGCATCGGCATCGGCGGTGACCCGGTCAACGGCACCAACTTCATCGACTGCCTCGACATGTTCCTGGGCGACGACGAAACCCAGGGCATCATCATGATCGGTGAAATCGGCGGCACCGCCGAGGAAGACGCCGCTGCGTTCTACAAGGCCGCGAAGAAGAAGAAGCCGATCGTCGGTTTCGTCGCCGGCACCACGGCGCCTCCGGGCCGCCGCATGGGCCACGCCGGCGCCATCGTCTCCGGCGGCAAAGGCACCGCGGCCGCGAAGTTCGAAGCCATGCGCAGTGCGGGCTATCACATCGCCGACAGCCCGTCGGCGCTGGGCTCCACCATGCTCAAGGCCATGGGCAAGTAAGGAAACCTGCTCTTGGCGCGTTTCCTTGCCGTTGTAGCGGTCCTCGCGGGTTTTGCGTTCCCGCGCACGGGTCACGCCGCCGATCCGGCGGCGGTGATCCTCAACGCGGGCGTGTTCGATCTCGTCGGTCACCGCACGCAGTATGTCGAAGGCCGCATCGAGTATCGTTTCGGTCACGGCTTGTTCGACAATGCCGGCGAGGGTGGGTTTCGCGGCCTGAAGCCGTTGGTGGGCTTCATGGTCAACAGCAAGGGCGCGACCTACGCCTATGCCGGTCTCGCGGCGCCGATTCAGTTCGGCGCGGCCAATGCCTGGGAATTCACGCCCGCCGCCGGCATGGGGGTTTACAGCAAGGCGAAGGGTCTCGATCCCGGCCAACCGTTCGAATTCCACCTGGCGCTGGGCCTTTCCTATCGTGTGCTGCCCAATGCGCGTCTGGGGGTGGCGATCGATCACATCTCCAACGCGGGCACCGGGCGGGTCAATCCCGGCATCAATTCCGCCTTGGTGACGTGGGCCTTCGCCTTCCCGGGCCTATAGAAGGGGTGGACCGAGAATCGATGTCCTCTCTGATCGACCAGGGCCTCGCCCATCACGACGCCGGCGATCTCGACCGGGCGGAGTGGTGCTACCGCGCCGCCGCGGAGCAGGACGGCGTCGATCCCGAACCGCAAAAACTCCTGGCGCTGGTCGCGATGGAGAGGGGTTTCGCCGACGCGGCCGTGGGCCATATCGAGAAGGCGATGGAACTCGCGCCGCGTGACGCGCAATACCGCCATCTGTTCGGCCGTATCCGGGCGATGCAGGGCCGCACGCCGGAGGCGGTCGAGGCCCTGCGCGCGGCCGCCGACCTGGCGGGGCCCGCGCGTTACCCGATCCTTTGCGACTTGGGCTTGTGTCTCGAACAGCTGCAGGCCTGGGAAGACGCCCTGGTGGTCTATGCCGAAGTCCTCGGGCATGACCCGCACAACATCACCGCGCTCCACGGCAAGGCCGGCGCCTGCGCCGCGGTCGGCGAACTGCCCCGGGCCAAGGCCACCTACGAAGAGCTCTTGCGCTTCAAGCCGGACGACTCCGACGCCCGCAGCGGCCTCGCCCAGGTCGAGGGCTGGATTCGGGACAAGGTGGTCCCGTAAGCCGCGCGGCTCCCGCTAGGGGCTTGATTTTGCAGCCCTGCCTCTTGCTTCCAACACGCCAATTGGCCCTCCAAGTCATTGTCCGCAAGGGGCAATTCGTCTATGACTGAGCGGTTGGGGCTTTTCCTCAGGCGACTGCTGCTGGCGGGCCGGGAAAGGCCGTTAGGCAAGGATTTCTTCCGTGGACGCCTCATTTCTGACCGGCGCGAACGCGCCGTTCATTCTCGAACTTTATGCCAAGTACCGCCAGGATCCGTCAGCGGTCGATCCGAGTTGGATCAGCTTTTTCAATGACTTGGCTGACGACGAAGCAGCTTTGCTGCAGGATCTGTCCGGCGCCAGCTGGCAGGAATCCCACCACCAGATCATCGGCGCCAAGAGCGACGACGACATCCCCGCCAAAGGGGCCAAGCCGGCCAAAAAGGCCGACGCCGCCATGCCCGGCAGCAGCGAGGCCACCCACGCCGTCAATTCGATTCACGCCCTGCAACTGATCCGTGCGTATCGCGCGCGCGGCCATCAGGTGGCGCAGCTCGATCCCCTGAACCTGCACGACCCCGAGAGCCATCCGGAACTCAACTACCAGAGCCACGGCTTCACCGAAGCCGACCTGGACAAGGAGATTCATCTGGGCGGCGTGCTCGGTTTCGAGAAGGCGACCCTGCGCCAAATCGTCGATGCGCTCAAATCCACCTACTGCGGCACCATCGGCGTCGAGTTTACCCACGTCCAGGATCCCAAGCAGAAGGCCTGGCTGCAGAAGCGCATCGAGACCGACCGCCTGACCCCGCGCTTCTCCACCGAAGGCAAGAAGGCGATCCTCGAACGCCTGACCGAGGCGGAAGGGTTCGAGAAGTTCCTCGGCATCAAGTACACCGGCACCAAGCGCTTCGGTCTCGACGGCGGCGAGTCCGCCATCCCGGCGCTGGAGCAGGTGATCAAGCGCGGCGGCGCGCTCGGCGTGAAGCAGATCGTCATCGGCATGGCCCACCGCGGGCGCCTCAACGTGCTGGTCAACGTGATGCACAAGCCGTTCAGCGCGCTGTTCTCCGAGTTCCAGGGCAATTCCCCGAACCCGGATTCGGTCGAAGGCTCGGGCGACGTGAAGTACCACCTCGGTACCTCGGCCGACCGTGAGTTCGACGGCAACACCGTGCACCTTTCGCTCACCGCCAACCCGTCGCACCTCGAAGTGGTCGACCCGGTCGTGCTGGGCAAGGTGCGCGCCAAGCAGGAACAGATGGGCGACCACGCCCGCAAGCAGGTGATGGGCCTGCTGATCCACGGCGACGCGGCTTTCGCGGGCCAGGGCATCATCGCCGAGTGCTTCGGCTTCTCGCAGATCGAGGGCTACACCACCGGCGGCACCGTCCACTTCGTGATCAACAACCAGATCGGCTTCACCACCACGCCGCGCTACTCGCGCTCGGGCCTCTATTGCACCGACGTGGCCAAGATGGTCGAGGCGCCGATCTTCCATTGCAACGGCGACGACCCCGAGGCGGTAGTGCACTGCGCGCGCATCGCCATGGATTTCCGCCAGGAGTTCGGCATCGACACGGTTGTGGACATGGTCTGCTACCGCCGCTTCGGCCACAACGAAGGCGACGAGCCTAAGTTCACCCAGCCGTTGATGTACAAGAAGATCGACGGCCATGTGTCGGTGCGCACGCTTTATGCGCGCCGCCTGGTCGAGGAAGGCCTCTACACCAAGGACGACGCCGACCGCATGATGAGCAAGTTCATGCATATGATGGAGGTGGATTTCGAATCCGCCTCCAGCTTCAAGCCCAACAAGGCCGATTGGCTGGAAGGCGCCTGGAAAGGCCTCGCGCAGATGGGCGAGGAAGAGGAACTCCGCGACGACAAGACCGGCGTGTCGCTCGACCTGCTGAAGGAGGTCGGCCGCTCGATCTCGCGGTCGCCGGAAGGCGTCGCGGTGAATCCCAAGGTCGCGCGCCAGCTCAAGGCCAAGCTCGAGATGATCGAGACCGGCAAGGACATCGACTGGGCGACGGCGGAAGCGCTGGCCTATGGCACGCTCGTCGTCGAAGGCACCCCGGTGCGTTTGTCGGGCCAGGATTGCGGCCGCGGCACGTTCTCCCAGCGCCACTCGGTGCTGGTGGACCAGAATACCGAGGCGCGCTACGTGCCGCTCAACAATATTCGCGAGAAGCAGGCCCACTTCGAAGTCATCGACAGCCCGTTATCGGAGCTTTCGGTGCTCGGTTTCGAATACGGCTACAGTCTCGCCGACCCCAACACACTGACCCTGTGGGAAGCCCAGTTCGGCGACTTCTCCAACGGCGCCCAGATGATCATCGACCAGTTCATCAATTCGGGCGAAAGCAAGTGGCTGCGTCTGTCGGGCCTGGTCATGCTGCTGCCGCATGGTTTCGAAGGCCAGGGGCCGGAGCATTCGTCGGCGCGCATGGAGCGCTATCTGCAGCTGTCGGCGCAGGATAACTGGCAGGTCTGCAATATCACCACGCCGGCCAACTACTTCCACGCCCTGCGCCGCCAGATGCGCCGCAACTTCCGCAAGCCGCTGGTGATCATGACGCCCAAGTCGCTGCTGCGTCACAAGCGCTGCGTTTCGACCCTGGACACCATGACCGAGAAGACCTCGTTCCAGCGCGTGTTCGGCGAGACCGAGAAGGTCGCGGCGCCCGCGAAGGTGCGCCGCATCGTGGTGTGCTCCGGCAAGGTCTATTACGACCTCCTGCAGGCGCGCGAGGTGGAGCGCATCGACGACGTGGCGATCATGCGCGTCGAGCAGCTCTATCCCTGGCCGAAGGAAACGCTGGCTCGCGAGTTCGCCAAATACAAGAACGCCGAAGTGGTCTGGTGCCAGGAAGAGCCCGCCAACATGGGTTCGTGGACCTTCGTCGACCGCCGCCTCGAATACGCGCTCGACGGGCTCGACATCAAGGCCAAGCGCCCGGTCTACGCCGGCCGTCCGCCGGCGGCGTCGCCGGCCACCGGTCTGATGAAGAACCACGTGCGCGAACAGAACGAGATTTGCGAATGGGCGCTCACCACGCCGCTCGCCCAGATCCCGCAGCCGTTCCGCCGTATCTCGAAGATCGGAAAAATGGCCGCTGAGTAAAGCTATCGCCGGGGCGCGTACTCAAGAAATCCTTGGGGCGCTCCGGCCAATAAAACAACTGACGACATAAATTTCGGGGAACGACATGCCGGATATCAAAGTGCCCACCCTGGGCGAATCGGTCACGGAAGCCACCGTCGCGAAGTGGTTCAAGAAAGTCGGCGACGCCGTCGCCATGGACGAACCGGTGGTGGAGCTGGAGACCGACAAGGTCACCGTGGAAGTGCGCGCGGAAAGCGCCGGCACGCTCTCGGAAGTCGTGGCCGCGGAAGGCTCCGAAGTCGGTGTCGGCGCCGTGCTCGGCGTGATCGGGGCGGCTGGGGCCGCCGCCGCGCCCGCCAAGAAAGCCGAAGCGCCGAAAGCCGCGCCGGCGTCTGCTCCCGCTCCGAAGGCTGCTGCCGCTCCGGCGCCCGCGCCCAAGGCGGCGCCGGCCCCCGCGCCCAAGGCCGCGCCGGCCGCGAAGCCCGCCATTGTTTCCGATTATCCGCTGGCGCCCGCCGTGCGGCACCTGGTGGAGGATCACGGCCTCGATCCCAGGAAGATCCCGGCCAGCGGCAAG